>JARRQH010000328.1:0-4638 GCA_037381985.1 Pseudolabrys sp.
CCCGCCGGCGAGTACACTTTGTTGTACGCGCCGCTGTGGTTCGTGTTGGTCGGCGCCATGTACACGAACGCGCGCAGGGTGCCGTAGGCGGTCTGCGAACGCGCGTCGGCGGTGATGCCGAAGCGGACGCGCGTGTTTTCCCAGTTGGTGCCGGGGTTGTCGAGGTTACCGTTCTGATACGCCGTGAGCGAGCCGTTGGCGTGAACATTCATTTCCGCACGGACGAACCCGCCGATCTTCAGGCAGGTATCGGTGCCCGGGATGTAGTAGAACCCGGCACCATAAAGGCTGCAAATCTTCACGTACTGGACCGGCTTGGCCTTAACGGGAAGATCGGCCGCCTGCGCCCCAGCGATCGCAACGATACCCGCTGCGGAGCCGAGGAGAAGGCTTTTCACCATCTTCATCTTGAACCTCCAAACATTAGTTTACCGTGAGAGGGTTCAGTATCCGCCGCGTGCGACAGCACCATTGGAACCTTCCCTTTTAGCCCCCCGCTAACCGGCGTACAGTCCGGCACACTGGAAAGCGCGACCCGGGGATGCCCCCCTCCGTCGCAAGACCGACATTATCTGACGCGCCCTCGCACGCAATGAAGAAGGCCCCTTCCCACAGGCTTTTGGATCGGTTTTCGACCGACTGTTGCGCAGAAAACACGCAATTGCCGACCGCCTCCCGCCCCCTCGACGGCCTCATCCGAATCCGGCGACATCATTAAATTATGTAAATAAATCAAAGGCTTATTTCAGGGCGGAGAAGCAACCTGAAAGAGTTTCTTGACATATCACCCGCATTCGTTGCAATTCACGCCGCACAAGCCGGGTGCTTGGCGTCACCCGTGCCGCTCGGCCTGCCTCGTTGGCGGACGTCGGACCCCCGGTTCGACGGCCCCAGGGCCCGGATTCGGGCCGGGTGATTCTTGTCCTGTCCTGCCTCCTTTCTCCCTTGGCTGACCGAACCTTATCGGGATCGCCGCCGGCAGGACCGGCAGAACGGCCGCCGAAAGCCGTTTGGCGATGGCAGGCAGGCTGGTCCACGTTCTCGCACCCGCCTTCCGCCCCCCGGACGGCCGACTGGGGTGCGCATACGTATTTAGTTATTTTATATCAATAACTTATGACGGTTCCCCACAACGCGCGCCACCTTTGGCCGCTTAAGAATTGGCTGGCGCAAACAGATTAAACATGAATCTGATGTTCAATCGATCGCCACCGCTTCCGTGGTGGAATGATAGGACCTCAAGAGGAACCACCGGGCGATGGTACAGGTCAGCATCGCTGCCGTTGCGGCACGATTCGCGGAAGCACAGGTGGTCGTCGTCAACGATGACGCCAGCGTTCGACAAAATCGTGAAGGCCATGCTCACCAGCATGGGGGTCGGCATCATCTGGGAAGCCGGCGACGGCGTGGCCGGCCTGGAGACCGTGCGCAAGGCGGGCGCCAACGTCGTCATCCTCGACTGGGAGATGCCCCGGATGGAGAGGCCGGACTTCATGGGCAGCTTGGTTTCGCCGGACGCCTTCCCGCACCCGGCCTGCCGGTCATCATGCTGACGGCCCACAACGAATATTCCAAGGTCAAGGAAGCCATTTCGGTGGACATCAACGAGTTCCTGCTCAAGCCGGTGTCGTCGAAGAACCTAATGGAGCGGATGGTTTCGGTGCTGTTCAATCCACAGCCCATTATCCGCAAGGGCAGCTATTACGGGCCCCGGCCCCGCAGCGCGAGCGCGCTCATGAAGCAGCCGGACGGCACGCGCGACGACCTCGTCATGCGCTGACGCGGGCGAAATTATCAATTTTTATAATTGGTTATGGCGGAGACGGAGGGATTCGAACCCTCGATACGCCTTTGGAGCGTATAACGGTTTAGCAAACCGCCGCCTTCAGCCACTCGGCCACGTCTCCGCGTGCGCAACTGCCTATAGGAATAGCCCTGCCCCGGTCAAACATCCTGGCGCCCTTGGACGCACTTAGACACGCTTGGACGACCGCGCCTGTCAATTTTTTCGGGCCTCGGCCAAGAAAAGGTCGTACCCGGGGTTATCCTGCCGACGAATGACCAACTCCGGAGGCCCGAATATGATGCGACGGATAGGACCGGGAACCGTCCCGCTGCTGGCGGCGCTTGCGCTGCCCCTGCTGTCGTCGCCGGCCGCGCACGCCGATCCCTATAAATGGTGCGCGCATCTCGTCGACCCCAACGGCGGCGGCGAGTTCGCCAACGAGTGCTACTACTTCACCCTCAAGCAGTGCCGGGACACCCTCAGCGGCCTGCCCGGCTCGTGCCAGCCCAATCCGTTTTACGACGGCCGTCCCGTCGTCGACGAATATTCCAGACCGCAGCGGCCGCGCCGGCATCGCGATCGCCGCTAGCGGTCCGCCTCCGATATTTGCGTCCCGTTGCCGCAAGCTCCGGAGCAAATGTCGGAAGCAGCGGACCACTAGCAACCATTTGATTCTACTGGATCTTTGAATTTGACATGTGATGGGTGGCCCGCTGCAACCGGGTATCAAATGTCCAATTCGCTCCACTAGTGACCGGGCCTTTAAGCCGCGGCGCGGATCGGCGTCACGTTCTGCGGCAGCGGCATCGGGTGGCTCTTGAGCCAGTCGCGCGCGGCGCGCTGGGCCTGGCCGATCTCGCTGTCGCTCATCAGCTCGGCGATCTCGCGGCGCAGGCGCGCGGCGTCATTGTGGCCGCGCGAGGCCGCGATGTTGAACCACTTGTGCGCCTCCACCAGATCGATCGCCACACCGGCGCCGGCCGAATAGGCCATGCCGCAGTCGAAGCAGTCGCCGGCGTTCGCCGGGTCGATGGCGGCGGATGCCGCCGCGTTGTCGATGTAAGCCATATCGGCCTCCCCTGTTCTTCGCGTTACGCGACACGTCCCATGCCGCACTCAAACCCTGTTGCCCGGCGCGTCATTGCACGCCCGACGTCCGCGATGATCGGGAGAAAATTTGAATAGCAGTTTAAGTGTTGCGATGAATCGAAGGTGAACGCGCGCGGAGGTCCTTGCGCGAAACGCGGCGATTCCGCCGCTATAGCGCCGCAAACAGGCGCTTCACCCGCCTCGGTGACGGATCGCTAACCCCTTGCGTTTAGTGAGCAATAACCACCCGGCGAGTTCCCGTCGCGAGCGGACAGGCAAGGCCGGCCAACCGAAGGCCGGTCACCCGGATCCGACCAGACCCGCACGGCAATCCTGTGACCCGCCGACGCCCGTGACGCTCAGCGTGCGCGCTGGCCGAACAGCACCGCCTGCACGTCCGCCGATTTCATGTCGACGCCCTCGCGCAACGCCTTGCCCAATGCCATGCCGCGCTGTACCGCCGGCCGCGCCTTCACCGTTTGCAGCCAGCGCTTCAAGTGCGGGAAATCGTCGATGGTCTGGTCCTGCACCTTCCACAGGTTGACCCAGCCGACGCAAGCCATGTCGGCGATCGAATAGCGGCCGGCGAGAAATTCACGGTCGGCAAGCCGCGTGTTCATCACGCCATAGAGCCGGTTGACCTCATCCTCGTAGCGCTTGATGGCGTAAGGCAGCGCCTCGCGCGCGTAGCGCTTGAAGTGGTTGAGCTGGCCGGCCTACGGCCCGAGGCCGCCCATCTGCCAGATCAGCCACTGATCGCCCTCGTCACGCCCGCTCACTTCCTTGGTATAGAACATCGAGATCGGCCGCCCACCCGGTCCTTGAGGGTCCACGATCGCCGGCATGCGGTTGTTGGGGGCGATCTTGAGAAAGTCGGGATTGAACTGCTCGCCCTTGGCGAGGTTCACCGGGATCATGGTGTAGGGGAGCCTGCACTCCTCCAGCATGATCGAGACCTTGAAGCCGTTCGGGGTCGGCCAGTACCACAACGCGATCGACTTGATCGCTTTGGCGGTCCTTCTCGGCGGCGCCCTCTTCGCCGCTTTCTCAGCCGCCTTCTTGGCGGCCCTCTTGGCCGCCTTTCTTGCCGAACTCTTGGTCTTTGGCCTGCCCTTATCGGACGCCCTCTTGGATTGCGCCTTCCGCCTCGCCGCCAGCGCCATGGTTTCGCTCCCAAGTGCCGCCTTGCTTCCGAAGTTCGTGCCCAAGGCCGTTGCCAGGTCTCACAAACTTCGGAAACGGGCCGCCCAAAACACGGAGGGCGTCGGCGAGACCTCATGTCTCTCCGACGCCCTCTGTCATCATCCGGTACCGGCGGCGCCGTGGAACGTCCGCACAGCGCAAGACCACTCCACGGCGCACACCGGCCCGTATGACGCGACCTTCGCCACTGGGTGTGAAGGTCGGGAAGTGGCGAAAGACTAAAGCCTCTTCTTCCGCTTCTTCGTCTTCTTCGCGGTCTTCTTGGTCTTCTTGGCGGCCTTCTTCTTAGAAGCCGCCTTAGCTTTCTTACGTTTCGCCATTGCTGCCCTCCTAGCCATATAGATCATGGCGGGTGTCGCATCAGTACGCGTCGCGAGTCGACGCGCACTGCATTTCGTTTACTACAACGCAATGAAAAAAACAGTCTTCGGCTTAACGAAGTGTGTACAGCGACCCCGCTTGGAGCACTGCGGCACAGGGATAAATGTAATCGCGCGTGATAGCCGCGTGCGTTCTTACAAGTTTTCGACGCTATCGCGCGCAAAAACGTGCTGTTTCAA
>JARRQH010000329.1:0-3669 GCA_037381985.1 Pseudolabrys sp.
ATGGCGATGCGAACCTGTCACGGACGAATGAGACGCTGGTCGAAATGACCAACGGCTGTATTTGCTGCACGCTGCGTGACGATCTGCTCAAGGAAGTCCGCACGCTGGCGGCGGCAGGCCGCTTCGACTACCTGCTCATCGAATCGACCGGCATTTCGGAGCCGCTACCGGTCGCCGCCACCTTCAGCTTCCGCGACGAGGTGGGCGACAGCCTGTCGGATGTCGCGCGGCTCGACACGATGGTGACCGTGGTCGATGCCGCCAATCTGCTGAAGGATTATTCCTCGCAGGCGTTTTTGCGCGACCGCGGCGAGTCGCTCGGCGCGGACGACAAGCGCACACTGGTCGACCTGCTGGTCGATCAGATCGAATTCGCCGATGTGGTCGTACTCAACAAGATCGACGATGCCAGCACCGCGCAACGCAATGCCGCTCGGCAGATCATCCGCTCGCTCAATCCGGAGGCGGACGTCATAGAAGTGAACTTCGGCGAGGTGCCTTTCGAGCGGGTGCTCGATACCGGCCGCTTCGACTTCGAGAAGGCCGAGCAACATCCTGTCTGGGCCAAAGAACTTTACGGCTTTGCCAGTCACACGCCAGAAACCGAAGAATACGGCGTGCGTAGCTTCGTTTATCGTGCGCGGCGGCCCTTCGAGCCGATGAAATTCCAGAATTTCCTGCGCCAGTCTTGGCCCGGGGTCATTCGGACGAAGGGGCATTTCTGGCTTGCCACGCGTCCCGACTGGCTGGGCGAATTAAGCCAGGCGGGCGCGATCGTGCGCACCGAAGCACTCGGCTTCTGGTGGGCGGCGGTGCCCCCGATGCGTTGGCCTCAGGATCCGAGCTGGCGGCAAATGCTCCAGACGCATTGGAACGATGTCTACGGCGACCGCCGTCAAGAGATCGTCTTCATCGGTACGGGCATGGACGAGGACGCGATCCGTGCCCAGCTCGACGCCTGCCTCGTGTCCGGCAAGCCCGGTATGGACGTTGCGGCGTGGAGCACGCTGCCCGATCCCTTCCCGGCGTGGCGGCGGCAGGCGGGCTGACCGACCTGCCGCTCGAGGCGGGAATTCGTCCAGTCTAAAGGGGCTGGGGAATTGCGCCGAGATCGCGAATGGCCCGCGGCGGAACGCTGCGGGCCACGAACTTTGGCCAAGTTCCGACGTTACACTCACGACGCCGGCCGGCACGCGCAGGTGGGCCGATCGCCAGGTGGGCGACGCAACCGGGGCCAAAGGAGAGCCGCCATGAGCGACCCCACCACCGATCCTGTGCGTCAGCACAATTAGCCACCAACGATGCGCTCCACCCTGTCGTCTACAAGACGTTGGCCGAGTTCGTCATCTGGCTGGCGACGCCGCGCATCCCGATCGCCGCCGTCGCGTTCGGCATGACCGTCTTCGGCTTGGTCTACAACCTCACCAGCATTCCGCACTTATCGTGACGACGCGGGCGGCGCAGCCAAGGCGCGCCGCCGAAGCGCCGTGCGGGCGCCCGTTCTCAGACGCGTGCCGCCCGGAAGCCGAACGGCAGCTTGATCGGCACGAACCGCGTGGCGTGCGACGCCGCCCGTTTGGCGACCGTGGCCTGCACCAGGAATTCCAGTTTCAGCAAGAAGATTTCAGCTAGCATGACGACCTCCCGTTGCGATGAGGGCGACCATGGCATGCACGTATTGAAAGAGGTTCAAGGAACGCGGTTCGCGTCCGGTTAAACGCGGTGACGGCTCTGTGACGTTTGTGACAGCGGGGTTTGTGACAGCCGCCTACAACGCCTCGACCTGCAGTACGCCGGGGACAGCTTTGAGCGCGCCCGCGATCTGCGGCGAGACCTTGAAGCGGCCGGGCAGCTTGATCTCAACTTCTGTGCCGGCCGCGAGTTGCACGATCATGCTCACCTCGCCGTCGCCGTTGGGCGCGGCGCTGCGCGCGATCGGCTCCAGGCGCTTGGCCACCGCCTCGAGCGGCTTGTCGTCGCGCAGGAACACGCGCAAGCCCTTGTGCAGGTTGGCGGCGGCGGCATCGAGCGGCTCGGCCGACTGGATGCGCGCGCGCACCTCGTCGCCCTGCACTTCCGCCGACAGGAACAACAGCAGCGCGCTGCCGGGCTCCAACAGGTCGCGGTATTCGGCCAGGCCCTCCGAGAAGATCACCGCCTCGTAGGTGCCGGTCGGGTCCGACAGCTCGATGATGCCCATCTTGCTGCCGGTGCGCGTGCGCCGCTCCATGCGCGAGACCACAGTGGCGGCGACGCGCCCGGCGGTGATGCCGTTCTTGACCGCTTGCGAGAAGTCCGCCCACGACTGCACGCGCATCTTCTTGAGCACCACCGCGTAGTCGTCGAGCGGATGGCCGGAAAGATAGAAGCCGACGGCGTCGCGCTCGCGCTGCAGGCGCTCCGGCGGCAGCCAGGGCTCGACCTGCGGCAGGACGATGGGCTCGCGCATGTCGCCGCCGCCGAACAGTTCGTTCTGGCCGACGGAGGCCGCTTCGTGCGCATGCTGGGCCTGGCGCAGGACAACGTCGGCGCCGGCGAAAACGCGGGCGCGGTTTTCCTCGAATTGATCGAAGGCGCCGGCGCCGGCGAGGCTTTCCAGCACGCGCTTGTTGAGGGCACGCGGATTGATGCGCTGGGCGAAGTCGGCGAGATCGGCAAAGGGCTTGTCGCCGCGCGCGTCGACGATCGACTCGACCGCCTGCTCGCCGACACCTTTGAGCGCGGCCAGCGCGTAGACGATGGTGTTGCCGTCGACCTCGAACGGCACGCAGGAGCGGTTGATCGACGGCGGCGCCACCTCGATGCCCAGGCGCTCGGCCTCGGCGCGGAATTCCGACAGCTTGTCGGTGTTGTTCATGTCGAGCGTCATGGTCGCGGCCAGGAACTCGACCGGATAGTTCGCCTTCATGTAGGCGGTCTGGTAGGCGACCAGCGCGTAGGCCGCGGCGTGGCTCTTGTTGAAGCCGTATTCGGCGAAGCGCTCCAGCAGGTCGAAGATGGCGTCGGCCTGGCTTTTCTCAATGCCGCGCTCGGTGCAGCCCTTGACGAAGATGCTGCGCTGCTTCTGCATCTCGCTGCGGATCTTCTTGCCCATGGCGCGCCGCAACAGGTCGGCATCGCCGAGCGAGTAGCCGGCGAGGATTTGGGCGGCCTGCATCACCTGCTCCTGATAGACGATGACGCCGAAGGTTTCCTTCAGCACTGCCTCCAGCTTGGGGTGGATGTAGTCCGGCTCTTCCAGGCCGTGCTTGCGGGCGCAATAGGTCGGGATGTTGGCCATCGGGCCCGGGCGGTAGAGCGCGACCAGGGCGATGATGTCGGTGAAGCGGTCCGGCTGCATGTCGAGCAGCGCGCGCCGCATGCCGGCGCTTTCCAGTTGGAACACGCCGACGGCTTCGGCGCGGGCCAGCATGTCGTAGGTCTTCTTGTCGTCGAGCGGGATAGCGGACAGGTCGATGTCGACGCCGCGCCGGCGCACCAGCTTGATCGCGGTCTGCAGCACGGTGAGGGTCTTGAGGCCGAGGAAGTCGAACTTCACCAGGCCCGCCTGCTCCACCCATTTCATGTTGAACTGGGTGACCGGCATGTCGGAGCGCGGATCGCGGTAGAGCGGCACCAGCTCCGACAGCGAGCGGTCGCCGATGACGATGCCGGCGGCATGGGTCGAGG
>JARRQH010000330.1:0-3666 GCA_037381985.1 Pseudolabrys sp.
GCGTTTCTTGCGTCCTAGACACGCTCACCGTCTCACCAAAGCGATGAACCTGTCTAAGTCTTTGTTTTGTTGCGTTTCCGGACGGCGAACCGGTTCCCACTTCGCCTGGAAACGCTCCAAGTCCCTGCCCGTCACGCGTGAAACGCCATGGCCGAAGCCGCTCCGCAATCGCTCCGCGCCGACATCCCAGCCCTCTTGCAGCGCGCCGCCGCCATGCATCAGGGCGGACGCCTGCGCGAGGCGGAAAAGCTCTACAGGGAAGTGCTTGCGGCGCAGCCGGACAATTTCGACGCGCTGCATCTTTACGGCGTGCTGATGCATCAGCGCGGCCAGCCGGTCGAGGCGCTCAAGCTGATCGGCCAGGCGCTCAAGGCCAACGCGCGCGCCGCCGCCGCCCATTCCAACTACGGCATGATACTCGCCGCGCTCGACCGCGCCGCCGAGGCGGTCGAAAGCTACGACCGCGCCATTGCGCTGCAGCCCGACTTCGCCGGTGCCATCAACAATCGCGGCAACGCGCTACGCAAGCTCGGCCGCAACGAAGAAGCGGTCGAGAGCTTCGAGCGCGCGCTCGCGCTCAATCCCGGCTACCCGGAAGCATTCAACAATCGCGGCAACGCGCTCGTGGCAATGCAGCGCACCGAAGAGGCGCTCAAGAGCTACGAGGCGGCGCTGGCGCAGCGACCGACCTACGTCGACGCGCTGGTCAACCGCGCCGAGGCGCTGCGCCTGCTCGCGCGCGAGGACGAGGCCATGGCGAGCCTCGACCGCGCGTTGGCGCTCAAGCCCGACCATCCCGCCGCCTTGCAGGCGCGCGCCAAGCTGCGCCAGACGCGCGGCGACACCGCCGGCGCGCTCACCGACCTCGAACGCCTCGCCCCGCAGAAGCCCGGCGACGCCGACACGCAGACGGGCCTGGGGCATCTCCTGCGCGAGCTCGGCCGCTTCGAGGAGGCGCTTGCGGCCTACGACCGCGCGCTGGCGCTCAACGCGGACAGCGTCGGCACCCATAATTGCC
Source organism: Pseudolabrys sp. (assembly GCA_037381985.1). Classification (GTDB taxonomy): domain Bacteria; phylum Pseudomonadota; class Alphaproteobacteria; order Rhizobiales; family Xanthobacteraceae; genus Pseudolabrys. The sequence continues at coordinate 1,019 of JARRQH010000330.1, forward strand.
GCGGCAACGTGCTGGTCGAGCTCAACCGGCTGGACGAGGCGCTCGCCGCCTACGAGCGGGCGCTGGCGATCGATCCGGATTACGCCTTCGCGCTGGTCAACCGCGGCAGCGCGCTACGCTATCTCGGCCGCGCCGACGAGGCGCTGGCATGTTTCGATGCCGCGATCGCGCGCGCGCCCGATCTACCCGACGCGCACTGGAACAAGGCGCTCCTGCAACTGTCGCTGGGCGATTTCACGCACGGGCTCGCCGGCTACGAATGGCGCTGGCGGCGCGGCATCGAGGCGCCGCGCGGGTTCGCGCAGCCGCTCTGGCAGGGCGAGGACATCGCCGGCAAGACGATCCTGCTGCACGCCGAGCAGGGCCTCGGCGACAGCATCCAGATGTTGCGCTATCTGCCGCTGGTCGCCGCCAAAGGCGCCAAGATCGTGCTGGAACTGCCCCGCGCATTGCTGCCGCTCATCGGCGATCCGGCGATCGCGCGCGTGAGCCGCGGCGCGGCCCTGCCGCCGTTCGACGTGCATTGTCCGCTGATGAGCCTGCCGCTCGCGTTCGGCACGACGATTGAGACCATTCCGGCGGATGTGCCGTATGTGCAGGTGCCGGCCGGGCGGATGCAGAAATGGCGGGCAAAGCTCGCCGGCATTCCGGCGCCGCGCGTCGGTCTGGTGTGGTCGGGCAAGGCCGATCACGCCAACGACCATAACCGCAGCATCGCGCTCGAACCCCTCGCGCCGGTGCTGGCGGTGCCGGGCGTGCAGTTCGTCAGCCTGCAACAGCAAACCCGCGAGGGCGACCTGGCGGAAGCCGCGCGCCGGCCGAACCTGACGCGTTTCGATGCCGATCTCGCCGATTTCGCCGACACCGCGGCGGCGATCTGCCAGCTCGACCTGGTGATCGCCGTCGATACCGCAGTCGCGCATCTCGCCGGCGCGCTCGGCAAGCCGGTGTGGATCCTGATGTCCCACATCCAGGACTGGCGCTGGTTCCTCGGCCGCGACGACAGCCCCTGGTACCCGAGCGCTCGCCTGTTCCGGCAGCCCCACCCCGGCGACTGGGACAGCGTCGTCGCCGTAGTTGCGACGGCGCTGGGCAATTTCACCGAGACGCGGCGCGGCGGCGCGGGTTAGTAGAAAGCGTCAAACTACCGCCCGATTGGGCTACCATGCCGGAACCATGGCTTCGCGACCGACCCAAGCTCAACCGCGGCCGCAACCGCGGCTTTACCTGCTGACGCCGCAGATCGCGGACGCGGCGGCCTTTGTCGCGCCGCTCAAGGACGCGCTGGCGGCGGCCGACATCGCCGCCGTGCTGCTGCGGCCCGAGGCGGGCGACGAGCGCACCCTGATCAACCGCGCCAAGACCCTGGCGCCTGTGGTGCAGCGTGCCGATGCGGCCCTGATCCTCGACGGCCATACGGACTTGGCGGCGCGCGCCGGCGCCGACGGCGTGCATCTCACGGGCCTCGACGATTTCGAGGACGCGCTGGAACGGCTGAAGCCCGAGCGCATCGTCGGCCTCGGCGGGCTGGCGAGCCGGCACGAATGCATGGTCGCCGCCGAGCGCGGCGCCGACTACGTCCTGTTTGGGCGGCCCGATACTACCGGCCGGCGGCCACCGTTCGAGGCGACCGAAGAACGCGTCACCTGGTGGTCGGAGCTGTTCGAGCTGCCGTGCGTCGCCTACGCCGACAGCCTCGACGAGATTGCGCCGCTGGTTGCCGCCGGCGCCGACTTCGTCGCGCTCGGCGACTGGTTATGGCGCGACGAGGCCGCAATAGCCGCGACCCTGCAAACGGCGACCGCGCGTCTGCGGCTGCCGGAGGCGATCGCGTGATGCGGCGGCATTCGCTCCGCGCGGCGCTTCTGACGCTGGCGGCATTGGCGCTCGCTTCGCCAGCGTTCGCGCAAGACGCCAAGACGCCGGACAAATCGCCGGCGCCCCAAGCTGCCACCAAACCGGCCGACAACAACCAGGTCGATCTCGCCTACGGTGCCTTCCAGCGCGGCTACTATCTGACCGCGCTCAAATACGCGACCGCGGAAGCGCAGAAAGGCGAACCGCAGGCGATGACATTGATCGGCGAGCTCTACGCCAACGGCCTCGGCGTCGGGCAGGACAGCGCCAAGGCCGCGCATTGGTACGAGCTCGCCGCCGCGCGCGGCGACCCCGACGGCATATTCGCCCTGGCGATGATGTATTTCGGCGGCCAGGGCGTCGCGAAGGATCCGAAGAAAGGCGCCGACCTGCTGCAGCAGGCGGCCGACAAGGGACACGCGCTCGCCGCTTACGATCTCGCGCTGCTCTATCTGCAGGGTAAGACCGTGCCGAAGGATATCGCGCACGCGGTGAAGCTGCTCACGGCGTCCGCGGCGGCCGGCAACGACAAGGCGCAGTACGCGCTCGGCACGCTCTACAAGGAAGGCCGCGGCGTGCCCAGGAACCAGCAGAAGGCCATGCAGTTGATGGACGCGGCCTCGGTCGCCGGCAACATCGACGCCATGGTCGAATACGCCATCGCCGAGTTCAACGGCACCGGCGTCGAGAAGAACGAGCCGGCAGCGGCACAGCTGTTTCTGCGCGCGGCGCGGCGCGGCAGCCCGGTCGCGCAGGACCGGCTGGCACGCATCCTGATGGCCGGGCGCGGC
>JARRQH010000331.1:0-3664 GCA_037381985.1 Pseudolabrys sp.
CCCAAGCCCGGCCAGGACCGGCGTTTCGACCTGCCGGCCATCGGGCCGCGCACGGTCGAGGGCGTGGTGCGGGCGGGGCTCGCGGGGCTGGCGGTCGCCGCCGGCAGCAGCATCGTTGCCGAGCCCGAGACGCTGGTGGCCGAGGCGGATCGCGCCAAGGTGTTCGTCGTCGGCGTGCCCATCCCGGCGCAAGGGTGAGGCCGATGGTGGCCGCCCCCGACCAATCCGCCGATGCGCCGCATGTGTTCCTGGTGGCGGGCGAGGAGTCCGGCGACCGGCTGGGCGCCGCGCTGATCGGGGCCTTGCGCGCCCGCACGCAAGGGCACGTCCGCATCTCCGGGGTCGGCGGCACCCACATGGCCGAGGCGGGCGTGCCCAGCCCGTTCCCGCTCGGCGATCTGGCCATCGTCGGATTTTCCAGTATCCCCAGTAAGCTGCCGATTATTCTTAAACGTATCCGTGAAGCCGCCGACGCGGTGGTGGCGGCGCGGCCGGACGTGCTGGTGATCATCGACAGCCCCGATTTCACCCATCGCGTCGCCAAGCGCGTGCGCAAGGCGCTGCCCGGCATCCGAATCGTCGACTACGTCTGCCCCTCGGTCTGGGCCTGGCGGCCGTGGCGCGCCCGCTCCATGAAGGCCTACGTCGACCGCGTTCTGACGCTGCTGCCGTTCGAGCCGGCGGAACTCGACCGTCTCGGCGGTCCGCCCGGCACATACGTCGGCCATCCGCTGATCGAGCGCGTCGACGAACTGCGGCCCAACCCGCAAGAAGCGCAACGCCGTCTCGCCGATCCGCCGATCCTGCTGGTCATGCCGGGGAGCCGCGGCGGCGAAATTCGCCGCATGGCCGGCGTGTTCGGCGCTGCCGTCGGCGAGGCGGCAAAGCGCGTGGGCGCGCTCGAGGTCGTGGTGCCGGCGGTGCCGCGGCTTGCCGATACCGTGCGCGCGGCCGTCCGCTCCTGGCCGGTGCCGGCGCGGATCGTCACCGATCCGGCCGAAAAGCTCGCCGCCTTCCGTTCGGCGCGCGCGGCGCTGACCAAATCCGGCACCTCCACGCTGGAACTGGCGCTGGCCGGCATTCCCATGGTCGCTGCCTACAAGGTCTCGCTGCTCGAGGCCGGCGTTGGCAAGCTGATGATCCGGGTGCCGAGCGTGATCCTGGCCAATCTGATCTTGGGCGAAGCGGCGGTGCCGGAATTGCTGCAATTCGACTGCACACCGGCGCGGCTCGCCGCCGCGCTGGTGCCGCTCCTGTCCGATACGCCCGAGCGGCAGCGCCAGGTGGCGGCGCTTGCCCGGCTCGATGCGGTGATGGGCATCGGCGGCGAGGCGCCGAGCGCGCGCGCCGCCGCGGCGGTGTTGGATATGCTTGCCGGGGTGCGGCGCTCGCCTTAACCAACCGTCGCGCGAAACGGTGGCATTCGCGGGTAGGGGAGCGTACATTGCGTCTATAGCGACCGCCGGAACCGCGTAACACGGCAGAAAGACAAGAGTTTTCGCTTTGACCTTGCCCCCGCGTGCCGCCATTACCGCCGTCCACGGCTACGTGCCGCCCGACGTGCTGACCAACGCGATGCTCGCGGAAATGGTCGACACCAGCGATACCTGGATCACCGAGCGCACCGGCATCAAGGAACGCCACATCCTGAAGGGCGAGGGGCTCGGCACCTCGCACATGGCGGCGGAAGCCGTGCGCGGCTTGCTCACGAAGACCGGCACCGAGCCGGGCGAAGTCGATCTGCTGATCTGCGCCACCACCACGCCCGATATGCAGTTCCCGTCGACCGCCAACCTAATCTGCGACATGGTCGGCGTGCGCAACATCGGCTCCTTCGACGTGCAGGCGGCCTGCTCGGGCTTTCTCTACGCGCTGACCATCGGCACCCAATTCATCGCCACCGGCGCCGCGCGAAAAGTGGTGGTGGTCGGCGCCGACAAGATGTCGTCGATCATGGACTATACCGACCGCGCAACTTGCGTGCTGTTCGGGGACGGCGCCGGCGCGGTGCTCTTGGAGCCGGACCAGAACGGCTACGGCATCATGGACGCACTGATCCGCTCCGACGGCTCGGGCATGATCCATCTGCACCAGAAGGCCGGCGGCAGCCGCATGCCGGCGACGGCGGAGACGGTCGCCAAGCGCCTGCACTACGTCCACCAGGAAGGCGCCGCGGTCTACAAATTCGCCATCGCGCGCATGGCGGAGGTTGCGGGCGAGATCATGAGCCGCAACAATTTGAGCGCTGATATGATCGACTGGCTGGTGCCGCACCAGGCCAACAAGCGCATCATCGAATCCACGGCCGAGCGCATGGGCCTGCCGATGGAGCGGGTGATGGTGACCATCCAGAAATACGGCAACACCACCAACGCCACCATTCCGCTGTGCCTGTGCGATTACGAGCCGAGGCTGAAAGCCGGTAACCGCATGATCTTCGCGGCCTTCGGCGGCGGCTTCACCTGGGCCGGCATCTACGTGCAGTGGGCCTATGACGGGGCGAGCGCGCCGAAGTTCAACGGCAACGCGAACGGCGGTGCCGTCGCCGTCAACGGCAAGAACGCCTGACCTTAAGCGACAAAAACGCCTGGACGTCGCCACGGTTGCGCTAGGTCAATAGTTACAAATCGCGATCTACTAAACGTTGCGACCGTGTTCAGCGTCGGCCGGCGTGACGGTATTCGTGCACCCATGAGGTGGACGATCCCCTACGCTATTTGCTCATTTCAGCGGTCGACCGATTGTGAATGGGGACTGTCGTACTGTGAACAAGACTCGCACTTGGTTCGCCCGCGCGGCCATCGTTCTGGTCGTCGCTGCCGGCGGCTATTTTGGCTGGCTGTATTTCAAGCCGCAGGGGTTGCCGGCGGGCATTGCCGGCGCAAATGGCCGCATCGAGGCGACTGAAATCGATATCGCCACCAAGAATCCCGGCCGGGTGAAGCAGATACTGGTGCACGAAGGTGACTTCGTCACGGCCGGCCAGGTGCTGGTGAAGATGGACACCGACGTGCTCCAAGCACAGCGGCGCGAAGCGGACGCACAACGGCGGCGCGCCGTCGTCGGCGTCACCACCGCCAAGGCGCAGGTCGTCCAGCGCGAAGCCGAGAAGACCGCCGCGATCGCCGTCGTGGCCCAACGCAAGGCCGAACTCGAAGCCGCCCAGAAACGATTCGCCCGTTCCGAGGACTTGGCCAAGCGCGGCACCGCTGCGATCGAGACCCTGGACAACGACCGCGCTCGCTACCAAGGCGCCAAGGCGGCCGTCAGCGCCGCCGAGGCGCAGGTGGCAGCAGCTGCGTCCGCCATCAGCGCGGCCAACGCGCAGGTGATCAACGCGGAAGCGGCCGTCGATGCCGCAAAGGCAACCGTCGATCGCATCCAGGCCGATATCGACGACAGCACGCTCAAGGCGCCGCGCGCCGGGCGCGTACAGTTTCGGGTGGCGCAGCCGGGCGAGGTGCTCGGTGCCGGCGGTAAGGTGCTCAATATTGTCGATTTGAGCGACGTCTACATGACCTTCTTCCTGCCGACCGAGGCGGCAGGCCGCGTCGCCATCGGCAGCGAGGTCCATCTGGTGCTCGATGCGATCCCACAATACGTGGTCCCGGCGCGGGCGACCTTCGTGGCCGATGTCGCCCAATTCACACCAAAGACGGTGGAA
>JARRQH010000332.1:0-6292 GCA_037381985.1 Pseudolabrys sp.
ACAGCACCGTGGACTAGATCCACCGTCGCCGGCTCATGGGCCTACAGACTTCATTAAACGTCGGTCGTTGGTTTCCGGATCGACGGCTTAGATTGAATCAAGCGAATCGGTTAGATCGGCGGCACCGTCGGTGACATCGAGGGCCTGCCGTTCTTCGAAGCCATCCGGCAGATGGGCAACGAACTGCCGCGCAACCACGCGGTCTACATCCATCTGACGCTGCTGCCGTTCATTCCGACCGCGGGCGAGCTCAAGACCAAGCCGACCCAGCACTCGGTCAAGGAACTGCGCTCGATCGGCATCCAGCCCGACATCCTGCTCTGCCGCACCGACCGCCCGATCCCCGAGGGCGAGCGGCGCAAGCTGGCGCTGTTCTGCAACGTGCGCGAAAGCGCCGTCATCGAGGCGCGCGACGCCGACAACATCTACGCGGTGCCGGAGGGCTATCACGCCGCCGGCCTCGACCGCGAAGTGCTGTCGGCCTTTGCGCTCGAGCCCGGCACGCCGCCCGACCTGACGCGCTGGCAGACCATCAACGAGCGCATCCGCAATCCGGAAGGCGACGTCACCATCGCCATCGTCGGCAAGTACACCGGCATGAAGGACGCCTACAAATCGCTGATCGAGGCGCTCTCGCACGGCGGCATCGCCAACAAGGTGAAGGTCAATCTCGACTGGATCGAGTCCGACGTGTTCGAGAACGAGGACCCGGCGCCGTTCCTGGAGCAGGTCAACGGCATCCTGGTGCCCGGCGGCTTCGGCCAGCGCGGCGCCGAGGGCAAGATCCGCGCGGCGAAGTTCGCGCGCGAGCGCGAGGTGCCGTATTTCGGCATCTGCTTCGGCATGCAGATGGCGTGCATCGAGGCGGCGCGAAACCTGTGCGGCATCGCCGACGCCAACTCCACCGAGTTCGGACCGACCAACGATCCGATCGTCGGCCTGATGACCGAATGGCTGCAGGGCAACGAGCTGCAGAAGCGTCACGCCGAAGGCGATCTCGGCGGCACCATGCGGCTCGGCGCCTATCCAGCCAAGCTCGCGCGCGGCAGCCGCGTCGCCGAGATCTACGGCACCACCGACATCTCCGAGCGCCACCGCCATCGCTACGAGGTCAACACCGCCTACAAGGACCGGCTCGAGCAGCACGGCCTGCGCTTCTCCGGCATGTCGCCCGACGGCATCCTGCCGGAGATCGTCGAGTACGAGGAACACCCCTGGTTCATCGGTGTGCAGTTCCACCCCGAGCTGAAGTCGCGGCCGTTCGAGCCGCACCCGTTGTTCGCCAGCTTCATCGGCGCGGCGGTGACGCAGAGCCGATTGGTGTAGGTTCGTCTAGCGAAAATGCCACGCGCCGTTCCGGCGGCGCTGCGTCTCGGCGTCCCGCGACCGGTCTTGTCTTGCGCGGCATTTGCGGCATCATTCGGCCGCCGGCAACGTCGCCGGCCCAACCGAAGGATTGCCCAAAGAATGGCGGAGAGCAGGGGTCTCGATCATTGCGTCCACGCGGTGCGCAACCTTGATGCCGCCGCCGATCTCTACGCCCGGCTCGGCTTCACGGTCGGGGCGCGCAACAAGCACCCCTGGGGCACCCATAATTATCTCATTCAACTGCCGGGCTTCTTCATCGAGCTGATAACGCTGGCCGAGCCGGACAAGCTCGGCGACGACGGCTTCTCGGACCTGTTCGGTCGCTTTACCGGCAACTTCCTCAAGCGCGGGGAGGGGCTGTCGCACATGATGCTGGAATCCGAGAGCGCCCGAGCCGACGAAGCCGATTTCCGCAGTGCCGGCATCGCAGCCTCCGCGACCATGCGCTTCGAGCGCGAGGGCAAGCGGCCGGACGGCTCGGCTGTCACGGTTGCCTTCTCGCTGGCCTTCGCCGAGGACGACCTCGCGCCGGACACTCGGTTCGCGGTCTGCCAGCAACACTTTCCGGAGAACTTTTGGAACCCCGACTTCCAGCGCCATCCCAACAGCGTCGAGCGCATCGCTGGCGCGGTGATGGTGGCGGAGGCGCCGGGCCGCCACCGCGAATTCCTGCTGGCCTTCACCGGCGTCGACCATGCCCGGCTCGATGGCGATGGCTTCGTGGTGGCGACGCCGCGCGGCGAGATCGCCGTCATGACGCCCGCCGCCTACCGGCGCCGCTTCGATACGCCTGCGCCGGACGTGAAGGGCGGGGCGCGGCTTGCCGCGATGCGCTTTGCCGTCCGCGACGGCACCGCCCTGGACGATGCCTTGGGTCAGTCGGGGCTGCCGGTGAAGCGGGCGGCCGGTGCCTTCGTAGTGGGCCCGGAGAGCGGCATGGGCGCCGCGCTGGTATTCGAAGCCGGCCGTTGACCGGGCGGGTCCGGGGCCCCATGGTCCCGCCCACTTCGCAAGAGGAATCCGGATTCTTGGACCAAGAGCTCGCCCCCAATGCTGTCGTTTCGGCCGGCGCCGTGCGTTTCGGCAACGATCTGCCATTCGCGTTGATCGCCGGCCCTTGCGCGCTGGAAAGCCGCGCGCATGCGCTGGAGATGGCGGCCGCGCTCAAGGAAATAACGGCCAAGGTCGGCGTCGGGCTGGTGTTCAAGACTTCGTTCGATAAGGCCAACCGTACGTCGAGCCAAAGCGCCCGCGGCGCCGGCCTCGACACCGCGCTGCCAATCTTCGCCGAGATCCGCGAGACGCTGGGCCTGCCGGTGCTCACCGATGTGCACGAGGCGGCGCAGTGCGCGCGGGTGGCCGAAGCTGTCGACGTGCTGCAGATCCCGGCGTTTCTTTGCCGGCAGACCGACCTGCTGATCGCCGCCGCCGAAACGGGCCGGGTCGTCAACGTCAAGAAGGGCCAGTTCCTGGCGCCCTGGGACATGACGAACGTGGTCGCCAAGATCGTCGGCGCCGGCAACGCCAATGTGCTGGTGACCGAGCGCGGCGTCTCGTTCGGCTACAACACGCTGGTCTCCGACATGCGCGCGCTGCCGATCCTGAAAGAGCAGACCGAGGCGCCGGTGATCTTCGACGCCACCCATTCGGTGCAGCAGCCGGGCGGGCAGGGCACGGCGTCAGGCGGCGAGCGCCGCTTCGTGCCGGTGCTGGCGCGGGCGGCGGTGGCGGTCGGCGTCGCGGGGCTCTTCATCGAGACCCACCAGGACCCGGACAAGGCCCCCTCCGACGGCCCGAACATGTTGCCGCTCAAGGAGATGGAGCCGCTTTTGCGCACGCTGGTTGAATTCGACCGGCTGGCCAAAGGATGACGGCACCGGACACGCCGGGCGCGAGCGCGCCCATGCCCGGCAGCATCAACCTTCTCGCTTTCATCGCCTTTGCGTCCGCGTTGTTCGCGCGCGCGGTCGATCCGGTCATCCCGCAGATCGCGCACGGCCTGAACGTCGCGCCCACCACCGCGGCCTTGCTCTCCACCGGCTACACGCTGCCATTCGCGCTGATCCAGCCGCTACTCGGCGCACTCGCCGACATGATGAGCAAGACGCGGCTGATCGTCGTCTGCGTGCTGCTGGTCAGTGCGCTGAGCGTCGCCGGCGGCTTGGCGATCGATTTCAAGATGTTGTTTGGCTCACGCGTCCTGGCGGGGCTTGCCGCCGGCGGCCTTTTTCCGATCTTGCTGGCGGTGGTCGGCGACCGCGTCCCGGTCAAGCAGGTTCGCCGCCATGACCGGCAGCCTGCTGGGCGCTTCGGGCGCCGGCGTGCTGGGCGATCTCATCGGCTGGCGCAGCGTGCCGATCGGCATCGGTGCCGTCGGGTTCGTCGCGCTGGCACTGGCGATGCCGGGACTGCGGGGCGAGGGCGAGGCGCCGGGGCGCTTCGATCCATCGAGCTTCCTGCCGGGCTACCGCGCGGTATTCGGCAATCCGCTGGCGAAATACTGCTTCGGGGCGGTGTTCGTGGAGGCGATCTTCGTCTTCGGCCTGTTTCCTTATGTGGCGGTAATGCTGCGCGCCGACGGCGTCAACAGCGCGACCGTCGCCGGCCTTGTCATCGCCGGCTTCGGTGGCGGCGGTGTCCTCTACACGCTCACGGTGCGCTGGCTGCTCGCCCGTTTTGGCGAAAAGTGGCTGATGGCCGGCGGTGGCGTGACGATGGCGTTCTGCTTCGCCATGATCGCGCTCAGGCCGCTGTGGCCGGCCGAGTTCGCGGTGTTCGTGCTGCTCGGCTGCGGCATGTACATGCTGCACGGCTGCATCCAGGTCTACGTCACCGAACTGGCGCCGACGGCGCGCGCCAGCGCCACCGCCGCGCACTCGAGCTTCTTCTTCCTGGGGCAGGCGACCGGGCCGGTGGTCTATGGCTTCGGTCTGTCAAGCGGCGCCGGCATCACCGGCGTGCTGATCGCCGGCGTCTTCGCCCTGATCGCGACTGGCTGGATCTGTGCTTTAAGGCTGCGGCGGCCGGCGCCGGCGGGAACTTAACCGCGTCCCCGATACGGCGCGACGCCCTGGTCGGGCAGCCAGACGCCCTTCGGCAGGCGTCCTGTCTGCCAGAATACATCGATGGGTATGCCGCCGCGCGGATACCAGTAGCCGCCGATGCGCAGGAACTTCGGCTTCAACAAGGTCACCAGTCGCTTGCCGATTGCCACCGTGCAATCCTCGTGGAACGAGCCCTCGTTGCGGAAGCTCGCCAGATAGAGCTTCAGCGATTTTGACTCCACTAGGAAGCGCCCTGGGACGTAGTCGATGACGAGATGCGCGAAGTCGGGCTGGCCGGTGATGGGGCACAGCGTGGTGAACTCCGGCGCCGTGAAGCGGGCGACGTAGTCGGTGTCCCGGTGCGGATTGGGCACGCGGTCGAGCTGCGCCTTGTCGGGCGAGGCGGGCAGGCCGGTCGGGCGGCCGAGTTGCAGCGGTTTTTTCGTCATCGGACCTTCGTTTTTCGCGACCCTGCAATGCCCGTCGGCTCGGGGCATGACAAGAGGGTTCTCCATCCTGTAGAAGCCGCTCGTCAGCCCTCCAGCCATCGCCGGAACCTCCAATGACCGCCATTACCGACATCATCGGCCGCGAAATCCTCGATTCCCGCGGCAACCCAACCGTCGAAGTCGACGTCATCCTGGAAGACGGCTCCATGGGCCGCGCCGCGGTGCCCTCGGGCGCCTCCACCGGCGTGCATGAGGCGGTCGAACTGCGCGACGGCGACAAGGCCCGCTACGGCGGCAAGGGCGTCCTCAAGGCGGTGGATGCGGTCAACACCGAGATTTTCGACGCCATCGGCGGCATGGACGCCGAGCTGCAGGCCAAGATCGACGAAACCATGGTCGCCCTCGACGGCACCCCCAACAAGGGCCGGCTCGGCGCCAATGCCATCCTCGGCGTTTCGCTCGCCACCGCCAAGGCGGCGGCGATTGCGGGTGGCGCGCCGCTCTACCGTTACGTCGGCGGCACGGCAGCGCGCCTGCTGCCGACGCCGATGATGAACATCGTCAACGGCGGCGTGCACGCCGATAACCCGATCGACTTCCAGGAATTCATGATCGTGCCGGCGGGCGCGCCGAGCTTCGCCGAGGCGCTGCGCTATGGCGCGGAGGTCTTCCACACCCTGAAGGCCCAGCTGAAATCCATGGGCCTCAACACCAATGTCGGCGACGAGGGCGGTTTCGCCCCCGACCTCAAGTCGGCGGAAGAGGCGCTCGACGTCATCGTCAAGGCGATCGGCAAGGCCGGCTACAAGGCGGGCGAGGACATCTTCATCGCGCTCGACCCGGCCTCGAGCGAATTCTACAAGGACGGCAGCTACGTCTATGCCGGCGAGGGCAAGACCCGCTCCAAGCAGCAGCAGGCGGAATACCTTGCCGATCTGATCAAGAGCTATCCGATCGTTTCCGTCGAGGACGGTCTCGCCGAGGACGACTGGGAGGGCTGGAAGATCGCCACCGATCTCATTGGCGATAAATGCCAGCTCGTCGGCGACGATATCTTCGTCACCAACGTGGAGCGGCTGTCGAAGGGCATCGCCGACGGCGTCGCCAACTCGATCCTGATCAAGGTCAACCAGATCGGCACGCTCACCGAGACGCTCGCGGCCATCGAGATGGCGCACAAGGCGGCCTACACCACGGTGATATCGCATCGCTCCGGCGAGACCGAGGATTCCACCATCGCGGACCTCGCGGTCGCCACCAATTGCGGGCAGATCAAGACCGGCTCGCTGGCGCGCTCCGACCGAATGGCAAAGTACAACCAGCTCCTGCGCATTGAAGAGGAACTGGGTGAGCAGGCCAGGTTCGCTGGCAAGTCGGCGTTCAGGGGGCGCGGGTGAGCGGCGGACCGACGCCCATTCGCCAGTCCGACCC
>JARRQH010000333.1:0-3635 GCA_037381985.1 Pseudolabrys sp.
CGACCACGCCCGAGCGCTCGGCCGCCTCGATGCGCGCTTCGCGCACGGCTCCCTTCAGCGTAGCCGCAGCTTGCGCGGTCTCTTCCGCCGCAGCCTTTTTACCCCGTCCAAACATAAAGTTAATTTATCACCCCCTGGACCGCCGGCAAAGCTGAAAAACTTCTCTATTTCAGGACGATTGCTGGTTAACTATGAGGGGTAACCCCGTATGGGGCCGCCCAGCCAAGGCCCGCCTCCGTCGCGCCGCGGGGCCGGTATTCGGCCCCGATCCAGCCCCGGTAGCCCAATCTATCCACCGCCTCGAACACAGCCGGGTAGTTGACCTCGCCTTCGTCCGGCTCGTGGCGGCCCGGCACCGACGCGCATTGCACGTGACCCACAACCGGCAGATGCGTCTCGAACCGAGTCATCAGGTCGCCGCCCACGATCTGCGCGTGGTAGAAATCGAACTGCATGCGCACGTTGGGCTTGCCGATCTTGGCGATGATGTCGGCGGCATGCTTCGCCCGATAGAGGAAATAGTCGGGCCGGTCGCGCTGATTGATCGGCTCGATCAGGACCGTAATGCCGCGCTCGCCCGCCCGGTCGGCGGCGCGGGTGAGATTGGCGATGAACGTGCGCTCGGCCTCGGCACCCGCATCGGGCGCGACGACACCGGCCAGACAATGGATGGCGCTGCCGCCGATGGCGGTGATGTAATCGAGCGCCGTGGTGAAGGCAGCGTCGAAATCGTGCTCGCGGCCGGGCACCGCAGCCAGGCCGAAATCGTCCTTGCCCCCGCCGCGCGGCGTGTTGACCCCGAGCATGGTGAGATCGTTGCGCGCGATAGCGGCTTTAACGTCAGCAGCCGGCACATCGTAAGGGTGCTGCAGCTCGATCGCCTTGAAGCCGGCGGCGGCGGCGGCATCGATGCAGGCCGGCAGTGGATGCTCGGTGAACAGAAAGCCGAGATTGGCGGCAAAGCGCGGCATTGGTGTTTCCCTCTCCCCAACCGCTCGTCCCCGCGAAAGCGGGGCCCAGGAGCGGCAAGCTCTGCATTTGCATCCCTGGATTCCCGCTTGCGCGGGAATGAGCGGGTGTTGGTAGCGACCTTGCGGAAGCCTCTTATTCCATGCTCATTAGCGCACTTTCCATCGAGAGCGCTAATCCCCATGTCCGCCAATTCCGCTTTTCACATTGCCGTATTGCCCGGCGACGGCATCGGCCCCGAAGTGATGCAGCCGGCGCTCGACGTGCTGCGGCGCATCGAAGAGACCACGCCCAGCCTCGCCTTCCGCTTCACCGAAGCGCCGGCCGGGGCGGAGGAATATCGCGCGACCGGCAAGTCGATGTCGGAGAAAACGATCAAGCTCTGCGAGGAGGCCGACGCCATCCTGCTCGGCGCTTGCGGGCTGCCGAGCGTGCGCTATCCCGACAACACCGAGATCATGCCGCAGGTGGAGCTGCGCTTCATCTTCGATCTCTATGCCGGCGTCCGGCCGGCGCGGCTGGTGCCCGGCGTGCCGAGCCCGATCGTCGGCGCGCAGGAACACGGCATCGATTTCATCCTGGTGCGCGAATCGACCGAGGGCCTGTTCGCCTCCATGGGCAAGGGCGTCACCACCGACACCGAGGCGCGCGAGACGCTGGTCGTCACCCGCGACAAGACCGAGCGCCTGTTCGATTTCTGTCTGCGCCTCGCCGAGCGCCGCAAGGCACGCGGCAAGCCGGGCCGGCTGACACTGGTCGACAAGGCCAATGTGTTCAAGGCCTTCAACTGGCAGCGCGCGATCTTCGACGAGCGCACGGTCAAGTTCCCGGATGTCGCCACCGACAAGCTCTACGTTGACGCCTGCGCCGCCATGATGGTGCGCAAGCCGTGGGATTTCGACGTCATGGTGATGGAGAACATGTTCGGCGACATCCTTTCCGACCTCGCCGCCGGGCTGGTCGGGGGTCTCGGCATGGCGCCGTCGGCGGATATCGGCGACACCCATGCGGTATTCCAGCCCTGCCACGGCACCGCCCCCGACATCATGGGGCAAGGCAAGGCCAATCCGAGCGCGATGATCCTGTCGGCGGCGATGATGCTCGACTGGCTGGCCGACAAGCACGACCATCAGCCGGCGGCGGAGGCGGCGCTGCGTATCGAGAAAGCGGTGAACAAAGCCTTTGCGGGCGGCCTCAAGCCGATGGAATTCGGCGGCGGCGACGGCACGGCGGCGATCGGCCAGGCAGTGCTGGCGGCGCTGGGGTGAGATCAATCCGTCATCCTGAGGTGGCCGCGAAGCGGCCCTCGAAGGATGGCGGCCGATCATCCTTCGAGGCTCGCGCTATGCGCTCGCGCCTCAGGATGACGGGGAGAGTCCGAGGATCCCAGCGGCGGTGTTCCGTGCCCACCTTCTAGCGGCTATGCGTCACGGCAGCTTCTCGCCGGTATCGAAGACGGCGGAAATGCGCTAGGCTTGCACAATGCACGAGCCCCTACCGCAACCGGCGCGCGACGCCTTCGCAGAAGATAGCCTAGAGGCGCGGCCGGGCGGGGGCGCGCTTGAGACGCTGCGGCTGGTGCTGTCGTCGGGCGGGCCCGGACGGGCCGAGTTCGCGCTCAACAACGCCTGCAATGCCAATTGCGGCTTCTGCAGCTTCGCGCGCGACGCCCTGCCCAAGGATCGCTGGGAATACGCCCCGCGCCAGGGCGCCTTCGACGCCATCGACATCCTCTACCGCAACGGCATCCGCTATCTGATCATCACCGGCGGCGAGCCGACCCTGCACCCCGACGTCACCGACATCATCGCCCACGCCTCGGGCAAGGGCATGAAGGTGATGATGGTGAGCAACGCCGGCTTGCTCAAGCCGCGGCGCCTGCAGGAATTCGCCGAGGCCGGGCTGTCGAGCTTCGTGATCTCGATCGACGCGGCGAGCGCCAAGCTGCACGAGGAAAATCGCGGCCTGCCCGGCGTGTGCGAGAAGATCCGCGAGGCCAACAAGGAACTGACCGAGCTCGGCATGATCGCCACCGCGTCGGTGACGCTGAGCCGGCTGCTCGACCTCGACGCGCTGCCGGATTTCCTCAAAGACCTCGGCTTCGAGTCGGTGACGTTCTCCTATCCGCTCACCAACCTCAATTCGAGCTTCCTCGGTTTCCGCGAAAGCAACCTGGTCGATTTCACGCGCGAGGAGCTGATTGCGCTCTACGAAAAGGTCAAGACCGTCAAGGCACACATGCACGTGGTCAACCCCACGCGCTCGCTCGAGGAAATGCAGCGCTTCGTGCGCGGCGAGCCGCAGCATTTCCCGTGCCTCGGCGGCTACCGCTATTTCTATCTCGACTGGCACCTCAAGCTGTGGCGCTGCCACTACTGGGAAGAGCCGCTGTGCTCGATCTACGACTTCGACGAGACCAAGCTGGTGCGCGACGGATGCACGCTCTGCTCGATCGACTGCTACCGCGACGCCAGCACCATGCAGCATATCGCGGTGTCGACGCACGACGCGGCGCAGGCGCTCAAGCGCGGCGATCTGGTCGGCACGGCCAAGGCGCTCGGCCGCAAAGGCAACGGTGGCTCGCTGCACGCGGTATTCGAGCAGATTCCGTGGTTGCTGAAGTTTTAGAGCGACGTCGCTTGGGATTGAATCGAATTACGCGCCAC
>JARRQH010000334.1:0-4859 GCA_037381985.1 Pseudolabrys sp.
GCCGTCGAGGATCTTACGGTAGGCCTTTTCCATCAGCCGCGGCGCCTTCACCAGCTGGCGGGGCGAGCGTGCCATGATGGCGTCTGCTTCCTTGAAATGATTGCGCGCGCGCTCGACCACGTAGGCGCAAGCGGCGCCGAGAGCGGGATCGGCAGCGACCGCTTCCGGTTCGCTGCCCTCGATCCCTGCGCGTTGCAACGCCTCGCGCGGCAGATAGAGCCGGCCGATGCCGGCGTCCTCGTCGATGTCGCGCAATATGTTGGTGAGCTGCAGCGCGCGGCCGAGATGATGCGCGAGCGCCAAGCCGTCCGCTTCGCCAAGCCCGAACACCCGTACCGACAGCCGCCCGACCGCCGACGCGACGCGGTCGCAATAGAGATCGAGCATCTCGTAGGACGGCGCGCGGATGTCTTCTTTCGCATCCATCTCGCAGCCGTCGATGATCGCCAGGAAATCCTCCTGCCGCAGACCGAACTGCTTGACGGCGTCCGCCAACGTTTCCAACCCGGCCGGCGTCTTGCCGGCATAGAGCGCGGCAATTGAATCGCGCCAATCGTTCAGGCGCGCGAAGCGCTGCTCGCGCGAAATGTCCTCGGTATCGGCGACGTCGTCCACCGCCTTGCAGAACGAATAGATATCGAACATGGCCTCGCGCTGCGCGCGCGGCAGGATGCGCATGGCGAGATAGAACGAGCTGCCTTTTGCGCTACTTTGGGCGCGGCCGGCCGCCGCGGCCGCCTGCTCGGCCTGTTGCTCCGAGACTTGCGCCATCTCACGACCCCCGCGCCGGCGCGTGCACGCTCGGCGTCGCACCGCCGAACAGCCGCCGCGTCGCGCTCCAGGCCACGCCCTTGAACGCGACGCCCAGCATGGCCGGCTTCGACAGATGCACCTTTTCGCTCAAGGGATCACGCACGCGCAGCACCTCGATGAGGCGTTCCGCCAGCATCTGGATGGCGGCGACCTCGGCGGCGAGCCGGGAATCGGCGATCTGCAACGCAAACGGGCGGCTCTCTTCCAGCAACTGGGCGGTGCGCTCGACCAGCCCACGCAGGCAATCCCGCAAGGCGGGGCTGGCCTTCGCTTCGCCCAGCGCGGTCACGTCGAGCCCGTCGGCGGCGAGCGCATCCTGCGGGATATAGACCCGGTCGAGATCGCAATAATCCTTGGCGCAGTCCTGGATGTGGTTGATCACCTGCAGCGCCGCACATAGCGCGTCGTTCGCCGGCCACACCGACTGCGGCTCGCCATGCACGTCGCAGACGAAGCGCCCCACCGGCATGGCCGAGAAGCGGCAATACTCGATCAGGTCGTCCCAATCCGTGTAGCGCAGCTTGGTCACGTCCTGGCGGAAGGCGTGCAGCAGGTGCTGGGCGTGGATCGGGCTCAACGAACGTTCGCGCAGCACGGTGCGCAAGGCCACGCCCTGCGGCTCGTCGTCGTTGCGGCCGGTAAGCGTGCCTTCGAGATTATCGAGGCGCGCGAGCTTGTCTTGTGCGCTCATGCTGACGTGATCGGCGATGTCGTCGGCGACGCGCACGAACTCGTAGAAGGCGAGCACCGCCGGCCGGTGCCGCTTGCGCACCAGCACCGACGCGACCGGGAAATTCTCGTCGTGCGATCCCTTGCCGGATCTGAAGTCTGCGCTGGTTGTCACGATAGGCTCGGTCATTGCAGGCTCGTCATGTTGGCCTGGGCGCGGCCCTACACTGGCCGCCGCGCCGGCGCGCGTGCTGGTAGGCAGAGTCGAGCGTGTAATAAGTATATAACAACGCAATGGCAGGCAATGCGATGCCCCACAAGGGCGACACGCGATAGAACCGCAGCGTGGGCACGAACGAGAGCGCCATCAGCGCCCAGGCCGCCAGCCCCAGCCAACGCGGCCATCCGGCAGCAAGAATCGCCACCACCGGCGGCGCCACGAACACCAGGGTCATGGCGGCGAGCGTGCCGATCAGCAACAACGGCGAATAGCGCAACTGCGCATAGGCCGAACGCGTGATCATGCGCTTGACCTCGGCGAAGTCGTCGTAGGGCCTGAGGCTGACGGCGCGGTCGGTGAGACCGAGCCAGATCGGCCCCACCGCTTTCAGCCTGGCGGCGAGCGCGCAGTCGTCGATCAGCGCGTGGCGGATGGCCTCGATGCCTCCGGCCTGCTCCAGCGCGTTGGCGCGCACCAGCATGCAGCCGCCGGCGGCGGCCGCGGTCGCCGCTTTCGGCTGCATGACCCAGCGGAACGGAAAGAGCATCTGGAAGAAGTAGATGAAGGCCGGTACGTGCACCCGCTCGGCGAGGCTCGCGCAGCGCAGCTTGGCCATCAGCGAGGTCAGCCCGTAGCCGCCCGCGCGCGCGCGGACCACCAGCGACCGCACGTTGTCGGGCGCATGCGCGATATCGGCGTCGGTGAGCAGCAGGAATTCCGGTTTGGGGTCTCGCTCAAGCGCGGCCACAACACCCTGCTTCACCGCCCATAATTTGCCGGTCCACCCGGCGGGCAGCGGCTGCCCGCGCAACACGGTGAGCGATGGCCCGCCCGGCGCCGCGGCGGCCTTTCCTGCGTTCTTGGCGGCATCGCCGGTGCCGTCGTCGCTGTCATCGTCGACCACGGTGACGCTGAGCGGACCCGGATAGTCCTGGCCGAGCAGCGAGCCGACGCAGGCGCCGATGCCCTCGGCCTCGTTGCGCGCCGGGATCACCACCGCCACCGCCGGCCAAGTCTCCGGTGATGCGGTCGGCGCCGCAACGTCGTCATCGTCGCGCACCGCGCCGCGCCAGAAGCCGCCGCGCGCCACCATCAGATAGGCCCAGATCCCGAAGGCGAGCCCGGCAATAATCTCAATCACCATGGACGATACGCGCGCCTGACCGCGCTGAGCCCCAACCGCAATGAGCAACGGTTCTGTTGGCTCATATCCGTGTGGAACCTTTGTGTCGGCCTCGCGTCGCTCGCCGAGCGGGCCGAAAAAGCCATTCTATTCATGCAGATAGCCTTGCATAGCCCGCCCGCGCAAGGGCCCCGATGGAGACTTCCGCGCCGGCCTTCGACCGGAGCCGCACCCCGCCAGCCGGATTTGCCCGCGGGACAAGGAACTTTGCGGACCCTCCCGCGTAGTCCCCGGTTACGCGTTCTCGAGCGGTGTACTATGACCGCGCTTTGGCAGCACGCCGGCCCGCCGGTTTCCGCTGAATTCCGGCTTGAAAACGCGCTGTTCAGCCCAGCCCGGCGCCCGCGACCCCGGCGGCATAGCAGCCCTGCGCGCCGCCATGCTGCGCGGCACGGCACGGTAGAGTACGCAGCGTGTTGCGACTCGCAAAACGCGGCGGTTTCGAGCCCGCGGCCGATGCGGTCCGCTCGGGCACTTGGCACGCCGCCAACCTGCACCCTCTTGGGGAGAACATCTTGATTTTCCTACCGGTCGTGGCCACAAATCCTATTGCCGCGGGTCCCCCGATCCTTCGCCGCGACCACAAACTGATGTATCTTTCGCGGGCAGTGCTCGAACGCCGATACGGCAGGGCCTGCATGGATCGCGATAGGCGGAGCCGGAAAGCATGCTGACTGGAGCTGAATTGCTGCGCTGGAGCGCGGACGTGCTGCTGGCCGGCGCGGTACTCGGTTGCGGCTACCTGGAGCCCGTCGCCCGCGTCCCGAAGCGCAGCCCGTCCCGGTGACCATCCTGGTGCCGCTGTGCGGGCACGAACCGGGCCTGGAGCAGCGCCTGACCGCGCTGTGCGACCAGGACTACGGCGCGCCGCTGCAAGTCGTCTGCGGCATCTCGAGCCCGCAGGATCCGGCCATCGCCGTGGTGAAGCGCGTGATCGCCGCCCGGCCCGACGCGACCATCGGCCTGCACGTCGACCCGATGGTGCACGGGCACAACCTGAAGGTCTCGAACCTCATCAACATGGCCGAGCACGCCCGCCACCACACCCTGGTGCTGATCGACAGCGATATCGAGGTCGGCCCCGGCTACCTGAACGACGTGATCGGCGAATTGCAGCGGCCGGGCGTCGGCGCGGTCACCTGCCTGTACCGCGGCGTGGCCGAGGGCGGCGTGTGGGCGCGGCTCGCCGCCATGGGCATCAACACCCATTTCCTGCCCAATGTGATCGTTGCGCTCGCAACCGGCATGGGCGAGCCCTGCTTCGGCGCCACCATCGCGCTCTCGCACGACACCCTGCGGCGCATCGGCGGCTTCCACGCCTTCGCCGATCACCTGTGGGACGACTACGCCATCGGCCAGGCGGTGCGCCAACTCGGGCTAAAAGTGGCCGTGCCGGGCTTCGCGCTCGGCCACGTCTGCAGCGACGGTTCCGCCCACCAGATGCTGGGCGCGCAGATCCGCATCGCGCGCACCATCAAGAGCATCGACCCGGTCGGCCATGTCGGCGCCGTCATCACACATCCCCTACCGCTCGCGCTGATCGCGGCCCTGCTCGGCGGCAGCGGCTACGCGCTCGCGGTGGCCGCGATTGCGCTGACCTTACGGCTGGCTCTATGCTGGCAGATGGAACGCCAGTTCGCGGCACGCGCCGGCAGCATCTGGCTGGTGCCGGTGCGCGACTTGCTGTCGTTTGCGGTCTACGTCACGAGCTTCTTCGGCGCCACTGTCAAATGGCGGGGCAACAGCTATCGCGTGGTCGACGACACGCTGCTGGCCGATCCGCACTAGTGATCCGATCCGAATGTGGAAACCCGATTTCGGACAAGATCATGCGCCAACAGAAGCCGAATAGGCGCAATAGCCAGAATTCAACACATTTCTCTCCAGATGTTGGACCTTTTGCGCACTTTGTTTCTACAGCCGCCATCGTTTGAAGGGTTCGACGGAGGAGCCTGATCGCGCTATCAGGCGCGC
>JARRQH010000335.1:0-7296 GCA_037381985.1 Pseudolabrys sp.
CCTCAAGGTGATGCTCGCGACCTATTTCGGTGGCCTCGGCGACAATCTCGATATAGCCTTGTCGCTGCCGGTCGCGGGCCTCCATCTCGATCTCGTCCGCGCGCCGCAGCAGCTCGATGAGGTGCTTGCCAAGGCACCGCGAGGTCTCGTGCTGTCGCTGGGCGTGATCGATGGCCGCAACATCTGGCGGGCCGATCTGCCGGCGTTGCTGGATCGCCTTGAGCCTGTGGTCGCCAGGCGCGGTACGGACCATGTGCAGATCGCGCCGTCCTGCTCGCTCTTGCACGTTCCGATCGACGTGTCGCTGGAAACCGATCTCGATGCGGAGGTGAAAAACTGGCTTTCCTTCTCCGTGCAGAAAATGAGCGAGCTGGCGACGCTCGGGCAGGCTTTGGCCAAGGGCCGCGCCTCGGTCGACGATGCGCTCGAAGCCTCGGCAAAAGCTGCCGCCGCCCGCAAGGCATCTGCAAAGGTACATAACGCTGCCGTCGCGGCCCGGATTGCCGCGGTGACGCCCGACATGGCGAGGCGCAAGGGGCCATTCGTGGAGCGCGCCAAGCTGCAACATGATCGTTTTGGCTTGCCGATGTTTCCAACCACGACGATCGGTTCGTTCCCGCAGACCAGCGAAGTTCGTAAGGCGCGCGCTGCGCATGCCAAGGGCACCATGAATGATGCCGACTATGAAACATTCCTGAAGGAGGAAACGGCGCGCACCGTCCGTTGGCAGGAGGCGATCGGGCTCGACGTGCTTGTTCACGGCGAGTTTGAACGCAACGACATGGTGCAATACTTCGGAGAACAGCTTCCCGGTTTTGTGTTCACCAAGCACGCATGGGTGCAGAGCTACGGTTCGCGCTGTGTCCGCCCCCCAATCCTGTTCGGAGATGTGTCACGACCGAAGCCTATGACGGTCGCATGGTGGAAATATGCGCAATCCCTGACGAAGAAGCCGATGAAGGGGATGTTGACAGGTCCCGTCACTATCCTCAACTGGTCGTTCGTGCGTGATGATGTGCCGCGCAGTCTGGCCTGTCGGCAGATCGCGCTCGCTATCCGTGATGAAGTCGCGGACCTCGAAAAGGCGGGCGCGACGATGATCCAGATCGACGAAGCCGCCTTGCGTGAAGGTCTTCCGCTACGACGTTCTGAGTGGAAAGCCTATCTCGATTGGGCGGTGGAGAGCTTCAGGCTCTGTTCGACCGGCGTTGCCGACGCGACGCAGATTCACACGCATATGTGCTATTCGGAATTTAACGACATCATCGATGCCATTGCCGAGATGGATGCCGACGTCATCTCGATCGAGACGTCGCGCTCCAAAATGGAACTGCTCGATGCTTTCCGAAACGACAAGTATCCGAATGAAATCGGACCCGGTGTCTATGACATCCATTCGCCGCGGGTGCCGGAAGTTGCTGAAATGACCGGCCTCCTCAAACTTGCGCGCCAGCAGCTCGCCGATAGCCAATTGTGGATTAATCCGGATTGCGGCTTGAAGACCCGTAAATGGGAAGAGGTGCGTCCGGCGCTGGTCAATATGGTCGAGGCGGCTCGCCAGATGCGCTAGTTGCGCACAATCAAAGACAATGACGCCCTATGCCGCCGCATCAGTCATGCGGCGGCATTTTTCCGCGAATGGAAACGGGTAATACATTTCCATTCGGAGTCGTCAAAAGAAGGAAAGTGAAAAGATTCATTCCACAAGTATTCTCGATTTTGGCATGAATGTTCGACAGCTACGCTACTTTGTTGCGGCCTCAGAATATGGGAGCTTCCGAAAAGCCGCTGCTGCCCTTAGCGTACAGGAATCGACCGTTAGCCGGCGCATTCGCGATCTGGAAGACAATCTTGGATCGGCCCTGTTTCATCGCCATAGTGGCGGCGTGCTTCCGACGATCGCCGGTCAGCGGCTGTTGCCGCAGGCGCGCAAGGTTCTGCGCTATGTCAGCGAAGGCGCCGAGATCGTGAACGCGGTTGGTCGTGTGAAGGACGGCCATCTTCGCATCGGCATCTTCTCGTCTCTGGCGTCAGGCTTCCTGCAGGAGCTGCTGAAGTCGTTTCACGAGCAGCATGAAGGCGTTCAACTTCAGGTGTTGGATGGCAACTCGGCCGAACACGCAGCAGCCATCCGGCAATGCAGGCTCGATATCGCATTCCTGACCGGCACGCAGGAATGGCCGCAATGCGAGGCCGATCATCTGTGGGACGAGCGCGTTTTCGTGGTGCTGCCGGAAACGCATCCACTCGTAGAGAAAGATGAAGTGAGTTGGCGCGAGATCGCCGATGAGAAGTTCATCGTGACGGACGCGGCGCTTGGCCAGGAGATTCATGATTATCTCGTGAAGCATGTCGGCAATCTCGGGCACCATCCGAGGATCGAACCGCAGTATGTTGGCCGTGACAGTCTGCTGACCATGGTTGGGGTCGGCACTGGCATCACAGTGACCAGCGAGGCGACGACGGCCACGCAGATACCGGGCATCTGTTATCGGCCCATTATTGGGGAGATTCTCCCTTTCAATGCGGTGTGGTCGCGGTTCGTCACATAGGGGATCACGCCGCGGTCCCGTTGGCGCCACATAAACGAATAGAGCGTGCCGTGGCTGACGGGCTTCGACGGGTCCTTGGCCGAAGGGAAGAACCAGCCGTATTCGTTGACGTTGATGGAGGAGATCAACTCTGCGGCCAGATTCGGCACCGGAACGGCATGAGGCTGGTCGTTCTTGGTGGTGGACCAGTCGATGATCTTTTCCTTTGCGTCCCACTGGTCGATGTGGAGGCTTGCGATCTCCTCGACCCGCTGGCCGGTCAGCATGAGAATTCGGGCCGCGCGAGTATACGGTGGATGGACAGGCGTATCGGGGCACTCGAGCCAGCGATAGAGCTGGACGAACTCGTCCTCGTCGAGCCAGCGCGTGCCCTTGACCTTCGGTTCGGTCGGAATGCCGGTCGCGGGATTGAATGGGATGCGGAAGCGCCGAGCGGATTGCTGCCGATAGTCGTTATCTGACTTCATGCCCCAGCTAAAGGCAGCGTGTATGTAGGAGCGCACGTGGTCGGCCATCGACTTGGCGCCGCGTTCATAGATCGGGCGGATCAGTTCGATGATTTCCTCTGACTCGATCTCGCGGGCGAGGCGCTTGCGCCAGCGACATTGATGGATAGGCGCCGAGTTTCTTCTTGGCGCGCTTCCCATCGCGCCATTGCTGCGCCATCCAGTCGGCCGTGACGCGCTTCGGCATCGGCTTGAGGACGAGGACAAGACGACCGGTGCCGCGCCCTTCGCCGTCGGCAAGGTTTTCTTGCTTCTGGCTCATCTCGACGCGCTTCAGCGCATGTCGGATAGCTGTGTCGGTCAGGCTTGGCTTGGTGTTCCTCCTGGTCCCGCAACTGGGATCGGTCGAGGAGAAACGGGGATCGTTTGCTGGGATCGGAAAGCCGCTTTCAACCCCTCTAACCGCTCCCCATTTGCCATAACCGCCCCCTGTACGCAATGCACAAAAATCGCCTATTTCCTTGATGATTCAGCGGTATTGAGCGTGATCCAGCGTGACCTTGGAGGGGGTAGTGGGGTGGTCGGCCGCCACCCTTCGAGGCTCGCTCCGCTCGCACCTCAGGGTGACGGAGGGCGTCAATTTCATCGACTGCTACTTCCGCTCCGGCCTTTACCCGTCGCCGGTCGGCCTGCCGTTCGTCTCCGGCAACGAGGCCGCCGGCGAGGTGACCGCGGTCGGCCCCGGCGTCACCGATCTGAAGGTCGGCGATCGCGTCGCCTATGTCGTCGGTCTTGGCGGCTACGCCCAGGAGCGGCTGGCGCCGGCCGAGCGCATGGTCAAGCTGCCCGACGATAGCCACCGTCATCGGCACCGTCGGCTCGCCGGAGAAGGCGGAGCTCGCCAAGCAGGCCGGCTGCCATCACGTCATCAACTACAGCAAGGAAGACTTCGCCGCGCGCGTGAAGGAGATCACCGGCGGCAATCTCTGCGACGTGGTCTATGACGGCATCGGCAAGACCACGTTCCCGGCCTCGCTCGACTGCCTGCGCCCGCTCGGCTACTTCGTCAGCTTCGGCAGCGCCTCCGGCCAGGTCGAGGCCTTCAACATCAACATCCTGCAGACCAAGGGCTCGCTGTTCGCCACGCGCCCGACGCTCAACAACTACGTCGCCAAGCGCGAGGATCTGGTCGCCACCGCCAACGACCTGTTCAAGGTGGTCGGCTCCGGCGCGGTGAAGATCCCGATCACGCACAAATACGCGCTGAAGGACGCCCGCAAGGCGCACGAGGACCTGGAAGCCCGCCGCACCACCGGCTCGGTCATCCTGGTGCCGTAACCGGGCCTTTACCCGTGACGTTCATAGCAAGATGGCCGGGTTCGCCCGGCCATCGCCGTTTTCGAGGGCTGTTGGCATGAGCGCGCCGGACGAACAGGAAGCACCGCGGCCCTGGGGTCGCGTGACCTCGCTTGCGCTTGCCTTCATCGCCATGCTGATCGGGCAGATGGCGGCGCTGGTGATCGTGGGCTGGGCCTACGGCCGCTCGCTGCAGCAACTGGCCAACCTCGCCCAGGACGGGGTGGGCGTCAGCGTCATCATCATCGCCTCGACGCCGATCCAGGTCGGCATCCTGATGCTGATGGCGCGGCAGACCCGCATCAAGATCGCCGACTACCTCGCCCTTAAAATTCCGCGCCGCAGCGAGGTGATCGTCGGCGTGCTGGTGATGATCGCGTTCATCGTCATCGGCAACCTGGCGAGCTGGCTGCTCGGGCAGCCGATCGTCACGCCGTTCCAGTTCGCCATCTACCGCACCGCCAGCGCCGCCGGCTGGCTGCCGATCCTGTGGCTGGCCGTGGTGGTGGTGACGCCGATCGGCGAGGAAATCCTGTTCCGCGGCTTCCTGTTCCGGGGCTGGCACCGCAATCCCAACGATGTTTGGCTGGTGATCGCGGCGACCTCGGCGCTGTGGGCCATGAGTCATCTGCAATACGATTTCTTCGTCATCGCGCAGATCTTCATCGTCGGGCTGATCCTCGGCTGGTTCCGCTGGGTCAGCGGCTCGACGGTGCTGACCATCCTGCTGCACGGCCTGATCAACTGCGAAGGCATGTTCGAGACGTTTCTGAAACTGCACCAGTGAGGCGTTAGAGCAACGCCGCGATGCGCGCGAAGGCCGGGTGCTCGGTGATGCCGGCGGGCAGACGCGGCAGGCCGACCACCGGAACGTCGCCGGCAAAGCGGGCGATGCTGTCCACCGTATCCTCCAACTCCACCGGATTGCGCTCGCTTTCGCTCACCACGATGGCCGCGATGGCGAGCTTGCGCTGACGCAGCACGTCGAGCGCGGTCAGCGTGTGGCTGATGGTGCCGAGATAGCCGCCGACCACCAGCACCAGGGGAATGCCGAGCGCGGCCATCCAGTCGAGCACGGTGCGGTTGCCTTCGAGCGGAACCATGATGCCGCCCACGCCCTCGATGAACAGCGTGCCGCGGGTGCTGTCGATAGCGCGCCGGCTGAAGTCGACCAGGCCGTCGAAGTCGATGGCGCGCCCTCGCGGGCGGCGGCGAGATCGGGCGACAGCGGGGCGCGGAAGCGCCACGGCGCGATGCGCTCGACTTCGTCCGCCGTCACCGGCCGTCCGAGCGCGCCCAGCAGCACTGCCGGATCGCTGGTCTCCACCACCGAGGAGTCGTAGCCGCTCACCACGGGTTTCAGAGCATCGACCGCGGCGCCGCCGACCTTCAAATGCCGTATGAGGCCGGCGGTGACGAAGGTCTTGCCGATGTCGGTGCCGGTGGCGGTGACGAAATAGGCCGCCATTGTTATTTCTCTTTGCGCATGATCTTGTCCGAAAACCGGTTCCCACTTTTCGGGATCATGCGCGCACCAAGATTTTGTTGCGGACGATACTGGCCGCGCGTTCGATTTCGTCGTCGGGATGCTGTGCGGTGAAGGTGAAGCGCAGGCGCGCGGTGCCGTCGGGCACCGTCGGCGGGCGGACGGCGATGGCGAGAAAGCCTTCGTCCTCCAGCAGGCGCGAGGCCTCCAGCGCCTTGTCGGCTTCGCCGATTACGACCGGCACGATGGGGCTTTCCGCTTCCGGCAGATTGAGCGCGCGGGTGAAGGCCCGCGCCTTCTTGACCGGCAGCGCCGCGTACTCCGGCTCGCTTTCGATCACGTCGATGGCGGCGATGGCTGAGGCGACCACGGCCGGCGGCAGGCCGGTCGAATAGACGAGCGTGCGCGCGCGGTTGCGCATCAGCTCGATCACCGGCCCCGAGGCGCACAGATAGCCGCCGTAAGCGCCGATGGCTTTGGAGAGCGTGCCCATCTGCAGCGGCACCTCGACCTTCTCTGGCCCGAGAAAACTCGAACCGCGCCCGCCGCCGATGACGCCGATGCCGTGGGCGTCGTCGGTCATCAGCCAGGCGTCGAATTCGTTGGCGAGATCGTTGAGTTCGGCAACCGGCGCCAGATCGCCGTCCATGGAGAACACGCCGTCGGTGACGACCAGCGCGCGGTCGTGCTCGGCGCGATGGGCGGCGAGCAACTCGCGGGCGTGCGCCAGGTCGTTGTGGCGAAAGGTGAGCACGCGTCCGCGCGACAGTTGCGCGCCGGCATAGAGGCAGGCGTGCGCCAGCTCGTCGATCAGCACCATTCCGTCGCTCCCGATCAGCACCGGGATGATGCCGGCATTGGCGAGATAGCCGGAGCCGAACACGACCGCGTCCTCGGCCTCCTTCATGCGGGCGAGACGGCTTTCGAGCTCGGCGTAGAGCGGGTGGTTGCCGGTGACCAGGCGTGAGGCGCCGGAGCCGGCGCCGTAGCGCTCGAGCGCGGCCATGGCGGTGCGCTTGGTGGCTGGGTGCTGGCTGAGGTTCAGATAGTCGTTGCAGGAGAACGACAGCAGCCGCTTGCCGCCGCGCTCGACCCAGAGCCCGTCCTCGCGGTAGGTGGGCTGAAGCGTGCGGCGCAGGTGCCGTTGTTGAAGATCGTCGAGCTTGGCTTGCGCGAACCGGTCGAGCGAGTGCATCAAGGGCCTTCTGTCGGACGGGCCGGGCCGAAACCCGCCGGAATTCAAGGGTTAGGAAGCGCCAAATGCCGGGCGACGCCAGTAAAAACACCGCCGCGCCTGGGGCGCCTGTCGAGTTAGAGCACATCTGGCTGCCCTATGCCCAGATGAAGACCATGACGCCGCCGATGCCGGTCGAAAGCACCGCCGGCAGCCGCATCCGGCTGGCCGACGGGCGGGAACTTATCGACGGCATCGCGAGCTGGTGGACCGCCTGCCACG
>JARRQH010000336.1:0-5938 GCA_037381985.1 Pseudolabrys sp.
GCGCCGATGGCGGGCGGATCATGGTACGGTCGACGATCGAGGGTTCGCCGTTGCCTTCCAGGAACGACACCAGCGCCTCGCCCTTGCCGAGCTCGGTGATGGCCTGCGCGGTGTCGAGCTTCGGGTTCGGGCGGAAGGTTTCGGCGGCCGCTCGCACCGCACGCTGGTCGCGCGGTGTGAAGGCGCGCAAGGCGTGCTGCACGCGGTTACCCAGTTGCCCGAGCACGGTGTCGGGCACGTCGAGCGGGTTCTGCGTCACGAAATAGACGCCGACGCCCTTGGAGCGGATCAGCCGGACCACCTGCTCGATCTTTTCGAGCAACGCCTTCGGCGCGTCGTTGAACAGCAGATGCGCCTCGTCGAAGAAGAACACCAGCTTCGGCTTTTCGGGATCGCCGATCTCCGGCAGTTCCTCGAACAGCTCGGACATCAGCCACAGCAGGAAGGTCGAGTAGAGCCGCGGGCTTTCCATCAGCTTGTCGGCGGCGAGGATGTTGACGAAGCCGCGGCCGTCGCGGTCAGTGCGCATCAGGTCGTCGATGTTGAAGGCCGGCTCGCCGAAGAACTTCTCGCCGCCCTGCGCCTCGAGCACCAAGAGGCGGCGCTGGATGGCGCCCACCGATGACGCCGACACGTTGCCGTATTGCGCCTTGATGTCCTTGGCGTTGTCGGCGACGAAGGTCAGCATCGCGCGCAGGTCCTTGAGGTCGAGCAGCGCCAGCCCCTGGTCGTCGGCGAGCTTGAACGCGATGTTGAGCACGCCCTCCTGCGTGTCGTTGAGGTCCATCATGCGGCCGAGCAGCAGCGGCCCCATCTCCGCCACGGTGGTGCGGATCGGGTGGCCCTCGTTGCCGAAGATGTCCCAGAAGACGGCGGGGAACTCGTCGATTTGGTAGTCGAGACCGATGTCCTTGGCGCGCTTGACGAAGGCGTCCTTCTTCTCGCCGACCACGGCGATGCCGGCGAGATCGCCCTTGATGTCGGCGGCGAACACCGGCACGCCCGCGCGCGAAAAACCTTCCGCCAAAATCTGCAGCGTCACCGTCTTGCCGGTGCCGGTGGCGCCGGCGACCAGGCCGTGCCGGTTGGCGAAGGGCAGGGAGAGACGCTCGGGCTTAGTGCCCTTGCCGACGAAAATGGTGTTCTGATCCGCTGCCATGTCGCTCCCAATAAATTGTCATACTGTCAATGACGGATGGGCCGCGCGTGCGGCACACGGGCCCATGACGTCCATTCTATGGCGTCCATTCTGTATTGTCATGAAATGCCGGTTTGTCCAGCGCGCACGGCGCAGACGGCGAAAATGCCGCGCGGACGGGCGTTGGCGCCCGCACTCTTTGCCGATCAGGCGCGCTGACGCACCAGCACCCCGAGCGCCGTCGTGATCAGCCGGGCGAACGTCAGCGCACCGATGCCGTCGACGTCGCGCTCGGGCATGAACTCCACGAAGTCCATGGCGGCGATGCGCCCCTTGGCGGCCGCACCCTTGATGAGGTCGACGACCTGATAATAGGTCAGGCCGCCCGGCGCGCGACCGATGACGCCCGGCACCAGCGACGGGTCGAGCGCATCGGCGTCGACGCAGACGATGATGTCGGCGCCTTTCGGGATATGATCGAGCGCGATTTGCGGCCCGCTTGCGTGCAGGTCGTGGGCGGTCACGGAAGTCGCGCCCCACGCGCGCGCATCCTCGTAGTCCGAGGTCGCGGCGGAGCCGATGCCGCGCGCGCCGACTTGAACGATCCGTTCGACATGCGGCATTTCCGAAGCGCGCCGCATGGTGGACGACAGGCCGAAGCGCTCGCCCATATGAGTGTCGCGCCAGTCGATATGGGCGTCGATCTGCAGGATCGTGTATTTGCGGCCGTCGCCGGCGGTGGCGAGCGCCTCGATCATCGGGATCGGAATGGAATCGTCGCCACCGATCAGCGCGGGCACCGCGCCGCGCGCCAGAATCTTCGCAACGGCGGCGGCGATCAGCGCCCGGTTGCCGGCGCCATCGTCTTCCTTGAACGGCAGATTGCCGCAATCGACCGGACGTAAGTGCGCGCGCGGAAAAGGCGGGCCGCCAAGGTCGAAATCGTGGCGGTCGACATTGGCGGTGAGGGAGCCAGTCGCTTGCCGCAGCGCGTTCGGCGCGTTGCGGCAATAGGCGCCGACCGCGGCATAAGGGGTGGCGCAGGGGACGCCGAGCAACGCCACGGGCGCCGCCAGCGTGTCGATATCCGCGCAGGCATCAAGCCCCAGAAAGGTGGTGGTTTCGGCTGCCGCGCCGAACAGGGCGCCGAGGTTGGGTATCGATGTCACGGGTCTTCACGAATGCGGTCGGTTGGCGGATGAATGTCACGCCACAGTGCGCGCTTCTGCCAACGAGAGGCCAAAAGCGGTGGCCACCGGCATCGCCGCATTGCGCCCCATCACCACAACTGGACTTTATTATTGCCCGTCAGATTGAATTTAAAGCCGAAGAACCCGGTCGGCTGCCAGCCGGCATACCACACCACATGGCTGCCGCTGTAGCTGACGAACGGCAGCGGGATGGGCGTGTCGATCACCGACCATTGCCAGCCGTGCTCGGGCGGCGTCAGGTCGTTCCGCTGCACCAACGTCACCGGCGAGCGGCCCGTGACGCGGTAGTTCCGGTCCTGCACACCCAACACATAGCTGCGGAGGTTCTGGAGGGGATTCCGGAATTGCCAGGCCAGCCAGCGCACCGGTTCGGGCTTGCCCGGCATGTACCAGGGCGCCTGATCGACGGTCTGCTCACTGTCGTTTCCGAACCACCAGAGCGGGTTCAGCTTCAGCAGGATCGAAACCGGACGGCGACCGGTCACCACCGCGCTTCGTCGATCGGGCGAACGGTGCCATTGCGAGTGCTGGGGCTTAGCAGGGCCGAAAAACGTTTGAAGGGGCGAGGTGTCGGTGCCGGGGCAAATGACGCGCGTGTCCCAGCGGCACGCCGCAGAGGCGGGTGTCGCGGCGATCAGGAGACCAAGAGAAATTGTGAGAGCGGCGAGAATTCGCATGAGCAGCCAGAGTTGTTGTACGCAAAATGTGTGCACAATTCGGCGAGTACACCGTATGAACCACGCTAGACGAATGAGGTTGCATTGTGAAGTCGCCCCGCAAACCAATGCAGCAGAGGGCGTTTACGACCGGTTAGGATCGTGAGCCATTCTGCCGCTGATATCGAAAAGTTGGCTCCTACCCGACAAACGCCGTCTTCGGGTCATCAGCGGCAGCTGGCCAATATTCCATATTCCATGAATGTTGCCGATGCGCTGCGTTTTGCCGGAGACGTCGAGGCCAGGCAAGCCTTCATCAATGAATGTCCGCCGGCGGCATCCGGATCGGGCTTCGGATGAAGAAAGAGCATGGCGGGCCCGCGCGGCTACAGTAAAATGGAATGCGTCATTGCGCGGATTTGAAACGATACGGGGGCCATAAAATGAACGCGGCACTCTTTACCGACGGTTTCAAGTCGTCGCCGTATTGGTGGGATCTGGTGCCGCGACCGGAGTTTGCGGAGGCAGCGCCGGCGGCGCGTGCCGATGTCCTCGTCATCGGCTCGGGCTATACAGGCCTGCGCGCTGCGCTGCAGACCGCGCGTGCCGGCAGAACATGTAGCAGACCTTGCGCGCACTCCGGTGGCGCGCCGCTTGCGGCGACGGCCGGCCCGCGCACGCCTCTCAGATACTCCCCACCGTCTTCAGCCGCACCCGCGGATGGATCTCGCTTTGCGAGATCACCGTCGTCTGGGCGCGGAAGCGCTCGACGATGCCGCGCACGTATGGGCGGATGCCGGCGGAGGTGACAAGCACCGGGGATTCGCCGGCGCGCGCGGCGGCCTCGAAGGCGTCGCGCACCAGCGTGATGAACTCGGTGAGCTTGGAGGGCTGCATGGCGAGCGAGCGCTCGTCGCCCTGGCCGACCAGAGATTCCATGAACGCCTGCTCCCATTGCGCCGACAGCGCGATGATCGGCAGATAGCCGGCGGGGCTCGCGTGCTGGGCGCAGATCTGGCGGGCGAGCCGCGCGCGCACGTGCTCGGCGAGGATCATTGGGTTGCGCGTCGAGGCGATGCCGTCGGCGATGCCTTCCAAGATGGTGGACAGGTCGCGGATCGAGACGCGCTCGGCCAGCAGGTTCTGCAGCACGCGTTGGATGCCGGAGACGTTGATCGCCGTCGGCACCAGGTCCTTGAGTAGCTCCGCCTGCTCCTTCGGCAGCTCCTTCAGGAGCTTCTGCACCTCGCCGTAGGACAGCAGCTCCGCCACGTTGTTCTTGATCAGCTCGGTCAAGTGGGTGGCGAGCACGGTGGCGGCGTCCACCACCGTATAGCCTTTCATCGAAGCCTCTTCCTTGAGCGAGGCGTCGACCCAGGTCGCCGGCAGGCCGAATGTCGGCTCGGTGGTGTGGGTGCCGGCGATGTCGACCTGGCCGCCGGCCGGGTCCATGACCATGTACTGGCCGGCGAAGATGCGGCCGCCGCCGGCGTCCACTTCCTTGATCTTGATGACGTAGTCGTTGGC
This sequence comes from Pseudolabrys sp., assembly GCA_037381985.1. Classification (GTDB taxonomy): domain Bacteria; phylum Pseudomonadota; class Alphaproteobacteria; order Rhizobiales; family Xanthobacteraceae; genus Pseudolabrys. Next base: position 4,533 of record JARRQH010000336.1, read on the forward strand.
TTCGAGGTGCACGTTGTCGAGGATGCGCACCGCAGGCATCACGAAGCCCATCTCCATCGCCAGCGAGCGCCGCAGCGCCTTGATCTGCTCGGTCAGCCGGTCGTTGCCGTCGGGTGCGTTGACCAGCGGCAAGAGCGCGTAGCCGAGCTCGACCTTGAGGTCGTCGATCTTGAGCGCCGCGCTGATCGGCTCCTCGGCCTCCTTCTTCTCGGCTTCGATTTCGGCGTCCTGTTGCTCGGTGGCAGCGGCGGTTTTGTTGCGCTTGTCGACGATGAAGGCCAGCGCCGAGGCGCCGGCGCCCAGCGCCAGGAACGGGATCATCGGGATGCCCGGCAAGAACGACATCACCACCATGACGCCGCCCGCCATGGCGAGCGCCTGCGGATAGCCGGACAACTGCTTGAGCAGCGCCTTGTCGGCGGCGCCGGACACGCCGGCCTTCGAGACCAGGAGGCCGGCGGCGGTGGAAACGACCAGCGCCGGGATCTGCGTGACCAGACCGTCGCCGACGGTGAGCGTCGTGTAGGAATGCGCGGCGGCCGAGAAGGTCAGGCCCTGCTGCGCGATGCCGATGATCATGCCGCCGACGATGTTGATGCCGGTGACCAAGAGGCCGGCGATGGCGTCGCCGCGCACGAACTTGGAGGCGCCGTCCATGGCGCCGAAGAAGCTGCCTTCCTCCTCGAGCTGCTTGCGGCGGTGGCGCGCCTCCTTCTCGTCGATCAGCCCGGACGAGAGGTCGGCGTCGATCGCCATCTGCTTGCCGGGCATGGCGTCCAAGTGGAAGCGCGCGGCCACTTCGGCGATACGGCCGGAACCCTTGGTGATGACCACGAAGTTCACGATCACCAGGATGGCGAACACGATGATGCCGATGACGAAGTTGCCGCCCATCACGAAGTTGCCGAAGGCCTGGATGACGTGGCCGGCGGCGCCGGTGCCTTCATGACCGTGGGCCAGGATTAGGCGGGTCGACGCCAGGTTCAGCGACAGCCGCAGCATGGTCGAGATCAGCAGCACGGTAGGGAAGGCGGAGAACTCGAGCGGCGTCTGGATGAACAGCGACGTCATCAGGATCAGCACCGCGAAGATGATCGAGATGGCGAGCGAAAAGTCGAGCAGCAGCGGCGGCAGCGGCAGGATCAGCACCACCAGGATGGTGAGCACGCCGAAGGCGAGGCCGAGATCGCCTCGCTTCATCAGCGCGCCGATTTCGCCGAGGCCCTGCAGACTGATTCCCCGGGTGACCCCGGTGCGGGCGGTCGATGCGGCGCTGGTGTCGCTCATACTATCCTGGTGCCGCCGCAGCCCCGGCGGAGGGGACGCCCACAAAACGAAAGATCATCCAAAACCGGTAGCGGGCTCCGGAAAGTGGTGCCCAAGTAACGGCTGTGGTGAGCTTTTAC
>JARRQH010000337.1:0-3609 GCA_037381985.1 Pseudolabrys sp.
GCCAACCTGGTCGGCCGCACGCTGGTCGAGCTGGGCGAGGGGCTGCTGAGCCGCATGCCGATCGTGCGGCCGCTCTACAAGACCATGAAGCAGATCTTCGAGGCGCTGTTCTCCAAGAGCGGCTCGAGCTTCCGCAAGGCGGCGCTGGTCGAGTTTCCCGCGCCCGGCATGTACTCGATGGTGTTTCTGTCGCAGCCGCCGACCGGCGACGTGGCGCTGAAGATCCCGCGCGACACCAAGGAATACGTTTCCGTGTTCCTGCCGTGCACACCCAACCCGACCACTGGATTTTTCTTTTTCGTCGAGCGCAAGGACATCATCGAGCTCGACATCTCGGTCGAGAGCGCGATGGCGCTGCTGATCTCCTGCGGCATGGTGCAGCCGGAAGATCCGCAGAAGAAGCTCGCCGCCATGGCGGCGACGGCCAAGGCGGCGCAAGTCGCCAAGAATGACGGCAAGGATGTCGCCAATAAGAACGAGGCCGCGGAATAGCCCGCGCTGCCGCTTTGCCCGGTGCTCCGGAGAGGGTCGTGGTCATTCGCTTGCCACCGCAACCGCGCGTGCTGGTCATCACGCTCCGGCGACTGGGCGACGTGCTGGTGACGACGCCGCTCGTTGCCGCGCTCAAGCTTGGCCTGCCGGCCGCGCGCATCGACATGCTGGTGTTCGGCGGCACCGAGGGCATCCTCGCCGGCCATCCGGACATCGACAATGTGATCACTTTGCCGCAGAAGGCCGGGCCGCTGCAGGCGGCGGCGCTGATCGGCAAACTCTGGCGGCGCTATGATCTTGCCGTATCGACGCAAAGCGGCGACCGGCCGACCGTCATGGCGGCGATTGCCGGACGCCGGCGTATCGGGCTGGTGCCGGAGAAGGGCGCCGGCTGGAAACGCGCGTTGCTGCATGACAGCGCGCCGGCCGATCCGACGACCCATCGCGTGCGCGAAGTGCTGCAGCTCGCCCGCTTGTTGGGAATCGAAGACACGCCCGACGTCGTGGTGCCGCGCGCCGCGCAACCGCTGCCGCCGCGGCCGCCTTACGCGGTGCTGCACGCCAATCCGATGTACCGCATCCGCCGCTGGACCGACGACGGCTGGCGCGGCCTCGCCAGCGCTTTACGCGCGCGCGGCCTCGCCGTGGTCGCGACCGGCGGCCCGGCGCCGGATGAGCGCGCCTATCTCGACCGGCTCTGGGGTCCTTTGGGTGAAGGCGTCGAACGCTTGGACGGACGGCTCGATTGGGGTGAGTTGGCGCAGCTCATGGCGCGGGCGTCGGTCTATGTCGGTCCCGACACCTCGATGACGCATCTGGCGGCTGCCGCCGGCTGCCCGACGGTGGCGATCTACGGGCCGGCGAGCCCGCGCACCATGGGGGCGTGGCCGGTGGGGGGCCTGCGGGAAGAGTGGGCGCATGCCGGTTCGATCCAGCATCGCGGCAATGTGTGGCTGGTGCAGAACCCGGCGCTGCCCTGCATGCCGTGCGACCGGCTCGGCTGCGACAACCATCTCGAAAGCCGCAGCGAATGTCTCGATACGCTGTCGCTCGAAGCGGTGCTGCGCGCGGTGGATATGGCGATGGGCAGGAAAGTGGCGGCGGCGGTCACCCCGCCCGGATCAACCTGATCGCCTCGTCCTTCTCGAACAGATAGAGCAGGTGGCGTAGCGCTTGCCCGCGCTCGCCTTGCAAGGCCGGGTCGCGCGACAATATCAACGCCGCGTCGTCGCGCGCGGCGCCGAGATATTTGCCGTGCACCTCGGCGCGCGCGATGCGAAAACCCGGCGTGCCGCTCTGCCTTGTACCTAAGACATCGCCTTCGCCGCGCAGCTTCAAATCTTCCTCGGCGATGCGGAAGCCGTCCTCGGTCTCGCGCAGGATGGCGAGCCGCGCCTTGGCGGTTTCGCCGAGCGGCGTGCGGTAGAGCAGCAAGCAGGTCGACTTGCCGGAGCCGCGGCCGACGCGGCCGCGCAACTGGTGGATCTGCGCCAGGCCGAACCGTTCGGCGTGCTCGATCACCATGACGGTCGCTTCCGGCACGTCGACGCCCACTTCGATCACCGTGGTGGCGACCAGCAATTGCGTCTCGCCGGCGGCGAAGCGCGCCATGGCCGCGTCCTTCTCCGCGCCCTTCATGCGGCCGTGCACCAGGTCGACCTTGTCGCCGAAGCGCTGGCGCAGTTCCTCGTAACGCTCTTCAGCCGCGGCCAGATCGATCTTCTCGGACTCCTCCACCAGCGGGCAGACCCAGTAGGCGCGGCTGCCTGCCGCAATAGCGCGGCCGACCGCGTCCTCCACTTCGGTGAGCCGTGCCAGCGGAATGGTGCGGGTGTCGATGGGTTGCCGCCCGGCCGGCTTCTCGCGCAGTTCGGAAATGTCCATGTCGCCAAAGTAAGTGAGCACCAGTGTGCGCGGGATCGGCGTCGCCGTCAGCACCAGCATGTCGACCGCTTCTCCCTTCTGCGCCAAGGCGAGGCGTTGGTGCACGCCGAAGCGGTGCTGCTCGTCGACGATCGCCAACGCGAGATCGTGGAAGACGACGTCGTCTTGAAAGAGCGCGTGGGTGCCGACCACGATGTCGATATCGCCGAGCGCCAGCCGGTCGAGGATGGTGGTGCGCTCGCCGCCGCGCTCTCGGCCCGTCAACACGGCGACGCGGATGCCGGCTGCTTCGGCCAGTGGCAGAATCGTCTTGAGGTGCTGGCGCGCCAAAATTTCCGTCGGCGCCATCAGCGCCGCCTGCCGCCCGGCCTCGATCACGGTGGCTGCCGCGCACAGCGCCACCACGGTCTTGCCGGAGCCAACGTCGCCCTGCAGCAGCCGCAACATGCGCTGCGGCTCGCCGATGTCCGTGGTGATGTCCTCGACCGCCTTCTGCTGCGAATGGGTGAGGGCGTAGGGCAGCGCCTTCAGCACGCGCGCGCGCAGCTTGCCGTCGCTCACCGTGCCGCGGCCGGTCTGGCGGCGCATATGGGTGCGCACCAGCGCCAAGGCGAGCTGGCCGGCCAGCAGTTCGTCATAGGCGAGCCGCGTCCAGGCCGGGCTTTCCGGTTCGACGTCATGCGGCGCCGCCGGCCGGTGCAGATGGCGCAGGGCATCGGCAAACATGGGAAAGCGTTCGCGCGACACCCAGGCTTCGTCCTGCCATTCCGGCAGCGCCGGGATCCGCTGCAGCGCGCCGTCCATGGCGCGGCGCACGTTGCCGAGCGCGAGGCCTTCGGTCAGCGGATAGACCGGCTCGACCAGCGGCAGGTCGGCGAAGCCCTTTTCGTCGACGATGCGGTCGGGATGCACCATCTGCAGCATGCCGTCGTAGAACTCGGCGGTGCCGGAGACGTAGCGCTGGCTGCCCGCGGGCAGGGTCGTCTCCAGCCAGTCCGGACGCGCCTTGAAGAAGGTGAGCGTCAGCGTGCCGGTGTCGTCGCTGGTGACGACACGGTAGGGCGCGCGCGGCCGGTTGCGCGGCGGCGGCCGGTGTTCCTCGACCGTGACCGCCACGGTGACCACCTGGCTGGGCTGGACCTCGCTGAGCTTGGGCCGTGCCCGGCGGTCGATTACCCCCGACGGCAGGTGGAACAAGAGGTCCGCCACCCGCGGCTCGTCGCGGTCGAACAG
>JARRQH010000338.1:0-3609 GCA_037381985.1 Pseudolabrys sp.
CTGCCACTCCTTTGCTTGTCTGGGTATGGGCGCAGACCTCGAGATGGTGCACCTGCTCGTCGTCGAGCAATTGTGGCACGTCATAGACGGGGCCCGCCGGCACGCCGGCCGCGTTGAGCACTTTCACCCAATGCGCAACGGTGTTCCTTGCAAATGCCCGCTCCAAAGCAGCATTGAGCCGGGCGCGGTTCGCAACACGCTTCTTCTCATCGCTGAAGTCGGGGTCGGCGAGCAACTGCTCCTCGCCAATCACCCGGCACAATTTGATCCAGATTCCTTGCCCGGCAGCGCCGAGATTCATCGCGCCATCTGCAGCGTGAAACAGTCCCATCGGCGACGACGTTGGGTGATCATTTCCGGCAGGTGTCGGGATCTCGCCTTCATTGAGATAGCGAGCAACCTGGAAATCCATCATGGCGATCTGGGAATGAAGCAAAGATGCATGAACCCACTGTCCTTCACCGGACAGATCGCGCTCGCGCAACGCGACAAGCACACCGATGGCTGCGTAGAGCCCGGTGCTTGAATCAGCAACCGCAATGCCCGCGCGAAGCGGGCCTGATTCGGCATGACCGGTGACCGACATCAAGCCACCCATGCCCTGCACAATCTGATCAAAGCCCGGACGACCGGCATAGGGCCCGTCCTGTCCGAAGCCCGAAATACTCGCCAGGATGACGCGCGGATTGATGGCCTTCAGCGCTTCGTAGTCGAGGCCCAACCGACGCTTGACGTCCGGCCTCCAGTTCTCAACGACGATATCCGCCGACGCAATCAAGCGCTTCAGGATATTCAAGCCTTCCGGCGTCTTGAGATTGAGGGTGAGAGCTCGCTTGTTTCGATTAAGGTTCTGGAAGTCGCCGCCGAGCCGATTGCCTGAGAAGGCGACCTCGTTGGGATCGACGCCGAGCGGCGGTTCAACCCGAACAACATCCGCGCCGAAGTCAGCCAGCATCCGGACACAGGTTGGGCCGGAACGAACTCGCGTGAGATCGATAACCCGCAGTCCCGCTAAAGCGGGCGATGCGCAGATCCTTGCCACGTGGTGACCCCCATTAAATATATTTATGATGGTCACTAATATATCTACAGAGCGCAGTCAATTAGTCCCGCGCGGCCTTTGTTAGGCGAGCAGCCCTTTGGGAAGTTGGTGCATCATGCGTAGGACTGCGAGAGCATCTTCCCCGGGCGTTAGATGCGCCGTGGCGAGTTTGGCCGCTGTTGGGGCGTCGTGGTCCAAAATCGCCTGCACGATACGCCCATGATAGTCGTAGGACTGCGCGATGAACCCCATGGCATCGAACGAATGACTCCGATAGGCGCTGGTTCGGACGCGCATGCGCAGAATTTCCTGGCGCAAATAGGGATTGCGAGCCCCCTCATAGAGCACTTCGTGGAAAGCCATATTCGCCTGCTGCCATCCAACCGCATCGTTGCGTGCCACAACGTCTCGCGCAGCGTCATGCGCATCGACCAGAGCCTGACGCTGCTCCTTGTTCATCCGCTCGCATGCGTAGCGCGCCGCAAGCCCCTCCAACTCGGCCAGCAGCTCCCAGACGGCCAAGAGTTGCGCAAAGTCCATCTTCGAGACAATGGCGCCTCCACGAGAAATACTCGAGACGAGACCCTCGGCCTTCAGACGAAGGATCGCTTCGCGCACTGGGGTCCGCGAGACCCCGAACTGGGCCATCAGGATTTCTTCGTCGACGGGGTCTCCGGGCAGCAGTTCGCCCTGGCTGATCTGGGTCTCGACGACGCGATAGATGTGGTCACTAGCCTTCATATCGATCACTGGTTGGGCTGTCACACCGTTGCGGTATCAGCCGGAATACTCGGAACAGCCAACGGGCATCCGGCATCGGCCGGACACCCCTGACAGGTTCTCTTGCTGGCTCCGGACGCAATCCGTCTCCCGTACGTTGTGAATCCCCGACCTCTCGTCTAGAGTGTGAGATTGACCGTGACGGTCTTCGATCTGGAGAAGCCTTCGAGCATCGACCCAAGCGACATTTCCTTGCCAATACCGCTCTGCTTGAAGCCGCCATAGGGTTGCCCCATGATCTGGCCCTTGCCCTGATTGACCTGGACCCAGCCGGAGTCTATCTCATGCGCCATCCGGATGGCACGAGATGTATTCCGTGAGAAGACGTAGCCAGCAAGGCCATAGTGACTGTCGTTGGCCATCTTCAGCACTTCGGCCTCATCATCCCAGGGAATAGCGACAAGCACCGGCCCGAAGATTTCTTCCTTGGCCAGCCGCCAGTCGTTCGAGGTGCTGGCAAACAGCGTCGGCACCGTAAAATAACCCTCGCTGAGAGGACCGTCCTTGGGCGGCAGACCGCCGGCGACCAGCTTGACATCCTTGTGCTTCAGACCTTCGTCGATATAGCCGCAGACACGGTTGAACTGCTTGGCGTTGATCAGGCTTCCCATGTCGGTCGCTTCATCCAGCGGATTGCCGATCTTGTAGCTCCCAATCAACGCGACAAGCTTGTCGAGGAACTTGTCGTAGATCTTGCGATGCAGAAACAGACGCGACCCTGCGGTGCAGGACTGGCTCTGCCGGGTGAATCGCATCGCCGAAGCAATGCCCTGCACGGCCCATTCCTCATCCGCGTCATCGCAGACGATAGCCGGGCTCTTGCCGCCGAGTTCCAGCGATACCGGAATGATGCGCTCCGCCGTATTCGCAAGGATGCTGCGGCCGACCGCTGTGGATCCCGTGAACGACATTTTCGCGATACGCGGGTGGCTGACCAGCGCCGCGCCGCATTCGATGCCGAGGCCTGTGATCACATTCAGCACTCCCGGCGGCAGATGTCGGTTGCAGATCTCTGCGATGAACAGCGCCGCAAATGGAGCATCCTCGGCCAGCTTCAGCACCAGCGTATTGCCGGCACAAACTGCGGGCGCAATCTTGATCGACGAGAGCGTGGCCGGCGCATTCCAGGGCACGATGGCGCCGACGACACCGAGCGGTTCACGGCGCGTATAGCTGAGAATGTCGTCTCCGAGCGGCAACGTATCGCCCTTGAGCTCGCCGCCGAGTCCGCCGAAATAACGAAACACCTCGACACAGGTCAGCGCTTCCGGCCGCGCCTGCGTTCGCAACGCATTGCCCGTTTCATGCGCGATGATCCGCGCAAGTTCTTCATGGCGCGCCTCGAGCTCATCGGCGATCCTCAACAACGCCTTGCCCCGCTGGGATGCGACCACCTTCTTCCAGCTCGGAAAAGCCTCTTCGGCCGCTGCGACGGCGCGCTCGACATCCTCGCCGGATGCACGCGGCGTATGCCCGATCGTCTTGCGCGTTGCAGGCGACTCGACAGCAAGGGTGCGACCGTCAGCGGCTTCAACCCAATTGCCATTCAACAATTGCTTGACCGGACCGAGGCGGACCGAGGAGTCCGCTTCGCTCACTGGGCCTTCAAAGGCACTGTTCATCTGAAATTGCACAGTCATTTTCTTCTTCTCCCTTTGAATGCGGTCGTCGAATCTCAACCGCGTTGCATTCCACTTCGCGCCACATCTATCGCGTGGCGCCACCAGTTCCGAGTGACGCTGCGCGCCTGCTCTCCCGTCGGTGTTGGGCAAACTGAAGCAACGAAC
>JARRQH010000339.1:0-6444 GCA_037381985.1 Pseudolabrys sp.
CGAAATCAAGCGATGAATGCGACACCGTCGTCACGCCTCGACATCGTCATCCCGGTGTACAACGAAGGCGCCAATATCCTGCGCACCCTGCAATCCCTGACCAAGTCGGTGGCGACGCCGTTCAGGGTGTTGATCTGCTACGACCGCGAGGACGACGACGCCCTGCCGGCGATTCGCGACAACCGCGCGGCGCTCGACGGGCTCGCCATCGACTTCGTGCGCAACCGCGGCAAGGGCGCGCACGGCGCGGTGCTCTCGGGCTTCGCGGTGAGCGACGCGCCGCTCGCGGTGGTGCTCCCGGCGGACGACGACTACAACGCCGCCATCATCGACGCGATGGTGCAAATGGCCGAGACCGGCTGTGACATCGTCTGCGCCAGCCGTTTCATGCCCGGCGGCAGCATGGTCGGCTGCTCCTGGCTGAAAGCGACGCTGGTGCGCGTCGGCAACTTCACGCTCTATCATCTCGCGCGGCTGCCGACGCGCGACGCCAGCAACGGCTTCCGGCTGTTTTCTCGGCGGATCATGGACCACATCCGAATCGAGTCCGATCGCGGCTTCTGCTACAGCATCGAGCTCCTGGTGAAGGCGCACCGGCTGGGCTGGCGCGTCGGCGAAGTGCCGGCCAATTGGTTCGAGCGCACACAAGGCTCGAGCCGATTCCAGGTGGTCAAGTGGCTGCCGGCATACCTGCGCTGGTACGGCTACGCTTTCGCCACGACTTATCTGCGGCGCGGGGCGCGGGATGTGCCCTTAAGGATACCGGCCCATGCCGGCGCGCCACAGCCCGACGGGAAACCGTAGCCGTGGCCGCCGTCCGCCTCGGCATCGTCGGCAGCAACTACGGGCTTTCCGTGCAACTACCCGCATTCCGCGCCGATCCACGCTGCACGGTCACGGCGCTCGCCGGCCGTGACGCGGCGCGCACGCGGGACCTGGCCGACAAGGCGGGCATCGCCAAGGCCTATGGCAACTGGCGCGCGCTGATCGACCACACGGACGTCGATGCGATCGCGATCGCGACGCCGCCGTCCTCGCAGACGGAGATCGCCTGCGCCGCGCTTCAAGCTGGCAAGCCGGTGTTCGCGGAGAAGCCGCTCGCCGCCGACCTCGACGGCGGGCTCGCCATGCTGCGCGCGGCCGAGGCGAGCGGGCGTCCGACGATGGTCGATTTCAGCTTCCATCAGATCGCCTGCTGGCAACACGCCAAGACCCTGCTCGACGACGGCGCCATCGGGCGCTTGCGCCATGTGGCGGTGCATTGGCACGTGGAAAATTATTCGGTGCAGCAGCGCTTGCGCAATTGGAAGACCGCGGGCGACGCCGGCGGCGGCGTGCTCGGCAACTTCGTGTCGCACTGCTTCCATTATCTCGAGTGGTTCGGCGGTCCGCTGAGCCGTCTCTCGGCGCGGCTCGCCGGCCTGCCCGGTGCCGCGGACTTGCAGACCACCGCGGCGATGGCGTTCGATTTCCAGAGCGGCGCGGTCGCCAGCCTGTCGTTGAGCTGCGCCTCCTACCTCGGCGGCGGCCACAGCGTCGAATTCTACGGAGACGACGGCACGTTGAAGCTGGTCAATCGCACCAAGGACTACATGCGCGGCTTCGAGCTGCTTCATGCCCGCCGGCCGGCGACGGCGCTTATGGCGGTGCCGGTTGACGACCCGCTCGATGCGCAATACCCGGACGGGCGGATTGCGCCGGTCTCGCGGCTCGCCCAGCTTTTCCTCGACGCTATCGAGAACCGGGGCCTGGCAAGGCCCGGCTTTGCGGAAGGATTTCGTGTGCAGCAATTGATCGACGCCGCGCAGCGCTCGCACCGCGAGGGCATTGCGATCGACGTAACGCCCAAAGAGACGGTCAAGGAGACACGCGCATGAGCGCGCGGCGTATCCTGGTCACCGGCGGCAGCGGGTTCATCGGCTCCGGGCTGGTGAAGGCGTTGGTCAAGGCGGGGCATCGCGTGCGCGTGCTCGACGACAATTCGCGTGGGGCGCCGCGCCGGCTGACCGATGTGGAAAACGACATCGAATTCATCGCCGGCGACATCCGCGACGCCGCCGCGGTCGACAAGGCGACCGCCGGCATGGACGAGGTGCACCATCTCGCCTTCGTCAACGGCACCGAGTTCTTCTACAGCCAGCCCGACCTCGTGCTCGACGTCGGCGTGCGCGGCATGATCAACGTCATCGACGCCTGCCGCGCGCGCAATGTCAGCACGCTGATCCTGGCGTCGTCGTCCGAGGTCTACCAGACCCCGCCCCAGGTGCCGACCGACGAGAGCGCGCCGCTGTCGGTGCCCGATCCGCTCAACCCGCGCTATTCCTATGGCGGCGGCAAGCTGATCAGCGAGCTGATGGCGATCAATTTCGGCCGCAAGTACTTCGAGCGCGTGCTGATCTTCCGCCCGCACAACGTCTACGGGCCCGACATGGGTTGGGAGCACGTCGTGCCACAGTTCGCGCTGCGGCTGAAGCGGCTGGCCGACCTGCAGGCGACGGGCGAACTGCCGTTCGAGATCCAGGGTACCGGCGCGGAGACCCGCAGTTTCTGCTTCATCGACGACCTTGTCGCCGGCGTCTTGGCGATGCGCGACAAGGGCGAGCATCTCGGCATCTATCACTTCGGCACCATGGAAGAGGTGGCGATCGCCGATCTGGCGCGGCGGGCGGCCGCCGCGGTGGGCCGCGAGATCGAGCTGATCGCGGGGCCCTTGCAGGCGGGAGGCACGCCGCGCCGCTGCCCCGATATTTCGAAACTGGCCGCCTTGGGCTATAAGCCGCGCGTGCCGCTCGACGCCGGGCTCAAACCCACGCTCGACTGGTACTGGCAGCACGCCGATCTGGCGCCAAGAACCACCTTTTCGTCACCCTGAGGTGCCCGAGCGAAGCGAGGGCCTCGACGGGTCAAAGTCGCGCGCGCCGCCGGCACCAACGCCAGCGTTCCGGTTGAGTGCTGCCAGGTCTGCGGCAGCGAGAAACTCGAGGACGTGCTCTCGCTCGGCTACATGCCGCCGGTCAACCAGATGGTGCCGATCGGCCAGGTGCCGCGCCAGCAGCCGTGGTTCCCGTCACCTGCTGCACTGCCGGCAGTGCGACCTGGTACAGCTCGGGCTCGCGGTCGATCCGGTGATCATCTTCCCGCCGGAATATCCTTACACGTCCGGCACCACCAAGGTGCTGCGCGACAACTTTGCCGACCTGCAGCGCGAGTCCGCCGAGATGCTCGGCCTCGGCAAGGACGATCTCGTCGTCGACATCGGCTCCAACGACGGCACGTTGTTGTCGAACTTCAAGAACGCCGGCTATCGCGTGCTCGGCATCGAGCCGACTGATGTCGGCGACATCGCCAATGAGCGCGGCATCCCAACGGTGAAGTACTATTTCGGCAGCGAAGCGGCACGTAAGGTCAAAGCCGAGTACGGGCCGGCCCGCGTCATCACCGCCGCCAACTGCTTCGCGCACATGGAGGACGTGCACGCCATCGTCGACGGCATCATGGAGATGCTGGGCGACAACGGCGTGTTCATCTCCGAATCGCATTATCTCATCCCGCTGCTCGACACGCTGCAATACGACACCGTCTATCACGAGCATCTGCGCTACTATTCGCTGACGAGCCTGAAATACCTGCTCGAGATGCACGGTCTCGAAGTGTTTCACGCGCGGCCGATCCCGAGCCACGGCGGCTCGATCCGCGTCTATGCGGCGCGCAAGGGCCAGTATCCGGTCAAGGACAGCGTCGCAAAGATGCTCGCCGCCGAGCCGCAAGGCGAGGCGATGGCCAAGCGTCTGGCCGCCTTCCGTGACGACGTGGTGCTGTCGAAACTGCGCCTGTTGTCGATGATCCGCGATCTGAAGGAAAAGGGCGCCCGCATCGTCGGCATCAGCGCGCCGTCGCGCGCCAGCACGCTGGTCAACTCGAGCGTATCGCGCCGGAAGTGGTGATCATGACGCCGGCGGAAGCGGAGTTCGGCAAGCTGTTCGCCAATGCCTACCGCTATATCGAATTCGCCGCCACCAACGAGTTTTATCTGATCGCCAAGTCGGCGGGCGTCGACTATCAGCGCGTGCTTGCCGGCATGAAGCACGATTATCCACGGCTGAAGAGCATTCCGCGCCCCGGCTTTGCCGCTGGCCCGTGCCTGGTCAAGGACACCATGCAGCTCTCGGCCTTCGCCAGTAATCGCTTCGGCCTTGGCCACGCCGCGCTCTTGGTCAACGAGGGGCTGGTGCTGCACGTCATCGACGACATCCGGCGCCGCGTCGACCTCGGCAATACCACGGTCGGGCTGCTTGGCATGGCGTTCAAGGCCGAGAGCGACGACGTGCGTGCCTCGCTGAGCTACAAGTTCAAGAAGATGCTCGCCGGCCAGGCGCGCGCGGTGTTGACCACGGATCCGTTCGTCACCACCGATCCGGACCTGCGTCCGCTCGACGAGGTGATCGACAAGAGCGATGTGATGATCCTGTGCGCGCCCCACGTCGCCTATCGCACCGCCGACTTCAAGGGCAAGCCGGTGTTCGACGTCTGGGGCGATCTCTCCGGTCCCAACGTCATCCGGTGACGCGATGGCCGAGGACTGGCCGAAGATCACCGCGCGCCGCAGCAGCAAGGTTTCGCCCTGGGTCGACTTGATCGAACGCGAGGTGGAGTTCACTCCAGGCGTGCCGGCGGAGGTCTATCACGCGGTCGGGCAGGGCGATTACATCGCCATCGTCGCGCTGACGCCGGACGGCCGGCTGCCGATCGTGCGGCAATACCGCCCGGCGGTGGAGGGCTTCACCTGGGAACTGCCGGCCGGCATGGTCGACCCGGGTGAGGACGCCGCGACCTGCTGTGTGCGCGAGCTCCAGGAAGAAACCGGGCTCACCGCCGCGTGCGTCCATGCGCTCGGCACCTATTCGCCGTGCACGGCCCGGCTGTCGAACCGGGTGCATTCCTTTTTCGTGGAGACCGGGCCGGCCGTGGCCGCCGGGCCGGGGGAGCCGGGCATCGAGGTCCGGCTGGTGTCGCCGGCAGAGCTCGGCGGCCTGATCCGCTCCGGCGATTTCGTGCTGCAACTTCACCTCGGCGCGCTTCTGCTGGCGTGCATGCATGGCCATCTCGATGCCGCGAGCCTTGGCTAGTTCCTTGATCCGGCGCGCCGCCGGTGCCTTGCGCGACGCCTTCGTGGTGTCGGCGGCGCGCGAGCGCAATGTGGTGCTGGCGCTCCTGCTCTATGCGGTTGTCTGGACGGTCTACGGCGCCATCGCCAAGAGCACCCAGGGCCTGCATCCCGACATGACGGAGCTGATCGCCTGGTCGCGTGAGCTCGCCTGGGGCTACGACAAGCACGGGCCGGTGGGGGCCGTCCTGGTGTGGGCCTGGTTCAGTGTGCTGCCGGTGGCGGGGTGGTCGTATTACCTGCTCGCCATGCTGATGCCGGCCGCCGCGCTGTGGCTGATGTGGCGGTTGTCGGCGGATTATCTCGACGTCGAAAAGCGCGTCGTCGGCGTGGCGCTGATGACCTTCGTGCCGTTCTTCAATTTCCACGCGCTGAAGTACAACGTCAACACCGTGCTGCTGCCGATGTGGGCGCTGACCGCGTGGTGGTTCCTGCGCTCCTACGAGCGGCTCAGCCTCGTCTATGCCGTGCTGGCGGGGCTCGCCGCCGCGGTGGCAATGATGACCAAGTACTGGTCGGCGTTCTTGCTGGCGGGGCTTTTCATCGCGGCGCTGGTCGATAGCCGCCGCGCGCGCTATTTCCGCTCGCCCGCGCCGTGGCTGACGGTGATCGCGGGGCTGGCGCTGCTCGCGCCCCATCTCTACTGGCTGGTGCAGCACGACTACGCGCCGATCCACTACGCATTCGGTGTGCACGACAAGGACCCGTACCTTAAGGGGCCCTTGAGCGTGCTCGGCTATCTGGCAGGCGCGTACGGCTATGTGGCCGTTCCCATCGTTGTCGTTCTGCTGATCGCGCGGCCGGGTTACGGCACGCTCACCGAGATGATCTGGCCTAGGGAGCCGAGCCGCCGACTGGTGGCGGCGTCGTACTGGGCGCCGTTGCTGCTGCCGCTGACGGCGGCGTTCGGCGCCGGGGTCGTGCTCACCTCGCTATGGTCGATGTCGGCCTTCGCGCTGTTGCCGGTGCTGCTGCTCGCGCCGCAAGCGGTGAAGGTTCGCCCGGTGCACACGCAATGGATCCTGGCCGCGGCGGCGGTCTTCTCCCTCATCATGGTGATCGTGTCGCCGGTCGTCGCCGCCAAGACCCGGCCGGCCGGCCCGACGCCGGTCGCGGTCGAGGCGCCGGCGCTTGCCGCCAAGGTCGAAGCGATCTGGCACAAGACGACATCGCGGCCCTTGCGCTTCATCGGCGGCGACAGCGACGTCGCCTATCCGGTGATGGCCTTCGCCGCCGACCGGCCGCGGCTGCTGGCGCCGGGCCTGGCGGCGCCGACTCCG
>JARRQH010000340.1:0-3605 GCA_037381985.1 Pseudolabrys sp.
AGCTCGCTCAATCCGGCCGACCAGAGCGCCGCTGCGGGATGGTTCATCTGCCACGCGACCAAGTATTTATTCGAGCAAATGAAACAACCGACGCGTGAAGCCTTCATGGATGCCGCGCGTCACATGAAAAATGTGAAACTCCCGCTTCTGCTCGATGGCATCACCCTCAACACGAACGGCGCCGAGGACGGATATCCGGTCGAAGCGGTGCAAATTTCGCAATTTGACGGGAAGAAGTTTGTCCCGGTCGGCGGTGTCATCAATTACGAACACAAGACGCCGCTCTACGAGCCGAAGGCCCAATAATCAAAAGCAGAAGCGCGGAAACAAACAAGAGAGACTGAAATGTTCAAGACAGTTGGATTCATCGGCCTCGGGGCGATGGGCAGTCGTATGGTCAAGCATCTCAAGGGCGCTGCAGACATTCTCGTCTATGACACCGATGACGCACGCGCATCCGAGGCCGTCTCTTATGTCGGCGGCCGGGCCGTCAAGGATCTCTCGGGAATGGCGGGCGCGGATGCCGTCATCCTGATGCTGCCGACCAGCGCCGTGGTCGATCAGGTTCTGCATGGCGGCGGCGGGACACAAGGCCTGCTTGATCACCTCGCAAAAGGTGCGATGGTGATCGATATGAGTTCGTCGGCACCGACGAACTCGGTGGCCAATGCGGAGATCGCGAGCAAGCGCGGGATCAGCTTCATCGATGCGCCGGTGTCCGGGGGTGTCAAGGGAGCCGAGGCTGCAAGCCTCGCGATCATGGTCGGTGGATCGCAGGCCGAATATGATCGTGCGCTGCCTTTGCTGCAGAAAATGGGAGCAAATGTCTTCCTGGTCGGCAAGGTGGGGGCGGGCCACGCGGTCAAGGCACTCAACAATCTGCTCGCCGCAACCACCTTCGTTGCTGCCAGCGAAGTCTTCGCGGTCGGCGCAAAGTTCGGACTCGACCCATCGACCATGCTCAAGGTCGTCAATGCCTCGAGCGGTCAGAGTTTTCAGACCACCCACTTCTGGGAGAAGGCAGTAATCGAACGGACATTCTCGTTAGGCTTCGCGTTGGCGCTGATGGAGAAGGACGTACGGGTCGCGATGTCGCTCTTCGATGCGATGGGCTCCGATGCTTTGTTGTCGCGCACCTCGGCGGCCATCTGGGCCAAGGCGCTCGCATCCGCGACGCCTGGCTCTGACATGAGCATCGTCGCCAAACAGGCAGAAGAAGCACTCGGCTTGCCGCAGTGACACGTCGCTCACGCGGTGAGCTGCTTCGAATATGAGATCGAGGGGATGATCCAATGGATGTTGCCTTGGCTCAAAAGGCACCTGCAAGTCCGAAAGGCCTTGCAGGTGGTGCCAAACTGTCGGTCGAGAACCTGTTCTTGCGGTTCGGCGGTGTTGTCGCCATTAACAAGCTGACCTTTCAGGTCCAGCCGAATGTGATCTGCGGTTTGATTGGGCCGAACGGCGCCGGCAAGACCAGTCTATTCAACTGTGTGAGCCGGCTTTACAACCCCACCGACGGGCGCATCATCTTCCAAGGCGCGGATATTACCCGCTGTAGGTCCAAGGATATCGCGCAAAAGGGCATCGCGCGAACTTTTCAGAATCTCGCTCTGATGAAGTCGCTCACGGTCATCGAGAACGTGATGCTGGGCGGGTACAATCATTGCCGGACGTCGCTGCTGAGAGCGCCATTCTTGCCGGTCATGTTTCGCGCGGAAGAGGCGGCGCAGCGGCGTGCGGCGATGGAGCTTCTCGAACGTCTCCAGCTCGAGGACATTCATGATCAGCGCGTCGATAGTCTGCCATATCCGACGTTGAAACGCGTCGAGCTTGCACGTGCGCTGGCGGCGCGTCCGACGCTTTTGATGCTTGATGAGCCGGCCGGTGGCCTGGCGCATTCCGAGGTGGACGAGCTGTCGCGCACGCTAGTCCGTATCCGTGATGATTTCGGCCTCACTCTGCTGCTGGTCGAGCATCACATGGGCATGGTGATGAACATCTCCGACAACATCGTTGTGATGGATTTCGGCAACAAGATCGCCGAAGGCAAGCCTGCCGACGTCAAATCGGATCCGCGCGTCATTCAAGCCTATCTGGGGAAACAGCGTGAGCGTTCTTGAGATCAAAGACCTTAGCGCCGGCTATGGGCGTATTGCGGTGCTGCATAACATTTCACTTGCGGTGGAAGAGGGGCATGTCGCGGTACTGCTGGGGGCCAACGGCGCCGGCAAGACCACGACGCTCCGCGCCATCAGCGGAATGATCAAATATAGCGGACGGGTTCTGCTGGACGGGAAGGACCTCAAAGGGCTCGGTCCTGACCAGATCGCCAGGCTCGGGGTCGCGCATGGCGTGCAAGGGCGCGGCACATTCGCTGATCTCACGGTCGAGGACAATCTGATGGTCGGCGCCTTCAGGCGCAGCGACAAGTTACAGATCGCTGAAGATGTCGAGCGCAACTATCAGCTATTTCCCCGCCTGGCGGAGCGTCGGAAACAGATGGCCGGCAGTTTGAGCGGCGGTGAGCAGCAGATGCTCGCGGTCGGGCGCGCGCTGATGTTGAAGCCGCGGGTCATGCTGCTTGACGAGCCATCGCTCGGACTTGCTCCCGTCATCATTGATACGCTTTACGAGGCGCTTCAGCAGATCAACCGAACCATGGGAACGGCCATGCTGATCGTCGAGCAGAATGCAAATCTGGCACTGGAAATAGCCAATGACGCCTACGTGCTGGAAACCGGCTCCATGGTGGTGGCGGGCACAGCGGCGCAGGTCGCCGCCAATGACGAGGTGCGGGCCGCCTATCTCGGGCACTAGCTGCCAAGGCTCGGGATTTCGGACCACGACTGAACTGCGGGACGGATGATGTCTTATTTTTTGCAACAGCTGGTCAATGGGATTGGAGACGGCGCCATCTATGCGTCGCTCGGGCTTGCGTTGGTCCTGATCTATCGAACGACCAATATCGCGAACTTAGCCCAGGGCGAGATGGCGACATTCTCGGCCTACATTGCCTGGCAGTTGATCGACTGGGGCCTGCCTTTCGGCGTGGCTTTCCTGCTCTCCGTTGTTATCTCGATCGCCATTGGCGCGGCGACCTATTATCTGATCATTCGGCCCGTCCAGCATAAGGACGAATTGACGATCATCATCGTGACGCTCGGCCTGTTCCTGGCCTTTAACAGTTTGAGCGGGTCGCTGTGGGGCTTTCTGCAACTGTCGATCCCAAGCGCGTTTCCTGAAAAGAACCTCGTTTTCGGATCGTTGCGGGTGAATGTCGAACTGCTCGGGACGATTGCGGTGCTGATTGCGATTTCGGTCGGCATGTTCGTGCTGTTTCAGCGTACCCGGATCGGCACGGCTCTGCGGGCATCGGCGTCGAATGCAACGTCGGCCATGTTGGTGGGCGTGCCTTTCACTGCGATGATGGCGCTGGGATGGGGCCTTGCCGCCGGTCTCGGCGCGGTCTCCGGTCTGCTGGTGGCACCGAAGCTGACGCTCGATCCCAACATGATGGGCTCGATCATCATTTACGCATTTGCCGCTGCGGTGGTCGGCGGATTGACAAGCTATCGCGGTGCGGTCGTCGGCGGGGCCGTCGTCGG
>JARRQH010000341.1:0-3594 GCA_037381985.1 Pseudolabrys sp.
GACACGAACTTCGGAAGCAAAAGGGGCACTGGCAAGACTATGTTTCCGGTGCCGCTTCCGATTTGACATTCCTGAATGAAATTGCGGCAAAGTGTTACAGGAACGTCAAATCGGCGGCGCTGGCCCGTTTGGTCGTTCGCACGAACGATACCGGCCGCGACAAATTGAGCAGGCTCATTGTCCGGTACAATCCGGGCAAGTGGGCGAAATTCTCGGCAGTGGGCCGTTCTTCAGGCGGCGGCTTGCGCCTGCACGCCGGCCGGCAATGGTAGCGGCGCGTTGGCGCTGTCTTTGAACTCGACGGTCATGAACACCATGTCCTGGTCGCCGATGTTCTCCAGGTCATGCACCTTGAATTCGCCGGCGCCGTAGCTCTCGTGGCGCGTCTCGCCGGGCGCAAGGCGGATGATCCACACGCGCGTGCGCTCGTTCTCCGACAGCAAGGTGGTACCGACGCAAGGATTGGGGTCTTTCGCCTCGCGCTCGAACGCGGCGGCGATGTCTGCCGGCCAGGGCGCGGTGTCCTTGGTCTCGGCGTTCTTGTCGAGCATCGTCAGGGCCATGGAAAGTTCCTCCAATGCTGCTATGCAATGAAATATAATGGAATGAGCCTCTCGAAAAGATTGAGGTGCGTCAATTGGCCGGGTCCGGGGGAAGGCGCGCCGTCGTCATCGGCGGTTCGATGAGCGGTCTGCTGCGCGTCTTGCAATTGCGGCGCGCGGGGTGGGACGTCGACGTTTGCGGGCGGGTGGAGAGCGAGCTTTCCGGCCGCGGCGCTAGCATTGTCGCGCAATGCGAGCTGATCGACCGGCTGAAGGGCCTGGGGATCGCCACCGAGGCGCTCGGCGTCATATCAATAAGAATGACCCGGGAGCGAGCGGTCATGGCGGCGAGCAGCTTCGAGGTGCGTCCGATCTCCGGCTCCGTCGGCGCCGATATCCACGGCGGCGATACGCTGTTCGCCAGCGAGCGTCCGGTGGCTGCACACCCCGGTCAATGGCTATCACGGCGTCAAGCGCGTGAGGCATCGGGTGACGCTCGCCGGCGACACGCCGCGGTGATGCGCCCCGCTCAGCGCTTCGATTTCCCCTTGCGGCGTTTCACCTTCGCCATCTTCTCCAGCACCGCGCACACGGCCGCGGTGTCCTGGGCACCGAGGCCGGCCTTTTCCGCCTTGGCGTAGATCGGCTTGGTGGCGTCGAACAGCGGCGTCTTGACGCCGATCTTCCTGGCGTAGCCGCCGATCACCGCCATATCCTTGTCCCAGACGTCGATCTTCATGGTGGCGTTCTTGTAGTTGCCCTTCACCATCATCGGCGCGCGCAGTTCGAATACGCGTGAACTGCCGGCGCCGGCGGTGACGAGATCGAAGATCATCCGCGGGTCGAGGCCCGCCTTCATGCCCAGCACCATGGCCTCGGCGCTGGCGACGTTGTGGACCGCGACCAGCAGGTTGGCGACGTATTTCATCTTGCTGCCGTTGCCGAAGGCGCCGACGTCGTAGACCGTGCGGCCGAAGGCGCCGAACATCGGCTTGAGCTTGCGAATCGCCTTGGTGTCGCCGCTGGCATAGAACACGACATCGCCGGCGGCTGCCTGCGCGCCGGTGCCACTCACCGGGCAGTCGAGCAGGGTATGGCCGGCCTTGCGCAAAATTTTCTCGGCCTTTTCCTTGTCGGGAATCGTGAAGGTGCTCATCTCCACGATCGTTTTGCCCTTCAACTTCGCCTTGGCGATCTCGCGCGCGACGCTCATCAAGGCCTGCGGCTTGGGCAGGCTGGTCAGAACCGTCGGCGCTGCTTCCGCCACCGCCGCCGCGCTGCCGACGATTTCGACGCCCGCGCGGGCGGCCTCGCGCCGGCGCGTGCCGCTGACATCGAAGCCGACGACGCGCCAGCCGGCCTTGATCAGGTTGCGGGCGAAGGCACCGCCCATGATGCCGAGGCCGACGATGCCGATCGTGCCCTTCGACCGCGTCTTTCGGGCTGCCTTGTTTCGGACTGCCTTGCGCTGCTTCGCCACGCGATTTTCTCCTCTCAAAAATTCTTCAGCGCGCCGTTTTTTGCGCGGTCGATCGCGATCTAGTGCCGCCGATTTGAAGTTCCTGCACGACTCGCCGCAACCTCATTCAGGAACTTCAAATCGAAAGCGGCACTAGAATCATAAACTTGCTAGTGCCCCTTTGCTTCCGAAGTTCGTGTCAGAGGGTGCTGCCATGTATCACGAACTGCGGAAGCGGGGCACTAGGACGTTGCCACACGAAGCGTCGAGTCGACGAACGGCCACACGGCTTTCACGGATCGCCACGATCGCCTATCGTTCCCACAAAAGCGTGTCAGGAGGAAACATGAAAATCGGAGTAGCGGGTCTCGGCGCCATGGGCGCGGCGTTTGCGGCGCGGCTGATCGACGTCGGCTATGAGGTCGTCGTCTGGAATCGCACGCCGGAGAAGGCGAAGCCGCTGGCGGACGCCGGCGCCACGGTGATCGGCTCGCCGGCCGAGGTGGCGGCGCAGAGCGAGGCGGTCATCACCATCCTGACCGACGGCAAGGCGATCGACGACGTCTACACCGGGCCGAGCGGCCTCTTGTCGGGCGACGTCACGGGCAAGCTGTTCATCGAGATGAGCACGGTGCCGCCCAAGGTCGAGACCGATCTTGCGCCCAAGGTGCGGGCCAAGGGCGCTGCTATGGTGGAATGCCCGGTGGGCGGCTCCACCACGCCGGCGCGCAAGAGCCCGCTGCTCGGCCTCATGGGCGCGGAGCCCGACGACGCGCTGCGGGCGCGGCCGATCCTGGAGCATCTCACCCGCCGGCTCGAGCATTGCGGGCCGGTCGGCTCCGGCTCGGCCATGAAGCTCGCCATCAACCTGCCGCTGATGGTGGCTTGGCAGGCGTTCGGCGAGGCCTTCGCCATCGCGCGCAGCGTCGGCTGGGAGCCGAAGCGGCTGGTGGACCTGTTTGCGGCGAGCAACGGCGCCAACAACGACTTTAAGACGCGCACTGACATGATCGTCACCATGCTGCAAGGCAAGGACCCGGGGGCGGCGAGCTTCACCATCGCCAACGCGCTCAAGGACCTGCACACCATGGTCGAGACCGGCGAGGCGCTTGGCGCCGATATGATCGCCACCAAGGCGGCGCGCGCCGGCTTCGAGGACGCCGTCGCGCACGGCATCGGTGGCGACGACGGCGCCAAGATGGCGCTCTACTGGTCGGAGAAAAAAACGTAGCGGGCCAGCGTGGTCATCGGCGCGATCGAGGACTGGTACAGGCAGGAGCTCGACTACGACTACACCGGGCTGCTGATGGGCAGCCGGTACGGCTTTCCTTTCGTGCACATCGATTGCGACTTCAAGATTCCGAGCCGCATGGGCGAGGTCATCGACCTGACCCTGCTGGTCGAGCGCATCGGTCGCTCCTCGTTGGGGATCGCCATCGTCTGCCATTTCGACGGGCTCGAACGGCTGCGCGCCCCCATGGTCACCGCCATGATGGCTCTGGAGACGGGCCAGCCGGTGCCGCTGCAGCAGCCGCTGCGCGACAAAATCGAAGCCTATCGCGCGCTCACGACGCCCGGCTGACGGCCGCCGCC
>JARRQH010000342.1:0-5251 GCA_037381985.1 Pseudolabrys sp.
GAGGCCGTGCAATGGCCGGCTCCGCTCCGCGGACCAGCTTCGCCGGCCGCACCAGCCATGGTGCCAAAACCCGTCATGCACTAAGACTCAACCCGGACCACCCGATAGGGGCAGGCCAGATTTCCATCAAGGGCCGCGGCGTCACGCATATTCCGATCCACAAGCGTAATCTGGGCCTCGTCTTCCAGAATTACGCGCTGTTTCCCCACAAGACGATCTTCGACAACGTCGCCTTCGGGCTCAAATACCGCAACGTACCGAAGGACAAGATTCGCGAGAAGGTCGAGAACGCGCTGTCGCTCGTTCAGCTTCCCGACGTCGGGTCTCGCTATCCGCGCCAGCTTTCCGGCGGCCAGCAGCAGCGCATTGCGCTCGCCCGCGCCATCGTCGTCGAGCCCGACGTGCTTCTTCTCGACGAGCCGCTTTCGGCCCTCGACGCCAATCTGCGTGAGGACATGCGCGTGGAACTGAAGCGCATTCAGGCGCAGCTCGGTATCACGACCATCTTCGTCACCCACGACCAGGCGGAAGCGCTCGCCATGTCCGACACGATCGTCGTCATGAGCCAAGGTTATGTCGAACAGGTCGGCGGACCGGAGGAGGTCTACGTCAACCCGGCATCCGCCTTCGTCGCCCGCTTCCTCGGCAACGCCAACCTGATCGAGGCACGCGTCGGCGAGAGCGATGGCGAGACGGTCGGCGTGTCGGTCGAGGGCTTCGGCGAGCTGCGGGTGCCGGCCGCGCGAACCCACGGCATCGGCGAGGGGGCCGCCGCCCTTCTCGTCGTGCGCGCCGAGCGCCTCCATCTGGATACGGAGGAGGGCGATCCACCACCCAGCGCCATCGCGCTTCCCGCCGAGGTCTCGGCCGTTGACTACCAGGGGCAGGCGGCGCGCTATTTCGTCACCATCGGCGGACGCTCGCTGCAGGCCGTCAACCCCATCGGACAACACCCCTATCGCGAAGGGGCGCGGGTGCGGGCCGTCATCCGCGGCCGCGACTGTGCTCTCGTTCCGGCGGAGCAGGCGCAGTGAACATGCAAACACCGCCCTCGAACCTCTTTTACCAGTCGCGCCAGCGCCGGCCGCTGATAGGCGAGGCGCGCGGCGTTTATATCTGGGACGTCGAGGGCAACCGCTATCTCGACGGATCGAGCGGCGCGATGGTGGCCAATATCGGCCACTCCAACGAGCGTGTGCTCGCCGCCATGCGCGAGCAGATGGAGAAGGCGACGTTCGCCTATCGCCTCCATTTCGAGAACGAGTGGGCCGAGCGGCTTGCCCGCATGACGGCCGCGCGCATGCCCAAGGGACTGTCGAAGGTGTTCTTCGTCTCGGGCGGATCGGAGGCGGTCGAAAGCGCGCTCAAGCTGGCGCGGCAATACGCGGTCGCCGTCGGCGAAACGAGCCGCTGGAAAGTGATCTCGCGCTTTCCCTCCTATCACGGCTCGACGCTCGGCGCGCTCGCCGTCACCGGCATGACGCTGATGACGGAGCCCTTCGCGCCGATGATGCGCGAGATGCCGAAGATACCGGCCCCCACCTGCTATCTCGATCGCGACGACCTGACCGACGAACAGCGCGGCCTGCGCTATGCCGAGATGCTGCGCGAGGAAATCCTGCGGCAGGGATCGGAGAGCGTGCTCGCCTTCATCATGGAACCGATCGGTGGTGCCTCGACCGGCGCGCTGGTCGCGCCCGACGGCTACTATCGCTGCATTGCCGAGATTTGCCGCGAGTTCCGCATTCTCCTGATCTACGACGAGGTCATGACGGGAGCCGGCCGCACGGGGCGCTTCCTCGCGGCCGAGCACTGGCGGATCGAGCCGGATATCATCGCGCTGTCGAAGGGCTTTGCCGCCGGCTACGCGCCGCTCGGCGCCATGGTCGCGCATGAGCGCCTCGTCGAGCCGGTCCTGGCTATGGGCGGCTTCATCCATGGCTTCACCTATGCCGGGAATCCGCTCGCCTGCGCGGCCGGCGTCGCGGTGCTCGAGGAGATCGAGCGCCAGGATCTCTGCGCCAGGGCCGAGACGATGGGGAGCCGCCTCAAGGCGGAGCTTACGGGCCTGATGGCGCGCTATCCGTTCATCGGCGACGTGCGCGGCAAGGGCCTGCTTCTCGCCTTCGAGCTCGTCTCCGATCGCGAAACGATGGAACCGCTGCCGAAGGAAATCGACGCCTATGTCGAACTCGTCGAGGAGGCCTACAAACGCGGCCTCATCATCTATTCGCGGCGCACACGCGGCGGGCTCGAAGGCGACCATTTCCTGGTCTGCCCGCCGCTGATCGTCACCGAAGCGCATATCGCGGAAATCATGGAAAAGCTGACGGCGAGCCTCGACGCCTTTGCCGGCCGTTTCGGCCTGCCATACGGGAACGGCTGACCGGCATGGCATACAAGGTCATCATCACCTGCGCCCTGACGGGATCGAGCCATACACCGTCGCTGAGCCCGCACCTGCCGGTCACGGCCGACGAGATGGTCGAGCAGGCGCTAGGCGCTGCGGAGGCGGGTGCGGCCATCCTGCATTTGCACGCGCGCGATCCGGAAACCGGCAAACCCAGCGCCAGGGTCGAGGATTTCATGGGCTTCCTGCCGCGCATCCGGCAGGCGACCGATGCCGTCGTCAACATCTCGACCGGCGGCTCGTCGCAGATGACGCTGGAAGAGCGCCTCGCACCGGCCTTCGCCACGAAACCCGAGATGTGCTCGCTCAACATGGGCTCGATGAACTTCGGCATCTTTCCGCTCGCCGAAAAGCGCGAGGCATGGAAACACGAATGGGAAAAGGGCTTCCTCGAAGCCACCAAGGACGTCGTCTTCAAGAACACCTTCGCCGACATCGAAGAGATTCTGACCGGCCTCGGCGCGCATGGCACACGCTTCGAATTCGAGTGCTACGACGCCGGCCACATCCAGACCATCGCCTACTATCTGAAAAAAGGCCTGATCCGGCCGCCGGTCTTCATCCAGTTCGTGGTTGGCATCCTCGGCGGCATCGATGCGAGTCCGGAGAGTCTCGTCTTCATGAAGGCGACCGCCGATCGCCTCCTCGGTGAAGCCTACCGCTTTTCGGTGCTCGCGGGCGGGCGCCACCAGATGCGGCTCGGCATGATGGGGGCCGTGATGGGTGGCAACGTCCGCGTCGGTCTGGAAGACAGCCTGTCGAACGGAGCGAGCCGCGGTCTCGCACCCGACAACGCCCATCAGGTCGCCCGCATCCGCCGCATCTTGGAAGAGATGGGCTTCGAGATCGCCACGCCGGCGGAAGCCCGCTCGGTCCTCGCGCTCAAGGGAGGCGACCGTGTCGCCTTCTAGCGGGAGAAGGCAAGACAATGCCGCGACTCTCCGCAAGGCCGTCTTCGGACCGTCCTTCGACACCCTGCTCGCCGCGCCGTCGCCAACGGCGAGCAACCAGCAACCTGACCAATCGGACCCATCATGAAATTCGTCTTCTCGGAAGAGCAACGGCAACACGATCCGCGTCACTTCCTGTCCTCCGGCGCCCCGCAGCCCAACCCGGAAGTGCCGGAGCGCGTCAACCGCCTGCTTGCCGGGGCACGCGGGGCAGGGCTCGACGCCCGAATATCTGCGCTTCCTCGAAACGATTTACGCGCGCTGGCAGCGCATTTCCGACGCCTCCACCGAGGTGGTCCCCAACATCCATCCCGACAGGCGCGACTTCTCCTATCCGGCCTCGGCCGTCGGCCAGGCGGGCTACCACATGGCCGACACCGCCTGTCCGATCTCGGCCGAGACATGGAATTCCGTCTACTGGAGCGCCCAGACGGCCGCGCACGCCGCGCGTCTCGTCGCCGCTGGCGAACCGGCGATCTATGCGCTGTCGCGGCCACCCGGCCACCACGCCTTCGCCGACCTCGCCGGCGGCTTCTGCTTCGTCAACAACACCGCCGTCGCCGCACAGACGCTCAGGCATGACGGCTGCGAGCGCGTGGCGATCCTCGATGTTGACCTTCATCACGGCAATGGCACGCAAGGCATCTTCTATGCGCGCGGCGACGTGCTGACGGTCTCGATCCACGCCGATCCGATGCGCTTCTATCCGTTCTTCTGGGGTCATGCGGCGGAGCGCGGCGAGGGACCGGGGCTCGGCTACAACCTCAACCTGCCGCTGCCGCGCCATTCAGGCGACGATGTCTTTCTGGAGGCGCTCGACGCGGCGGTCACGCGCATCCGCTGCTTCGCGCCAGACGGCCTCGTCGTCGCCCTCGGGCTCGACCCGTTCGAGGGCGATCCGTTCGGCGGCCTCGCCATCTCGACCGCCGGCTTCGCCAGGATCGGCGAGCACTGCGGCGCGATCAGCCTGCCGACAGTGATGGTGCAGGAAGGGGGCTATGTCTGCGATGCGCTCGGCGACAACCTGAAGGCGTTCCTGATCGGTTTCGGGACTCGGGCCACCGCATGACGAGGCGGATTCGACAATGACCGAGCACATCTCCGCCGATATCGTGATCATTGGCTCCGGAATCGCCGGGGCAGGGCTTGCCGCAGCCCTCGATTATGGTCCGAAGGTGGTCATTATCGAGCAGGAGAGCCAGCCCGGTTACCATTCGACCGGCCGGTCCGCCGCAATCTTCATCCAGAACTACGGCAACGAGACGATCCAGCGCCTTTCGCGCGCCAGCGCGCCGATGTTCGCGGCAGCCGATCCGGCGTATTTCCCGTCGCCGCTCCTGTCGCCACGCGGCATCCTGTTCGTCGCCGACGAAGAAGGCAAGGCCGAACACGAGGCGCAGTTCGCGTCGGCCGAGGGCATCGCAGATCTTGATCCGGCGGACGCCGTACGAATGGTCCCGCTCCTGAACGAGTCGTGGGTCGCCGCAGCCGACTACGAGGCCGACGCGCAGGACATCGATGTCAACGCCCTGCATCAGGGCTGGCTGCGCAAGGCGAAGGATGCGGGCGCCCGGATCGTCACGCGCGCGCCCGTCGAAGGCGGCCGGCGTTTGGGCAGCGCGTGGGTGATTGCAGCGGGCGACACGCAAATCACGGCGCCGGTCGTGGTCAACGCCGCCGGCGCGTGGGCGGACCGTGTCGCGGAGCGCTTCGGCGTTCGCACCCTCGGCATGACGCCAATGCGCCGCACCATCGCCGTCCTGCCCGCGCCGGGGGGATACGCATCCGACGGCTGGCCACTCGTCGCCGACACGCGCGAGCGATGGTACTTCAAGCCGGAGGCAGGACGTCTTCTCGTTTCGCCTGCCGACGAAGACCCGGTCGAACCGCA
>JARRQH010000343.1:0-3523 GCA_037381985.1 Pseudolabrys sp.
GCGCTGAATCAGGCCGAAACCTTTGGGGTTGTGGTCGAGGAAGGAGTTGGTGAGCACGGAAGGTGGATCAATCAACGGCAGCCAGATGCGCTCGCCCTTGACGGTCCACAGCGCCAGCCCGTCGCTGTCGTGCACCTCGGGGCGCCAGTCGGTCGCGTACTGCCGGTCGTTCTCGCCGTACCAATACATGCTGGTCTGCGGCGCGATGCCGAGCTGGGCGATGTCGTTGCGGATGAAAAGCTCGGCGTGAACGTCGATGATGACGCCGGTCTCCTTGTGGGCCAGGAACTTGTAGGCGCCGGTCAGGCTCGGGCCGTCGAGCAGCGCGTAGATGGCGATGGCGCGCGCGTGCGGGCCGGGCTCGACCAGCCAGAAATCGCTGAAACGCGGGAATTCCTCTTTGGTCGAGGTCGCCGTGTTGACCGCGATGCCGCGCGCCGAGGCGCCGTATTGGTTGTCCTGGCCGGCGCTGCGGAAGTAGCTGGCACCCTGAAACGCCAGCCAGTCGGTATCGCTGTCCGGCCCGTCCATCACGCGGAACCCCGAGAAGCCGAGATCGGGCGGCAGCTTCTTTTTCAACCCGGTATCGCCGTAGTCGAAGTCGTCGGCCGAATAGGGCACCGGAGTGGCGACGCCGTTGCGCACCACGTTGATGCGGACCGGCAGCGTGTTGAATGCGTCGAGATGGAAGAGCCGGATGGGAAACCGCGAACCGCTGCCGCCGAACAAGGCCTTGCCGGCACGAAACTTGATCTTCTGAACGACGTCGAAGTCGATTGTCTTGACCAAATCGGGTGCGGGCGCCTTCGGCGCCACGTAGGCTTTGGCGGCCAGCGCCTTGGCGGTTTGTCGCAAGCGATTGAAGTCGAACGAATGCGGTGAAGCGGGCGATGCCGCCGTCTGCGCATCGGCGTAGCGCGGCAAAGCCGCCAATGCCAGCGCGGCCGGCGCGCCGACAACAAGTTGCCGGCGATTGACCATAAAGATGCCCGATTGTCGGTTGAGACAATTCCGCATTCTCTTCCTCTCTTGTTGTCGTGTGCACATCGACGGTGCGCGGGGTGATTTGTGTTGCTTGCGCTGAAACCAGACGAGCCGCCGTGCGTTAGCGGACGCGTTCGGTACGCCCGGTCGGGAATCGAACGTCCGGCCCACGGCCGGGTTCCCACGCGACGTCCAGAAAAGGCGCTTGAAACGAATGACTGACAATCTAGTGCAGGCGGATGCGACCGACGCTGCGCGGTCGATGCCGACTGATGAGGCAACACCGCCGCTTTGTCCAGCACCGATGCCGCGGCAGGTGATACTTTTTTGGACACCGCGTGTGTTCGTTGCGGAAACGCTGCAGGCGTTGAAGGGCGTCGCGCTGAAAGGAATGCGGTATCAGGAGCGGGTCTACCAGCGCGTTCCGATAGTCTTGCGGAACACCGATGAACGGCGATGACGTCCGGACCCAGCGCTGGCTGGTGCTGGGACTGACACTGTCGACGACCGCCGTGGCGACTGCGCGGCTGCTCGAAATCTTTCGCGTCGACGGTGTGTCGGTGCTGGAAATCCTCATTCTCGCCGTCTTTGCGTTGCTGTTCTCGTGGATCGCGGTTGCGTTCTGGATCGCCTGCCTCGGCGCACACGCGTTGTGGCGCGGCAATCTCGAATTGCCGCTGCGCACGCTGCCCGAGGCCAGCGAAACCGGTGCGAGCCAATCGCGCACGGTGTTGGCCGTGCCCGTGTACAACGAGGACTGCGTCGAAGTTTTCGCGCGCCTGCGCGCCATCATGACGTCGCTGAAGGCGGTGGCCGCGCTTGATCGTTTCGATTTCTTCGTTCTCAGCGACTCCACCGATGCCGACTGCCGCGCGGCCGAAGCGGCAAACTGCCGCGCCTTGCGCCAGCATGAGCCGTCGGCGCGTGTCTTCTATCGCCACCGCGCCGACAATACCGGCCACAAGAGCGGTAACATTGCCGAGTTCTGCCGCAACTGGGGCGGGCACTACGACTACATGGTGGTGCTCGACGCCGACAGCCTGATGACGGGCGACACGCTCGCCCGCCTGGCCGCGCTGATGGACGCCAATCCGCGCACGGCGCTGATCCAGGTCGCGCCTCTCCTGGTCGGCGGCGAGTCCTTGTTCGCGCGCTGCCAGCAGTTCGCCTCCTGGGTCTACGGGCGCCTGTTTGCCGCCGGGCTCGCCAAGCTGCAGGGGGCGGACGGCAACTACTGGGGCCACAACGCCATCATCCGGGTGCGGGCGTTCACCGCGCATTGCGGCCTGCCCAGGCTGCCGGGCCGGGCGCCGTTCGGCGGCGAGATCATGAGCCACGATTTCGTCGAGGCCGCGCTGCTGCGTCGCGCCGGCTGGGACGTGTGGCTGGCGCCCGCCCTCGACGGCAGCTACGAGGCGACGCCGCCGACGCTCATCGACCACCTCAAGCGCGACCGGCGCTGGTGCCAGGGCAACCTGCAGCATATCGCGCTATTGTTCGCACGCGATTTTCGTCTGCCGAGCCGGGTTCATCTCGCCTTCGGCATCATGAGCTATCTGTCGTCGCCGCTGTGGCTGCTGCTGATCCTGCTGTTCTCCACCGACGCCATGCGGATGATGAGTCTCGCGCCGGTGACCTATGTCGGCCGCTATCCGGTGCTGTCCTGGCCGATCTCGCATACCGTGGCCTTGGTCAGCATCGCGGTGGCGACGCTGGCGCTGCTCTATATCCCGAAGCTGCTGGCGCTGCTGCTCATGCTGCGCGAGCGCGAGACGCGGCATTTCTACGGCGGCGCAAGCCGCCTGATCGTCGGCGTGCTGATCGAAAACGTGGTGGCGTCCGTGATCGCGCCGGTCTTCATGCTGTCGCATAGTTGGTTCGTCGCCAACATCCTGCTTGGCCGCAAGATAACGTGGGGCACGCAGCCGCGCGGCGGCGACGGCATCCCGCTCGGCCGCGCGCTTTTGGCGTTCGCCCCGCATAGCGTCATCGGCATCGCTGCCGGCATCGCGGTTTGGCGCTGGATGCCGGGCGTGTTCTGGTGGTACCTGCCGCTGCTGATCGGTCCGGCGCTGGCGGGCGTGCTGGCGTGGACGACCAGCAAGGTCCGCTGGGGTATCCGCGCGCGCCGCGCCGGGCTGTTTCTGGTGCCGAGCGAGACGCAAGGCGTACCGATCGTCGACCGCTTCGAAGCTCTGCTGGCCGCGGGCGCAGCATGCGAGCGCGACGATGATGATGAGAAGGTCGCTGCCGAGGGCAGGGCGGTCGGTATCGCCTAGACTTGGCGCTGGCGCACCTTGTTGGCCGCGAACGCGAGCGCCAACGACGCCACGACACACCACCCCGCCATCCACAGCATCTGCTGCGGCAAGGGAACGCCGAGATCGATGAAGTCGCCGGTAATGCCTGGGCCGAGCGCGGTGGTCAGGACCTTGCCGGATACGATGATTGCCCGTATGCCGCCGAGATTGGCGAGCCCGTAGACTTCCGGCCACAACGCGCCGAGAAATGTCTGGGTTATCCCGTTGCTGACACCGAG
>JARRQH010000344.1:0-3510 GCA_037381985.1 Pseudolabrys sp.
ATCCCCGTTTTGGGCGATTGATCCGTGCGCGGCCTATCCTCGCCCTCATCCTGAGGAGCATCGCGCCAGCGATGCGTCTCGAAGGATGGGCGGCCCCATGCTTCGAGACGCGCCCTTCGGGCGCTCCTCAGCATGAGGCCGAGGAATTGCCCTGCTGCCATTCGAAGCGGATGCTAAACTTGTCTTGAAGGTTCGAGGGAAATAGGCGAACGGATCGATGGGAACCTCCGGACGAAAGGCGCCGCCGTCCAACGCGATGGTGACATCGGCCATCTCGGACGGATAGTCCCGGCATTATGGCGCAAACGCCACAAGCCAAACGGCTGGGCGATCCCATCTCAAACACGCTGGAGAATGAGATGGCTTAGAGGGTCATCCCATGCTCGGGCGCGCGACGATAATTTGTCTAGTTGCCTTCATGTGGCTTATCTGCGGTTTGCAGGGGCCAACCATTGCGGCTAGAGAGATAATCTCCATTACAAGTATAAAAACAGTGTAATTTATCGTGGCCCCGAACCCGACTCTCAGCGCCTATACCGGCGGCGCGGCGCCATGGACGATCACAACCGTGTCATCGCCCGACCCGGGGTACCAGCAGGACGGGAGAGAATCGGCAATCCGCGGTGAACCGGACGACGGTTGGGCGCGTCAAACGGAACAGACTCGGTTATATTGCCGACGGAAGCGCTTCGCGTCGGTCGGACCGAGTCGACTGTGCAGTATTGGCAACAGTCCGAAATCGATCGGAACGGCGCTGTAGGGAAAAGCGTAACCCATCCGGCGCTATCGGTTAGAATGCAGGCCAACGGTCCAGGGAATGGCGCCGGCCTGGAAGAAATTGGGAGACTTTGGTTGAAAGCTGTCCGTTTGAGCGGCCTTGTGGCCTCCACCGCCCTCGCCTTGATTCTGGCGCTGTCCAGCCAGCCGGGATGGGCGCAGTCGACAGGCGATAGCGCCGCTCAGGTGAGCGCGCCGATCCCGGATGCCACGGCTGCCAAGCCCGATACCGCGGCAAAGGCAACCGAGGCCGCCAAGGACGCGACCAAGGACGCGACCAAGGACATGGCCGAGAAGGCCGCAGCCCAGGATACCAAGGCGCCGGCGGAGCCGGCGAAGAGCATGGCCGACAGCGCGGCCAAACCCGCGCCGGCCAAATCCGCGGACCAGACCGGCACGCCGAGCGAAACCGCGCCGAAAGCCGACACCGCCGCCACGGACAAGACCCCGGCCGCCACCGAGACCAAGACCGAAGCTCAATCCACGGCAACGGCCAAGCCCGAAACCAAGACCGACACCGCCAGCGCGCCGGCCGCGACCGCCGGCATTTCGAAGGCAGGCGCGCCCGCCGACAAGGCTGCGCCATCGGCCGATGCCGCCGCCAAGCCGGCCGCGGCGCCGGCGACCCGACATGCCGCCGTCCCCCCTGTCGAAACCTCGCCGGCAGTCGCCGAGAGCGCGGTCGCCGACGCCCTCAAGAGCACGATCGCCGGCCGGCTCGACCGTTACGTGCCGCGCAAGGAAGACCGCGCGGGCGTCGAGGCCTTCTACAAGAAGCGCGACTACAAGCCGCTGTGGGTCGCCAATGGCGCCGCCGACCCGCGCGCCAAGGCGGCGATCGGCTATCTCGCATCGGTCGCGGCCGACGGCCTCGATCCGAGCGACTATCCGACCCCGAATTTCGATGCCCAGAGCAGCGCCGGCGATCTCGCCACCGCCGAGCTCGAACTCACCAACGCGGTGCTGGTCTACGCGCACGACGCCCAGGTCGGCCGCATCAACTACACGCGTATCGGCAGCGACATCTCGTTCAAGCTGGAGCCGCCGGAGCCGGCCGCTGTGCTGGCCAAGATGGCGGACACGAAGGACATCGCCGCCGCGCTCGACGGCTACAACCCACCACAACCCGGCTTCAAGGCGCTGAAGGCCAAGCTCGCCGAGCTGCGCAAGGGCGAGAAGCCCGCGCAAGCCCAAGAGAAGAAGGTCGTGCGCATCCCGCGCGGCCACATCCTGCGCCCGGGCATGAAGGACCCGCGCGTCGCGCTGCTGCGCAAGCGCCTCGACATCGCCGGCGACAAGAGCGATCCCGTCTACGACAAGTCGGTGGTGGCCGCGGTCAAGGCCTTCCAGAAGAAGGCCGGCATCGGCGTCGACGGCTTGCTCGGCCCGCACACGACCGCCGTGCTCAACGGCCAGCACGGCCTGCAGATCGAGCCGCGCGATCCGATCGAAACCGTCATCGTCAACATGGAGCGCTGGCGCTGGCTGCCGCGCAAGCTCAGCAATTCGAACGGCGACTACGTCATGGTCAACGTGCCGGACTACACGCTGAAACTCGTGCACGACGGCAAGACCTACTGGAAGACCAAGATCGTGGTCGGTAAGCCGAGCAAGGCGACGCCCATGACCACGGCGGAGATGAAATACATCACCGTCAACCCGACCTGGAACGTGCCGCCCTCGATCATCGAGAACGAGTACCTGCCGGCGCTGCGGCAAGACCCCGACGCGCTCGCGCGCATCGGCCTCAAGATCCGCCAGGACCCGAACGGCACCGTGCACATCTTCCAGCCGCCGGGCGCCGGCAACGCGCTGGGGCGCATCCGCTTCAACTTCCCCAACAAGTTCCTGGTCTACCAGCACGACACGCCGAACAAGTACCTGTTCAAGCGCACCAAGCGCGCCTACAGTCACGGCTGCATGCGGGTGCAGAACCCGTCCGAGTACGCCGCCAAGCTGCTCAGGCTGGAGTTGCCGCACGACAACTACACGCCTGCCAAGATCCAGAGCATGTACGGCAGCAGCGAGACCAACATCAACTTCCCGCACCCGATCCCGGTGCACCTGACCTACCAGACCGCCTTCGTCGACCATAACGGCAAGCTGCAGTTCCGCGCCGACGTCTACGGCCGCGACCGCCGCATGATCGCCATCCTCAAGAACGCGCGCGAGCGCCGCGTGGCCTACATTCCCGTGGACCATCCGCCGAACACCTCCGCCAAGCCGGTGCGGCTGCCCGTCGGCGCGCTCGACGGCGACGGCGGCTATGTCGGCCCCAATTACGGCGGCGGACCCAGCTTCTTCGATTTCCTGTTCGGCGGCGGTCAACCCTCGCAGCGGTCCTATCGCTACCAGCGGCGCCAGCATTTCATCGGGCCGAACGCGTCCAACAATGGGTATTACATGCGGCGCTGAACGCCGACGTTGCCCGAAACGAAAAGCGCCGGCGGTTTCCGCCGGCGTTTTTTTGGCGCCGCGGCCCGGAACGCGCAGCCGGATGATCGCGCGGCGCGACGCGGCAGGGCAAATGGCTGCTCGGGTCTATCCGGGGCTATTGGGGAAAGGGATGGTACAGGTGGGTGGGCTCGAACCACCGACCTCCGGTTCCACAGACCGGCGCTCTAACCAACTGAGCTACACCTGCACGGGCGGGGCCCGGGGGCCCGTCCGCAAAATCCGCCTCTATGGGCTGGGACGTTGCGGGCGCAACCTAGGTTCAGCCCTTCGGTTTGG
>JARRQH010000345.1:0-4514 GCA_037381985.1 Pseudolabrys sp.
TGCTGGCCGCGGCCGCGTTCGACGTGTGCACCGCGCCGGCGGCGCGTTCCGACGTTTTGCTCGACGAACTGGTGAGCGCGAGCGCGATTGCCTTCAGCGCCGCCGTGCTGTCGTTCACGGTCGCGAGCAGCGCCGCGGCGCTGTCGCGGAAGGCGTCGATCTCCGTCTCGATGGCGACCCGGCGGCGCTCCTGCTCCTCGAGCGCGGCGCCCTTGCGCTCGGCCTGGATGCGGTCGGTAATGTCGTCATGGGTGCCGATCCAATAGCGGCCCCCCTCGATCGGACGGTTGACCACCGACACTACCCCCCCGTCATGCGTCTGCGCGACGCGGCTCATGGCCTTGCCGAGACCCAGTTCCTCCAAGACTTCGCTGTAGTATTTTTCCAGGTCGACATTGACGCAACCCGTCTCGACGCGATTCTGGATCAGGTCGTGCAGCGAGCAGCCGGGCTTCACGACGTCGCGCGACAGGCCGTACAGGGCGATGTAGGCCTCATTGACCAGCAGCACATTCCCCTTGTCGTCGGCCAGCACGACGCCTTGGGTTATATTGTCGAGAACCAAGGATTGCAGCGCGCGTTCGCGGGAGACGCGCCAGCGCCATGCGAAAAGGGCCGCGGCGGCAACCGCAAGGGCGGCAATCAAGATGATCAAAGGCTGATTGCTAATTTCGACCACGGCAATCGCATCCTACTGGATCGTCGTCGATAGCAGGAAACCTCTGCCTAATTGTTAATTGTGCTCGCCGGCATCACGTGCGGCGCGCGCTTCCCGCGCGTTTCCTACTCATGGCGCGCCGTGAAAATTGGGGACAATTTTCCCAGATGGTCGCGGCCGGCGCGTGGCCTATCGCGCCGGAACCATGCTAGGGTCGCGATCCCTGCCACGAATTGCGAACGCCCGCACATGCTCACCGTCGCCCTCACCCTCCACGTCCTCAGCGCCGTCGTCTGGGTCGGCGGCATGTTCGCGGCCTATATGTGCCTGCGGCCCGCCGCCGGCGCCCTGGACGCGCCGCAGCGGCTGGCGCTGTGGCGGCGCTTCTTCCAGAAGTTCTTTCCCTGGGTGTGGGCCTCGGTGGTGCTGCTGCTCGTCACCGGCTACTGGATGCTGATGACCCACTTCGGCGGCTTCAAGCACACGCCGCCCTACGTCAACTACATGCAGGGGCTCGGCTGGGTGATGATCCTGCTCTACGCATGGCTGTTCCACGGACCGTGGCTGAAGTTCAAGCGCGCCGTCGACGCGCAGGACTGGCCGACGGCCGGCAAGCACCTCGCCACCATCCGGCGCATCATCGCCGTCAACCTGCCGCTCGGACTGATCGTGGTGTTCATCGGCGGCACTGGGCGGTATTGGATGTTTTAGACCGCTTACCCTCTCCCCGGTTACGGGGAGAGGTAAAAGAGAGCGTCAAATCTTCTGATTATACTCGCCGACTTCCGGATGGGTGCGCAGCACGCCGTCGACCGCCGCGAACATGTCGCGCATGCGCTGCTCCGACACCGGGCTTTCGACGACGACGACCAGCTCGGGCTTGTTTGACGAGGCGCGCACCAGGCCCCAGGTGCCGTCCTCGACCGTGACGCGCACGCCGTTGACGGTGTTGACGTCGCGGATCGCTTGCCCGGCGACCTTGTCGCCCTTCTTCTTCGCGTCCTCGAAATGCTTCACCACCGCGTCGACCACGGCGTATTTTTTCTCGTCGTCGCAGTGCGGCGACATGGTGGGCGAGCCCCAGGTCTTCGGCAACGCGCGGCGCAGGTCCGCCATGCTCTTGTCGGGCTGCCGGTCGAGCATGTCGCAGACGGCGAGCGCATAAATCATGCCGTCGTCGTAACCACGGCCGATCGGCTTGTTGAAGAAGAAATGGCCCGACTTCTCGAAGCCGGCGAGCGCGTTCAATTCGTTGACGCGGCGCTTGATGTAGGAATGGCCGGTCTTCCAGTAGTCGGTCTTGGCGCCCTGCGCGATCAACACCGGATCGGTATGGAACAGGCCAGTCGACTTGACGTCGACCACGAAGGTGGCGCCATGGTGCTCCTTCGACAGGTGCCGCGCCAGCATGACGCCGACCTTGTCGGCGAAAATTTCCTCGCCTTCGTTGTCGACCACGCCGCAGCGGTCGCCGTCGCCGTCGAAGCCGAGGCCGACGTCGGCCTTGTTCGCCAGCACCGCCTCGCCCATGGCATGCAGCATCTTCAGGTCTTCGGTGTTGGGATTGTAGTGCGGGAAGGTGTGGTCGAGCTCACAGTCGAGCGGCACCACCTCGCAGCCGATCGCTTCCAGCACCCGCGGCGCAAAGGCGCCGGCGGTGCCGTTGCCGCAGGCCGCCACCACCTTCAGCTTGCGCTTGAGTTTGGGCCGGTTGGTGACGTCGGCGATGTAACGCTCGGGGAAATTCTCGACGAATTCGAACGAGCCGCCACCAATCAACTTGAAGTCGGCGTTGAGCACGATCTCCTTGAGCCGGCCCATCTCGTCGGGCCCGAAGGTGAGCGGCCGGTTGGCGCCCATCTTCACGCCGGTCCAGCCATTGTCGTTGTGCGAGGCGGTGACCATGGCGACGCAGGGCACGTCGAGCGCGAACTGGGCGAAGTAGGCCATCGGCGTGATGGCGAGCCCGATGTCGTAGACCTTGCAGCCCGCCGCCATCAGGCCGGAGGTGAGCGCCACCTTCACCGAGGCCGAATAGCTGCGGAAGTCGTGGCCGGTGACGATCTCGGGCTTCACGCCCATCTCGCGGATCAGGGTACCGAGCCCCATGCCAAGCGCCTGCACGCCCATCAGGTTGAGCTCTTTTTCCAGCAGCCAGCGCGCGTCGTATTCGCGGAAGCCCGTGGGCTTCACCAGCGGCGACGACTCATAGGCGTAAGTATTGGGCTTCAGGTCGGATTTCGGCTTTGGAAACATCAGGTCCTCGGAAACGGGAGGGGCCGGCGGCAGGGATGAGATACCCCAACGCGGCAAGGTCGCAAAGCGGTCCCTAGAGACGATTATAGGCGAGGACGTGGCAGAGCGGTGAAGGGCGGTGTCGGCCTACTGCTCCAGCACCATGTGGCCGTCGGCGACGGCGTAGCGCTTGAGGCACGAGAGGAAGGAAACCCCGAGCAGGTTCTCGGCCAGCACCTTGTCGGGCAGCACCAGCGCCGGCACGTCGTAGACGGTGATGTTGCCGATCTCGATACGCTCGAGCTTGATGGGCGCGGCCTTGATCTTGCCGTTGGCGGTGGAGACGGTGGCGGTGTAGTCGGCGGGCATCGGGTGGATGCCGGCCTCGCCCGCGGCGGAGGCGCGCAGCACCACCAGCGAGGCGCCGGTGTCAACCATGAAACCCATGCTGCTGCCGTTGACGCGCCCCTGCGCCTTGAAATGACCCTGCCGGTTGGCGTCGAGCGTGAGGCTGCGGCCGTAGTCATCCGGCGCGGCTGCCGGCGCGCGCGGCTGCACGGCGGCCGCGTGCGACACCGCATGAGACGGATGCGCGGTGGTCTGCTGATCGGCGACATTGCCCGCGCGGCTTGGCACGACGGGTGGCCGGCGCGGTCAGTGGATCGTCGGGCCAGGGATGCTTGGGATAGCGCCCGCGCATCTCGGTGCGCACGCTCGCGTAGCTGCCGCGCCAGAAGCCCGGCAGATCGCGCGTCACCTGCACCGGCCGGTGCGCCGGCGACAGCAGCTCGATCACCAGCGGCACGCGGCCGCCGGCAATCGCCGGGTGCGTGGCCAGCCCGAACAATTCCTGCACGCGGATCGACATCGTCGGCCCCTGCTCCGCCTCGTAGTCGATCGGCACCGCCGACCCGGTCGGCGCAGTGAAATGCGTGGGCGCTTCGGCGTCGAGGCGGCGGCGCATATTCCAGGGCACTTGGTTCATCACTGCGTCGGAGAGGTCGCCTGCGGATAATTGGCTAAGCGCAGTCTTGTCGGCGAGCAAGGGTTCGAGCCAATCGGTAGCGCTTTGCGCGAGGCCTTCATTGGAGAGGTCCGGCCACTCGTCGCCTTCGGAGCGGCGCAGGAAGTCGACGCGCTCGCGAAAGTGCAACGCCGCCTTGCTCCACGGCAGGCGATCGAGGCCGATACCGACGATCCCTTGCGCGAAGATACGCGCGGTGTCGGCATCAGGCGCGACCGGCTTGATCTGTTCGGCAAGAGTGATAGCGCCGAGCCGGCGCGTGCGGCGCGCGCGCAAGGACGCGGACGCATTGTCGAACGTCACCGCGTCGCGGTCTTCGATCCGGTCGGCAAAGCGCGCTTCGATTTCCTCCAGCGTGACAGCGGCGGCCAGCACGATGCGGCTCGATGCCGCCGCGCCGGTCAATTCCGCCACCGCCAGGAATGGCTCGCGCGCCAGCGCCGATGCCGGATCGACATTACCGCCACGGCCATTAGCCAGCAGGAAAGCCCCGCTACCGCCACCGCGGCTTTTGGCGATGCGGTCGGGATACGCGAGGGCGAGGATGGCGCCGGGCGACATCTCGCCCTTTTCCTCTTTGCCCTTCGCCCCGGCGGT
>JARRQH010000346.1:0-6230 GCA_037381985.1 Pseudolabrys sp.
GGCCGGCGTCGACGTCGCGGACCTCGCGCCCATGCCGAGCCTCGGCGTGCTGCCGGGCGTCGAAACCGACGTGCGGCCCTATCTGGTGCTGGCGCGTGACGTGGTGCGCTATTTCGGCGACGCCGTCACCTTCGTGGTCGCCGACACCCTGAATCAGGCCAAGGACGCCGCCGAAGCGGTGACCATCGATTGGCAGCCGCTGCCGCACATCGTCGGCGCCGTCGACGCGCTGAAAGACGGCGCCGTGTCGGCCTGGGAGGGGCAAGGCAATCTCGCTTACGAGACCGAGGAGGGCGACGCCGCCGCCACCCGGCGCGCCTTCGCGCAGGCCGCGCGCGTGATCGAGACCACCATCGTCAATCAGCGGCTGGTGACCAACTACATGGACACCCGCGGCGTCGTCGCCGAATACGACGGCAACCGCTACACGCTGACGCTCGGCAGCCAGGGCAGCCACATGATCCGCGACGTCATCGGCGGCATGGTGATGAAGCTGCCGCCCGAGCGCATGCGCGTCATCACCAACGACGTCGGCGGCGGCTTCGGCACCAAGCTGTTTCCCTATCGCGAATACGCGCTTGCCGCGGTGGCGGCCGAGCGGACGGCTAAGCCGGTCAAATGGGTGTCGGACCGTTCCGAGCACTTCCTGGCCGATAGCCAGGGCCGCGACAACATCTCGACCGCGCGCATCGCGCTCGACGCCAACAACCGCTTCATCGGCCTGGAGATCGACATCGTCGCCGACATGGGCGCCTACCTGCACTGTTTCGCGCCCTATATTCCCTGGCTCGGGGTCGGCATGGCGACCGGCGTCTACGACATCCCGGCCGCGCACGTGCGCCTGCGCGCCGCCTACACCAACACGGTGCCGGTCGACGCCTATCGCGGCGCCGGCCGTCCGGAGGCGGCCTACTTGATCGAACGCGCCGTCGACCACGTCGCGCGCGAACTCGGCGTCACGCCGGAGAGCTTGCGCAAGAAGAACTTCATCAAGCCGAAGGCGATGCCGTACACGACGCCGACCGGCAAGGTGTACGACAGTGGTGATTTCGCCGGCATCATGGCGCGCGCCCAGGAGCTCGCCGACTGGACCGGCTTCCGCAAGCGCGCCGCGGAGTCGAAGCGCGCCGGCCGCATGCGCGGCATCGGGCTCGCCACCTACATCGAGGCCTGCGGCAACAACGGTCCGGAGACCGCCAACGTGCGGTTGGAGAAGGACGGCAGCGTCACCGTGCTGATCGGATCGCAGGCGAGCGGGCAGGGCCACGCCACGGCCTACGCCCAGCTCGTGGCCGAGCGGCTCGACCTGCCGCCGGAGAAGGTGACCGTCATCCAGGGCGACACCGACTTGATCGCGAACGGCGCCGGCACCGGCGGTTCGAGCTCGATCCCGATCGGCGGCGTCTCAGTCGACCGCGCCAGCAAGACGCTGGGCGAGCAGCTCAAGGACATCGCCGCCGAGGTGCTGGAAGCTTCGGCCGGCGACCTGGAGATCGCCGACGGCGCCATCCGCGTCGCCGGCACCGACAAGGTCGTCTCCTTCGCCGACATCGCCGCCCATCCGTCGGCGACCCCGGAGAAGTTGACGGCCGCCAACAAGTTCGGCAACGAGCCGGCGACCTATCCCAACGGCGCCCATATCGCCGAGGTCGAGATCGATCCCGACACCGGCGCGACGACGATCGTCAACTATGTGGTGGTCGACGACTTCGGCCGCACCCTCAATCCGCTGCTGCTCGCCGGCCAGGTGCACGGCGGCGTCGTGCAGGGTATCGGCCAGGCGCTGATGGAGGACACGGTCTACGACCCGGCCTCCGGCCAGCTCCTGAGCGCGAGCTTCATGGACTACGCCATGCCGCGCGCGGAGGATGCGCCGTCCTTCGTGTTCGAGACGCGCAACGTGCCGTGCGTGACCAATCCGCTCGGCGTCAAGGGCGCGGGCGAAGCCGGCGCCATCGGTTCATGCCCGGCGCTGATCAACGCCGTGCTCGACGCCCTGTGGCGCGGCTGCGGCGTGCGCACCATCGACATGCCGGCGACGCCGCCCAAAATTTGGGCAGCGATTCAAGCGGCGCGCAAGACGAACGCGGCCTGACGACATCGTTCACACATTCGTGATGGCGTGCGACAGATGGCACTGTTCGCTCGCCCGAATAGTGCCATGACGATGCTCTATAAGAGTCGGCGCAAGACCCACCCTTTTGAGAGGCATCCAATGAAATTGACGGCAGTTTTGTCGGCCGCTGCGGTTGCGGTCGTGGCGCTCGGCGTGACGACGGTTATGGCGCAGAAGAACCCGATTGCCGAGCGGCAGGAATTGATGAAGCACAACGGCCGCGAAGCCAAGCTCGCGGCCCAGATGATCAAGCATCAGAAGCCGTTCGATCTCGCCGCCGCCAAGAGGATTTTCGCGACCTTCGAGGAAACGTCGCAGAAGATGCCCGGCCTGTTCCCGGCGGATTCGAAGACCGGCCACAAGACCACCGTCTCGCCCAAGATCTGGGAGCATATGGCCGACTTCAAGGCCCGCTTCGAGAAGCTCGGTGCCGACGCCAAGACGGCGAAAGGCTCGGTCACCGATCTCGCCAGCTTCCGGACCGCCTTCGGCGGCATCGGCAAGCAGTGCGGCGGCTGTCATCGCGAATACCGCATCAAGCGGGACTGACCGGCCTCGAACGCCCGGTCTGACATTAAAGGCGGCGCGTCGAATGTGCGCGCCGCCCGCTTCGATAGGCCATCGCGGTTGCGGAGGTAACGTATCATTTTACGTAAACTGATTGTCGCGGCGCTCAGCCTTGCGGTCGTTGGCTTCTGGTTTCTCACCATGCCGCAGACTGTGTCGGCGAGCGCGCTTGCGCCCCACACGCCCGATCTCGCCAACGGCAAGACGCTGTTCAATGTCGGCGACTGCGCCTCCTGCCACGCCACGCCGAAGCAGAAGGACCGCACCCGGCTTGGCGGCGGCCGCGCGCTGAAGACCGCGTTCGGCACCTTTTACCCGCCCAACATTTCACCTGACAAAAAGGATGGCATCGGCGCCTGGAGCGAGGCGCAGTTCGTCACCGCCATGCACGACGGCGTCGGCCCCGACGGCCGCCATCTCTATCCGGCGTTTCCCTATACGTCGTACACGCACATGACGTTCAACGACCTGCGTGACCTGTTCGCCTATATCAAGACCCTGCCGGCGGTTGGCGGCAAGGCGCCGCCGCACCAGCTCGCGTTTCCGTTCACCGTGCGGCGCGGCATTGGCCTCTGGAAGCTCGCTTTCTTCGACCGCAGCGTCTTCAAGCCGGATCCGTCGAAGTCGGCGCAATGGAATCGCGGCGCGTATCTGGTCAACGGTCCCGGCCATTGCGCCGAATGCCACAGTTCGCGCAACGCCTTCGGCGCCATCGTCGCCGACAAGCGTTTCGCCGGCGGGCCCAATCCGGAGGGCAAGGGCTGGGTGCCCAACATCACCCAGAAGGGGCTCGGCGACTGGAAGGTGAGCGATATCGCCTATCTGCTCGAAAGCGGCATGACGCCGGACGGCGACTTTGTCGGCTCCAGCATGGAGGAGGTGACCACCAACACCGCCAAGATTAGTGACGCCGACCGGATGGCCATCGCCACCTACATCAAGTCGCTGCCGCCGGTCGACGGCCCGCCCAAGCCCAAGGACAAGCCCGAAAAGTAACGGCGGCTGCGAATAAGCGCCGCGAAAGCGCCAGGGTGGGCCTGCTCAAAAATTGGGCCGGCCTTCAACATCGTTAATCGCCCTTTAATACTGCCGTATGATGATACGGAAATCTGCAATTTCCGGTGGAGCGCGCTATGCGGGCCCTCGCACTTATTCTCTTTTGTTCATTGTTCGCTTTCACCCCCGCCGCCGGCGCGGCCGATCACGGTACGCGCGCCGAGGCGGTGGCCATGGTCAAGCGCGTGCAGGCCGAGTTCAAGAAGGACGGCGCCAAGGCAACCTTCAAGGCGGTCGACAACAAGTCGAACAAGAGCTTCCACGACCGCGATCTTTATCCCTTCGTCTATGACCTGAAGGGCGTCTGCGTCGCACACGGGGCCAAGATCGTGCTGGTGGGCAAGAACCTTATGGCTCTCAAGGATCCCGATGGCAAGTACCTGATCCGCGACATGGTCACGCTGGCGAAAGAGACGGGGCACGGCTGGGTCGACTACAAATGGCCCAACCCGCTCACTAACAAGATCGAGGACAAATCGAGCTACATCGAGAAGCTCGGCAAGAAATACTTCGTCGGGGTCGGTATCTACAAGTGATCGCCGGTGAATTCCATCACGACATCCGCTAACAGTGCTGTGTCTGCGCTGGAGCCTCGCCACCGGCGGGGCCCGTTCGATTGGCTGCACGACATTTCGCTGCCGATAAAGGTATCGGCGGCCTCGGCCGTGCTCGTGGTGTGTCTGGTGGCGGTCGGCCTCAACGCCTACGTCACCTCGAACCATTCCGCCGACGGCTTGCGCCAGTTGTCGTCGCGTCTCGAGCCCAAGCAGCGGGCGTTTCAGGATGTCAGCGACGCCGTCGTCGTGACGCACATGAAGATCTTTCGCTACGTCTCCTGGGCCAGCAACAGCGTCAGCGAGAAGCTGCTGAACAGGCTGTACAATGGGATCGAAGCCGATCTCGACGGGCTGTCGGCGCAGATCCACGATCTTGCGCGCCGGCATGACTTATCCACCTACGAGCGCAATGAATTGCGCGAGCTGCTGGCCGATTGGAAGAAGTGCAAGCAACAGGCAAAGGACAATAT
Organism: Pseudolabrys sp.; assembly: GCA_037381985.1. GTDB lineage: Bacteria > Pseudomonadota > Alphaproteobacteria > Rhizobiales > Xanthobacteraceae > Pseudolabrys. The sequence continues at coordinate 4,767 of JARRQH010000346.1, forward strand.
CGACGTCGGCCGTGTCGACCCGTCGATGGCGACCATGCTGTTGGGCCAGACCGACGACAGCTTCGAGCTCGTGGATGGCGAGATCCGCACGCTGTCGATGGCGCTGGCGATCGAGGCCAACGAGGTTCGGAGCGGGCTCTACCGGGATGCCGAACGCAACAAGGGCATCCTGATCGGCGGCACGCTCGCAGGCCTGCTGGTGAGCATCGCGACGACGCTTTTGGTCGGCGCCTCCATCGTGCGGCCGATCCGCTCTATCACCGGCGTGATGCAGAAGCTGTCGGCCGGGGAAACCGATATCGACATCGGCTATCGCGGCGGCCGCGACGAGATCGGCAGGATGGTCGAGGCCATCGACGTGTTCCGCCGCAACGCGATCGAGAAGCACGCGCTGGAGCAGGCGGGCCACCAGGCCGAGCAGCGGCGGGCGGCGGAACGGCGCGCGGAGATGGAACAGCTCGCCGGCGAATTCGAGGAATCGGTGCAGCAGATCGCCAAGGAGCTGACCGCGGCAGTGGCGGGCATGCACGAGAACGCGCAGGCGATGTCGACGATCGCGACCGACACGCGTGCCAAGTCGCAGTCGGCGTCGGGCCTCGTCGTCGAAACCCAGGCCAACGTCGACTCGGTGGCGAACGCCGCCGAAGAGCTCGCCCGCACCATCGAGCAACTGGCGGCGCAGACCCACGGCGCCAAGACGCTCACCGGCGACACCGTGAGCCAATCCCAGAACGCGCGCGAGAAGGTGGAGCAACTGGTCGAAGCGGTGGGCCAGATCGTGCCGATTACCGGCCTGATCCAGTCGATCGCCCAACAGACCAACCTCTTGGCGCTCAACGCCACCATCGAGGCGGCGCGCGCCGGAGCCGCCGGCAAGGGCTTCACGGTGGTGGCGTCGGAGGTGAAGTCGTTGGCCGCGCAGACGGCGAGCGCCACCGACGAGATCAATCAGAAGATCGCGGCGGTCAACGCCTCCTGCGACGCCGTCGTCGGCATCATGGGCAAGGTGGTCGATGCCATCACCCACCTGGGCGAGGAGGCCGCCGAGATGGCGTCGGCGGTGAACCATCAGGCTTCCGCGACGCAGGAAATCTCCCGCAACGCGCAAGCCGCCGCCGAGCGCTCGCGCACCGCGGCCAGCAACATCGCCGAGCTCGATCGCAAGACCGGCGAGAACGACGACGCCTCCGGCCGCGCGCTGGCGGGCGCCGAGCGCCTCATCGCCCACGCCGCCGAATTGCAGCAGCAGGTCGACCGCTTCCTGCAGCACGTGCGCGCGGCGTAGGGCAGCTTCATTCTGAATTGAGGCGTAGGCGCCAAGCACGGCGTGCTCCCTCTCCCCCCAGGGGAGAGGTGAAGAGTGGGTGTAGCGATTCCGTATGAGAAGACGTCACATTCACCGTTTCGCGGAAGCGGCGATTGTGTCCAGTCTTTATTTGATCGCGTTTCCAGACGGCGAACCGG
>JARRQH010000347.1:0-3421 GCA_037381985.1 Pseudolabrys sp.
AGCTGCGCCGAATAGTCCGACGAGCCGAGCAGGAAGATCGGCGGCAGTGTCACGTCGCTCGGCATGGCGTGCACGTTATGGAACGGATGGCCTGCCGGGAAGCCGCGCGTCTCCAGCAGTGTCAGCTCCTGGAACCGCTCCAGGAAATCGTCCTGCTCGCTCATGCCCTGGCGCCGCCGCAACATGTACGACGTGGCGGGGTCGGTGCCCGGCGCGCGGCCGAGGCCGAGATCGATGCGGCCGGGATAGAGCGCCTCCAGCACCCGGAAGCGTTCCGCCACCACCAGCGGCGCCCAGTTCGGCAGCATCACGCCGCCGGAGCCGATGTGCATGTGTTCGGTCACCGCCGCGATCTGCCCGATCATGATCTCGGGCGCCGAGCTGGCGATCGATGGCAGATTGTGGTGCTCGGCCACCCAGTATCGCGTGAATCCGAGCCGGTCGGCGAACCGTGCCAGGTCGAGCGAATTGCGCAGCGCCTGGGCGCCGGACGAGCCGGCGGACACCGGCGACAGATCGAGAACGGAAAGTGGAAACATGGGCGGGGAGAATACCGATTGTGACGTGCCGGGCAATCTCCGTCACGGCACGTGAAGCGGCGGGTCTGCGACAATCGCGCGCCGCCGGCGCGGCTCTTGCGGCGGCCCGCGGTTTCCTGACATGCTCTCACATGTGCTCGCCGGTTTTTCCGCGCAGACGATGTAGAGAAACGGTCACCGCCATCCAGCCATCGGACCCCGGCAATGACGACGTTGCAAGAATGGAAAGTCCCCGCGTCCGCGCAGCCGCGCGCGCAGGATTACGGCTACGATCTCGAGCGCGCGTTGTCGTCGATCCTGGGCCTGCGTGCGATCATTCCACCCGACGCCTTCACCGCCGACACGCTCGGCGTCGAGCGCGCGGGCAACGGCGTCCTGATCGACGACGGGCTGGTGCTGACCATCGGCTATCTGATCACCGAGGCCGAGACCATCTGGCTGCATCTCGGCGACGGCAACGTGATGCCGGGCCACGCGCTGGGCTACGACCAGGAAACCGGCTTCGGCCTGGTGCAGGCGCTGGGCAAGATCGACTTGCCGTCGCTGTCGATCGGGTCGTCCGACGACATCGAGAGCGGCGAGCGCGTGGTGGTCGGCGGCGCCGGCGGGCGCACGCGCTCGGTCGCCGCGCGCATCGCCGCCCGGCAGGAATTCGCCGGCTATTGGGAATACGTGCTGGACGACGCCATCTTCACCTACCCGGCGCATCCGAACTGGGGCGGCACCGGCCTAATCTCGCCGCAAGGCGAATTGATCGGCATCGGTTCGCTGCAGGTCGAGCGCGAGCACGACGGCGAGAACGAGCATCTCAACATGATCGTGCCGATCGACCTGCTGAAGCCGATCCTCGACGACCTGCGTAAGTTCGGCCGCGTCAACAAACCGGCGCGGCCGTGGCTCGGGCTCTATTCGACCGAGATCGAGGACAAGATCGTCATCGTCGGCATCGCGCCCAAGGGGCCCGCGGCGCGCGCGGAGCTCAAGACCGGCGACGTGGTGTTGGAGGTGGCGGGCGAGACGGTGTCGAACCTCGGCGACTTCTACCGCAAGGTCTGGTCGCTTGGTCCGGCGGGCGTCGAGATACCGCTGACGCTTTATCGCGACGGCGTTACCTTCGAGGTTGAGATGAATTCTTCCGAGCGCGGCAAGTTCCTAAAGGCGCCGCGGCTGCATTGAATCCCCTAACCGCTCATCCCCGCGAAAGCGGGGATCCAGGGCTGTCAATTTCCGCCGTGCAATTGTTTCTCTGGTTTCCCGCTTGCGCGGGAATGAGCGGAGAGTGAATCAGGCTCCTGAGATTAGTCTGCGGTTTCCTCGATCGCATCCACCTTGCTTGGATAGAAGCAAAGATAACCGCCGATCTCCTTCACCGCCGGGTACGGCTGCTGATAGCTCCACACCGCGTTCTCGGCGCCGCGGCCGTCGGCGACAATCGAGAAATAGCTGGCATCGCCCTTGTACGGGCAATGGGTATGATGGTCCGTGCTTTCGAGCGTGGCCATCACGACGTCGTCGTGCGGGATGTACTGCGCCGGCGGATAGTCGGCTTCGTCCAGCGTGAGCGCGCGTCTGCTGTCGGCGATCACTTGGCCCGCGAAGACGACGCGCACGCGCTTGCCGTTGGGCGCGATGGTGATGGGATGATCGGGGCCGGGTTCCTTCATGGCCTCTCGTCCGGGTTCCGTTGCGGGGCTCTTGTCTAACGAATCGGAAACTATCGTGCGTGGGACCGTCCGATAAGGGGGCAGGCGCTGCCGTCGGGCGGCCTCGCGCGGAATTGAGGTATCTTGTTAGGAAATTCGCCGGGGCTCTCGCCTTCCGCTGAACCGTCGCGTGCAACGAGTATCGGGGGTACCGCCATGCAACACAATGCCGTCGAAAACATGATCCAGGGGCTCAACATCCTGGTGGTCGACAGCAACGCCTACATGCGCAAGCTCACGCGCATGATGCTGACCAACCTCGGCGCCAAATTGGTGTTCGAGGCGGTCGACGGGCTGGCGGCGCTGGAAACCATCCGCACCTGCGACCCGGACGTCATGTTTCTGGACTGGGACATGCCCATCCTCGACGGTATGGAGGTGATCCGTATCGTGCGGTCGACGGGCGTGTTCCCGCGGCCCAACCTGCCGATCATCATGCTGACCGACCGCGGCCAGGGGCTGTGCGTGATGGAGGCCCTGCGCGCCGGCGTGCACGAATTCCTGCTCAAGCCGACCTCGCCCCAGCTCCTGCGCAAGCGCCTAATGTTGATCGTAGTGCGCCCGCGCTCGATGGTGAAGCTCGGCGACTTCTACGTGCCGGAGCCGCGCCGCATCCCGATGGCGAGCGAGCTTGCGCGCCTGTCCTGAAGACGCGCCGACCCCTGAAAAACCTCGGTTTTTTCTGCGAAATGGCGCGCCGCGCCGGGTGAAGATGAGAACTACGTCTACGCTATAGCCCTCCTTTAGCTCGATCTGGAATCCCGCACACCCCGCCCCCGCAATTCTCATAGCAAGCTGTCACCATGGGGCATGATCACGGAGCGAGCGCTACTTCGCGATGAGGCCGGGCGACGAGCGCGCGGCTGAGTTGTTCGGCTTCCTGCAGGGAGCCAGCCACCTTGAACGGAACACCGAAGGCCTTTTCGAGCATGGCGGATTTGGCTACCTCAAATGCGCGCTTGAGATCACTTTCCTCGATGCCAGAGTCTTTCACGTTTTGACGGAATCGTATCCGGCGTTTGCGAGGTAGTTCTGGCATTCGGAAGGTTGGATGGTTTCGACGAGGGCGCCGATGTGACGCCAGGTCTGCTCGACTGTTCGCTTATGAGCCATTTTCATCCAGTGTTTGATCTTAGCGAAGGCCTGCTCGATTGGATTGAGATCGGGCGAGTATGGCGG
>JARRQH010000348.1:0-3410 GCA_037381985.1 Pseudolabrys sp.
CGCGAAATCCGGTAGACTATTAAGGGGCACCAGGGCCCGCCGCGAACGCGCCTCACGCACGCCACAACTTGATCCTTTGATGGCGGGGTGCGCCGGCCAGTCGGTCGACGCCAACCGAAGGGGGCGTTTCATGAAACCGAGCCATCTCACGGCGGCGCTTGTCGCCGCCAATCTTGCGCTCGCCGCATTTCCGTTGGTCGCGGCCGCTCAGCAGAAAGAGGCGCCCAAAGCGCCGAAGCCGACCGTGGCCGCCGTGCAGAAGGTCGTCAAGATGATCGGCGCCGACAAGGCCAAGCTGAAGATCTATTGCGACATGGCCGATCTCAGCACCAAGATAGACGAGGCCGAGAAAAAGAAGGACACCAAGGCTGCCGAGGCGATCGCCGACACGATGGACACCATGGCCGAAAAGCTCGGGCCAGAGTACGTCACCCTGATGGACGGCCTGCAGGAATTGCCCGAGAACGCCAAGGAGGGCGAGGCCATCGCCGAGACCCTGGCCGAACTCGACGGCATGTGCGAGAAGTAGGGGGGCGCGAATCCTCTGCTTTGACGCGATATCGGGCGTTCGCTAGATCGCGGGCCCATGACGACTTTCATCGCGCTCCTCCGCGCCATCAATGTTGGCGGCACCGGCAAGCTGCCGATGGCGGAGCTGGCCGCGCTTTGCACCGGGCTCGGTCTCGAGAACGTGCGCACCTACATCCAGTCCGGCAACGTGGTGTTCGAGAGCGGAAGATCGGAAGAGGCACTGCAGAGCGCCCTGGCGCGCGCCCTCGCTGCCAAGATGGGCCGCGATGTCGATCTGGCGCTGCGCAGCGCCGCGGAGATGCGGGCCGTGCTGAAGGGCAATCCGTTTCCCGACGCACCCGGCGCCAAGGTTGGCGTGGCCTTTGGGATGGCAGCGATTCCAGAGCAGGCCGTTCGCGGCCTCGTCATTCCGGGGCGGGAGGAGGTCCGCGTCGGCAAGCGGGATATCTACATCCACTTCCCCGACGGCGTAGGCCGCTCCAAGCTCAAATTGCCGGCTGCGCTCGGGCCCCTGACCGTGCGCAACATCAATACGGTAACGAAGCTGGTGGCGATGTCCGGGGCTTGACCGGCAGGCAGCGGCGCAACTTGCCCCGGCGCCCCGCCGTTGATAGCTAACCGCTTGAATTCCCGTCCCGGTCCGTGGCGCGCCTCTTTCGTGGCGCCCATGCCCGGGACACCCTCAGAATCGGGTTAGACCCCTCATATGCCGGCCGAAAAGACCCCTTTTTACATCACCACCGCGATCTCGTATCCGAACGGGGCCCCGCACATCGGCCACGCCTACGAGGCCATTGCCACCGACGCCATCGCCCGCTTCAAGCGGCTGGACGGCTTCGACGTGTTCTTCCTGACCGGCACCGACGAGCACGGCCAGAAGATGCAGCAGACCGCGGCCAAAGAGGGCCTGACGGCGCGCCAATTGCGCGACCGCAACGTGCCGCTGTTCGAGAGGATGGTAGAGCGGCTGGAATGCTCCAACGACGACTTCATCCATACGACGGAAGAGCGCCACCACCGGTCCTCGCAGGCCATCTGGGAGCGGATGGAGAAGAACGGCGACATCTACCTCGACAAATACGCCGGCTGGTACTCGGTGCGGGACGAAGCCTATTACGCCGAGAGCGAAACGCAGCTCAACGAGCAGAAGGTGCGGCTCGCGACCAAGACCGGCACGCCGGTCGAGTGGGTGGAGGAGGAGAGCTATTTTTTCCGGCTCTCGGCCTATGCCGAAAAGCTCTTGGCGCTTTATGAGCGGCCGGACTACGTGCTGCCGAAGGAGCGCCTGAACGAGGTCGCGAGCTTCGTGCGCGGCGGCCTGCAGGACCTGTCGATCTCGCGCACCACCTTCGACTGGGGCGTGCGGGTGCCGGGCTCGGACAAGCACATCATGTATGTGTGGGTCGACGCCCTTACCAATTACATCACCGGCGTCGGCTTTCCCGACACCGACAGCGAGCAATTCAAGCGCTACTGGCCGGCCGACCTGCACGTTATCGGCAAGGACATCGTGCGCTTCCACGCGGTCTATTGGCCTGCCTTCCTGATGTCGGCCGGCGTCGCGGTGCCGAAGCAGATCTTCTCCCACGGCTTCCTGTTCAACCGCGGTGAGAAGATGTCGAAGTCGGTCGGCAACGTGGTCGATCCCTTCGCGCTGGTGGACACCTATGGCGTCGACCAGTTCCGTTATTTCCTGCTGCGCGAAGTGCCGTTCGGCCAGGACGGCAACTACAGCCACGAGGCCATCGTCAACCGTACCAACGCCGACCTCGCCAACGATTTCGGCAACCTGGCGCAGCGCTCGCTGTCGATGGTGGCCAAGGCCTTCGGCGGCGCACTGCCGGAGCCGGGCGAGTTCAGCGACGCCGACAAGGCGATCCTGGCGGCCGCCGATGGCATGGTCGAAGCCGCGCGCGAGCACATGAAGACCTACCAGCTCCACCAGGTGCTGGCCGCCGTCTGGGCCGTAGTCGCCGAGGCCAACCGCTATTTCGCCGGCGAGGCGCCGTGGGCGCTGGCCAAGACCGATCCCAAGCGGCAGGGGACCGTGCTGTACGTGACGGCGGAAGTGATCCGCCAGGTCGCCATCCTGGCGCAGCCATTCGTGCCGGCCTCGGCGGGCAAAATGCTCGATGTGCTCGCGATTCCGGCTGAGGAGCGGGACTTCGCAGCGCTTGCAACGCGCATCAAGGCCGGAACCGTGCTGCCGGCGCCCGAGCCGGTGTTCCCGCGTTTCGTCGAGGAATAGGCCCAAGAGGGCAAAGGGGCTAAAGAGGGCAAAGGGACCAAAGGGGCCAAGGTTTAGAGCTATGCTGGTCGACAGCCACTGCCATCTCGATTTCCCCGATTTCGCGCCCGAGCTGGACGCGGTGATCGCGCGCGCCCGCGCGGCAGGCGTCGGGCGTATGGTGACCATCTCGACCCGGGTGAAGAAACACGCCCAGGTGCTTGCCATCGCGGAGAAATACCCGGACGTCTTCTGCTCGGTCGGCACCCATCCGGAACATTCTCACGAAGAGTTAGAAATCGACGCGAACACGCTAATTTCGCTTTCGAAACATCCCAAGATCGTGGCCGTCGGCGAGGCCGGGCTCGACTACCACTACGACACCGGCCCGCGTGAGATTCAGGCGAAGAGTTTCCGCCAACACATTGCGGCCGCTCGCGAAACTGGTCTGCCGCTGGTGATCCATTCGCGCGACTGCGACGACGACATGGCGGCGATCCTGACTGAGGAAATGGAGCAGGGCGCCTTCCCCGCCGTGCTGCATTGCTTCACCGCGGGCCGCGATCTGGCGTTCAAGGCGATCGAGCTTGGCCTGCATATCTCTTTCACCGGCATCCTCACGTTCAAGCGCTCGGACGATCTCCGGGCCATC
>JARRQH010000349.1:0-3382 GCA_037381985.1 Pseudolabrys sp.
GTGGCGGCTCGGATCTCATCCTCGTCCACCGTCTGCAAGCCGGCCAGATGGCGCCCAAGGATCCGGAAGTTGAAATCAGGTTGGCTTCCAGCAGCAGCGCCTCGGTCTCGGGCTGGGTGGAGACGAACTCCATCGTCACCGTTGCCGCGATCATGCGGGTGATGCGGCTGTCGTGGCCGGTCGGGCGCGTGTAGGAGGTGACGCGCTTTTTGATGCTTTTCGCCTTGCCGACGTAGAGGACATCGCCCTTGCCGTCGAGCATGCGGTAGACGCCGGGCGCCGAGGGCGCGAGCTTGGCGAAGCGCGCGATGGCCGCTCGTCCCGCCGCGAGCGTACCGGGCGCGGCGGTCTCGGCGTCCAGCTCGAGCTCGGGCAGCGCGGACTCCTCGTCCTCCTCGCGCAGCTCGCTTTCCGGGTCGATGTCTTTGCGGCCATTCATGACAATAAGATAGGGCGCCGATCTCGATTGCGCATGATCTTATCCGAAAACCGGTTCCCACTTTCCGGGATCATGCGCGCCTCGCGCTATTCCGCCAGGTCACTGTCGGCGGTGCGCCAAGCGACGTGTTGGCCGCCGTCGACCGCGATGGTGGCGCCGGTCACGGCGTCGGCCTTGGCGAGATAGACCACCGCGGCGGCAATGTCGTCGGGGGTCGGGCCGCGCCCGAGCGGCAGGGTGGCGGCCTGCTGCGCGAACTCTGCGTCCGACTGGCGCGAGCTCGGCAAGGTCGGGCCCGGCGCCACCGCGTTGACCCTGACGCGCGGCGCCAACGCCTGCGCCAGCGTCGTGGTCGCCGTATAGAGCGCACTCTTCGCCAACGAATACGAGAAGAAGCGCGGCGTCGGCTTGAACACACGCTGGTCGAGCACGTTGACGATTGCCGAGCCGGCCGGCGCCTGCGCGGCGAACGCCTTCGCCAGGAACAGGGGCGCCGCCAGGTTCACCGCCATGGTGCGCTCGAAGGCGGCGCGCTCGAGCGTCGCAATGTCGTCAGGCTCGAACTCCGCCGCGCTGTTGACGAGCAGCGTCAACGGCCCGAAGGCGCTCGCCGCGGCGATCAGGTTGTCGACCGCCGCGGCATCGGCAAGATCGGCAAGCACCACGCGCGCGCGGCCGCCGTCGGCCTCGATCTCGGCGGCGAGCTTCTCCGCCTCGACGCGCGAGCGGTTGGCGTGCAGCACGAGCGCATAGCCTTCGCGCGCGAGCGCGCGCGCGAGCGCCGCGCCGATGCGGCGCGCGCCGCCGGTGATCAGCGCAACGCGATCATGGTGAATGGAGTCTGAATCGATTGTCATCGTTGCTGCAAAGGCTACCGGATACTAACGGTTCTTTAGGGATAACAACTAGGAACTGCTTATCGATTCATAACCGTTTAACTTAAAAAGCCCGATAAATCTTCCACGAATTTGGCGCGCTTTCGTCCGCCGCCGGGCCCACTCCGGGCCAGGCTTTCCACCGTCGGAGAGCCGCTCGGCGCGGAACGAAAACGCAGGAAGGACCGCGCGATCAGCCCTTCGCCAAGGGCAGCGCGGCAGCAAGTTAAGTGGAGGATAAAATGAAGAGGTTCTTGCTGGCTGCGAGCGTCGCAATCGTTGCCGGCGGCGTGGCCTCGGCCGCCGATCTCGGCCCGCAGCCGTATTATTCCACGCCGAGCCCGAGCGCGTCGCGCATCTACAACTGGGCGGGCTTCTATGCCGGCGGCAACGTCGGCTACGCGTGGGGCTCGGTGTCCGACGCCTCGCCCGATCCCAGCGGCGTGATCGGCGGCATCCAGGGCGGCTACAACTGGCAGCAAGGTCAGTTCGTCTACGGCCTCGAGGGCGAAATCGGCTTCTCCGGCGCCGACGACACCTTCGCCGCTTACAAGTTCGCCAATCCGTGGTTCGGCACCGCGCGCGGCCGCCTCGGCTATGCCTTCGGCAACATACTGGCCTATGCGACCGGCGGTCTCGCCTTCGGCGACCTCGTCGCCACCTCAACCGCGACCAACGTTGACGAGACGAAGACCGAGATCGGTTGGACCCTCGGCGTCGGCGGCGAATACGGCTTCGCCCCCAACTGGTCGGCCAAGGTTGAATACCTCTATATCGATCTCGGCGACCGGAGCTTCGCCACCACCGGCATCGACAACGGCTACTCGGCCAGCCTGCTCCGTGTCGGCCTCAACTATCACTTCTGAGCAAGCGTCAACACTTGGCGTTCATGACCCCGGGCCTGGGCCCGGGGTTTTCTTTTGCCGCCATCACATTCGGTTTCGGATCGCGTCATCGAACGCGAGCGGTAATCGCGTGCGCATGCGCGGCTCTATCTTTTTTGTCGCGCGCGTGTCGCAAGCGTAAGCGCGGTATAAAGTTGCGACTTAGGTACGAGACAAGAATGCAACACCTGAGAACATTCACGTGAACGCGAACGTGTTGCCACGATTTCGCCGCAAGGCATCCGCAAGACAACCGCAATGTCTGCGCCAAGTAGCGTGGAGATGTGCGGCACACGACGTGTTGCGCAATGGACGCAAGCGGCGACAAGTGGTGTCCCATGCGGAACCGGATTCGTCTTCGTTGCGTTGAGCGTTTCGATTTCGGGTGACGGCGCGCTTGGCGTCCGTCTGCCGGCATCGCGGAACGCGGTGTCATGGCAAAGAAGGAAAGAGGTGCGTGATGAAGAAAGTTCTGCTGGCAAGCGTTGGCGTCCTGGCGCTCGGCGTGGCGGCGGCATCGGCGGCGGATTTGCCGCGGCGCATGCCAACGAAGGCGCCGATCTATGAGCCGCTGGCGTGGAGTTGGGTCGGTCCGTACGTCGGTATCAACGGCGGCTACGGTTGGGGTCGCTCGGACTTCTCCGGAACCAACTCCAGCGGCTCGTTCAATGCCGACGGCGGGTTGGTCGGCGGCACGGTCGGCTACAACTGGCAAACCGGACCGGTCGTGTACGGCCTCGAAGGTGACATCGACTGGAGCGACATGGGCGACAACACCACCTGCGGCGGCGTCGCCTGCAGCGTGAAGAACGAATACCTCGCCACTGTGCGCGGCCGGCTCGGCTATTCGTTCGGAAACTTCCTGCCCTACGCCACCGGCGGCCTCGCGGTCGGCAACATCAAGACCAACATCGCCGGCGTTGGCAGCGCCGACGACACCAACGCCGGTTGGACCGCGGGCGCCGGCGTCGAGTACCACATCACCGGGCCGTGGACGGCGAAGGTCGAATACCTGCACGTCGATCTCGGCAGCGGCGGTTCGGTCGGCGGCACCGATGCCAGCTTCACCAGCGACATCGTACGCGCCGGCATCAACTACCACTTCTGATCCGTAGCGCGCGTATTGGAACGCGAAACCCCGGCGCCGCAGCGCCGGGGTTTTTTTGTTTAGCGTCGCGAAGCAC
>JARRQH010000350.1:0-3344 GCA_037381985.1 Pseudolabrys sp.
AGAAGAGACTTGCCCTTGACAGCAACTCGCCCGGCAATTCGTGCTTGCCGAGGGCGTCGGACCCCATGCTGGCGACATGCGTTCCCGGAACGACCCAGTCGGCCTCGAACAGGGGCGCGCGCGCGGGTGTCGCGGTAACGACGATGTCGGCGGCGCGCACCGCCTCTTCGGCCGATGCGACGCGCGCCTTCAGCCCAGAGCTATTGATCCGCGCGACAAACGGATCGCGGCGCGGCGATGGGCGGGCCACCACCAGCACGGTTTCGATCGGGCGGATACGCGCCAGCGCCTGCACCTCGAAGCCTGCCTGATGTCCGGCGCCGAAGATCGCCAGGGTCGTGGAGGTCTTGCGGGCAAGCAGGTCGGCAGCAACCGCATCGGCGGCGGCCGTCCTGTAGGCATTGGCCAGCCCTGCCTCGATGACAGCGCCCAGCCGGCCCGTGTCCTGGTCGAGCAGCACGATGGTGGAATTGTGCCGGGGCAGCCCTCGCGCCGGATTCCCAGACCAGAATGAGCCGATCTTCACGCCGGTAAGGTCTTTCGACCAGCCGGACTTGATGGAAAACGTGTTGGTCGACTCACATGACCGCCCGAGAATCGCCGGAAAGACCCCGCTTTGCGCGGTAGTGGCGGCCACCAACGCCTGCCGCACGGCTTCGTAGGCAAGATCATGCGTGATCAAGCCGGCGGACTCATCTTCGCTTATGTAGATCATCGGTATTCCCTCATGGGTCTTGAACCTCCCTCGTCTTTCGCGTTTTCGACCCTTGTCGCCGGTCAGGCCCGCGTGCGTGCGCCCCCGGCCGTGATCGTCCCGCCAAGAGCAGCCATGAAGGGAGAGGCACATGACGGATGCATCTTTCTCCCCCAAGCGACGCCGTTTTTTATGCCGAGGGACGGGCCAGAACGAATGATCCTACCGAGTTCGCCGGGAAGAACAGCAGCGAAATCGGTATGCAGGGCGTCACGTTAGCGGCAATGGTCAAAGCGACCCCGACTTGATGGAAGGCCTCTCGGCAATGACGATCGAAGACAAATCGAAGACGATCCGCGCGGCCGAGATGATGCGCTTCGAGCCGCGCCATGTGCCGGGCGCGCTAAAGCTGTCGCAGGAAATGGGTTGGCCCTATCGCCGCGAGGATTGGGACTTCGCCGCAGCGGCAGGTCACGGCCTGGTGCTGGAGCGAAATGGCAAGGTCATCGGCACAAGCATGTGGTGGACCTACGGCCAAGCCCATGCCAGCGCCGGGATGATTATCGTCACCGCCGCCGAACAGGGCCATGGATACGGGGCGCGCCTGTTCGACGGTTTGCTTGAGGCAACGGCGGGGCGCACCGTGCTGCTCAATTCGACCGACGAGGGCCTTGAGCTTTACAAGCGGAGGGGATTCACCGCGTGGGGCACCGTCGTTCAGCACCAAGGCCTGCTAACCGTCGACGTTGCCTCCGAAGCCGGTCAGGGCATTCGGCCGGCGACGGCCTCCGACCTTGCTCAGATCCAGGGGGTCGATCAACGCGCCACCGGCATGGACCGGGCGCCCCTGGTGGCCGCCTTGGTCGCCGCAGGACATGTTTTGGTCATCGAGCGCGCGGGGCGCATCGCGGGCTACGCCATCGCCAGGAGGTTCGGGCGCGGCCATGTGGTAGGTCCCTGTGCTGCCCAAGATGTCCAGGATGCGCAACGTCTGATCCTTGCCCAGCTTTCGACGCTGCAGGGGCAATTCGTTCGTATCGACGTCTATGCGGAACATGGCCTGAGCGGCTGGCTGGATAGCCTGGGTATCGCGCAGGTCGCCCAGGCGACTGCGATGGTCAATGGACCACTGCCGGTCGCCGAGGGCGACGCGCGAATGTACGCCTTGGCGAACCAGTCGTTCGGGGAGAGACAGGGAATACTGAAAGATGAGAGCAGACGCAGACCAGCGCGAAACACCCACAACGATCGAGGCCCTCGTCACTCCGACGCTGCTGTTGGATCGCGGCAAACTCGATCGCAACATCCAGCGTCTCGCCCGCCATGCCGAAAAGCTCGGCGTGGTCCTGCGTCCGCATATGAAGACGGCCAAGAGTATCGACGTCGCCCAGCAAGTCCACCGCGGCGCGCCAGGTCCGATAACGGTTTCCACAATCGCCGAGGCGGAGTATTTCGCGGCCCACGGCTACCGCGACATGACATACGCGGTCGGGCTGTCTCCGGCCTCGGCGCTGCGCGCCATGGAGTTGAGCCGCCGCACCGGCGCCGACTTGAAGCTCCTGCTCGACACCGTTGAGCAGGCAGATGTGCTGGCGGATGTGCGCAAGGCCACCGGCGTGACACCGTCCGTCTTCATCGAAATTGACTGTGACGATCATCGGGGCGGGCTGAAGCCCGACGATCCCAAGCTGATCGAGGTGGCCCGCAGGGTCGTCGCGGCGGGCGCCACTCTGGTCGGCGTCCTTGCCCACGCGGGCGAATCCTATGGCCTGAACACGCCCGATGCGCTGGCGAAGGCCGCCGAGAACGAGCGTCTGGCTGCCGTGCACGCGGCCGAAATACTGCGCGCTCACGGTCACGCCTGCCCGATCGTCAGCGTTGGTTCGACCCCGACCGCACATCTTGCCGAAAACCTCGACGGCGTGACCGAGCTGCGCGCCGGCGTCTACATGTTCTTCGACCTCGTCCAGCACGGGGTGGGGGTCTGCGCGATCGACGATCTCGCGATTTCCGTTCTGGCCACGGTAATCGGCAGCAAACCAGACAAGGGATGGGTGCTAGTCGATGCGGGGTGGATGGCGCTGTCGCGCGACCGCGGCACCGCGGGTCAGGAACGCGACCAAGGGTATGGGGTGGTCTGCGACGCGAAGGGACGGGTGCTGGAAGATGTGATCGTGTCTCAGGCCAGCCAGGAGCATGGCATCCTCGCGCTCCGCAGCGGGTCCTCGAGAAGCATGCCCGATCTGCCGGTGGGGACACGCGTGCGGATTCTGCCCAACCATGCCTGCGCGATGGCCGCACAGCACGACTTTTACAGCGTCGTCAACAGCGAGAGCCCCGAGATCAAAGCGCGCTGGGAACGGATGCGCGGCTGGTAGGAGGTCGCCGAACTCCACGCTGTGCATGGCGTCCATGGCATTTCGACCTGTCAAGGGCGGAGACGAGACCGGCCAGGTGGCGGCGCAAGACCGGGCCAGTGGTCGGATGGCAAACGCCCCGGCGGTCGTCGACCCGCTTCACACCCCGAACCTTCATCGGGAGAAGCGGTTCGATCACCGACCACTCGAAATCCGTCAGATCAAAACGGGCCATGACGACCTCCTGCCTGATCGAAGCAAGGAATCTGACTCGCCTCCTAATGGGACTCCCC
>JARRQH010000351.1:0-3342 GCA_037381985.1 Pseudolabrys sp.
GTCGAGGGCCTCCATCTCGACGGCAAACGCGTTACCGGCGTGCGCTGGCGCCGGAACGGCGTCGCGCGTGTCGCCGCTGCCGCGGCGAGGCGATCCTGTCGGCGGGCTCGCTCGGCTCGCCGCAGATCATGATGCTGTCCGGCATCGGTCCGGCGGACGACCTGGCCAAGCACGGCATTCCGGTGGCGATCGACAAACCCGGGGTCGGCGCCAACCTGCAGGACCATCTGCAACTGCGCACCATCTACAAGGTCTCGGGTGTGAAGACCTTGAACATGACCTATGCCTCGCTCATCGGGCGCGTCGGCATGGGGCTCGATTATCTGCTGCGCCGGCGCGGGCCCATGACCATGGCGCCCTCGCAACTCGGCGTGTTCACCCGCTCCGACTCGACGCAGGATCGCGCCAATATCCAGTACCACGTGCAGCCGCTGTCGCTCGACAAGTTCGGCGAGCCGCTGCATCCGTTCCCGGCCTTCACCGCGAGCGTCGCCAATTTGCGGCCGACCAGCCGCGGCAGCGTGACGTTGAAATCGAACGATCCCGCCGAGCCGCTAGTGATCCGGCCGAACTATCTGGCGACCCCGGAAGACCGCCGCGTCGCCGCCGATTCCATTCGTGTCACGCGCCGCATCGTTTCGCAGTCGGCGTTGCGGCCCTACGCGCCGGAGGAATACCTGCCCGGCAGCACCATCCGCGACGACGACGAGGCGGCGCTCGAAAAGGCTGCCGGCGATATCGGCACCACCATCTTCCATCCTGTCGGCACCGCGCGCATGGGCCGCGACGACGACGTTCGCGCCGTGGTCGACGCCCGCCTCAAGGTGATCGGCACCGAAAATTTGCGCGTTATCGACGCCTCCGTCATGCCGTCGATAACGTCGGGCAATACCAATTCGCCTACCATCATGATCGCCGAGAAGGGCGCGGCGATGATCTTGGAGGACGCCAAAGGTTGATGGGAGTTTGAACTGAAAGATTGATCGTCGAAGCCTTAGTCCATGGCGGGGTGACATGAACCTCGTCGAACGTGCGAGAGCGATCCTGCTGCACACCGGCATCGCCGAATTGATGAAGCCGCCGGCGAACAAGACCGTGCTCTGTACCACCGTGGTCGTCGTGGTGATGATCGTGATCTGGCTGGTGATCGGTGGCGCTATCATCTTCGCGCTGTTAGGCGGCTTCATGCGGTAGCCGCCATGACGCTACGGTAGCGCTTTCAAATGCCGGATCGGCCGGCCGGGCGCGATTGCCTGCGCCGCGGCCACGATCGCGTTGGCGTCGATGCCGTAGTGGCGATAGAGCTCGGCGAGCGAGCCGGTCTGGCCGAAATGCTCGACCCCGAGTGAGCGCGTGCGGTGGCCGTTGACGGCGCCGAGCCAGGCCAGCGTCGCCGGATGGCCGTCGAGCACAGTGACGATGCCGCAGTGGGGCGGCACGTCGGCGAGCAGCCGTTCGATGTGCGACCGCGCATGCACGAGGCCGCGCTCGCGCGCCCGCTGCGCCGCGGTCCAGCCGGCGTTGAGCCGGTCGGCCGAGGTGACGGCGAGCAGGCCGACGTCGCGGCGGTCTTCCGCGATCAGGCCGACCGCGGCGATCGCCTCCGGCGCGATGACGCCGCTATAGGCGACGATCACCTGCGCGTTCGGCCCCGGCTTGCGCTGCCAATAGGCGCCGTCGACGACGTCGCGTTCCAGTTCCGGCGTCATCTGCCGGGCGATCTGATCGATCGGCCGCGTTGAGAGCCGCAGATAGACCGAGCCGCCGGTCTCGTCGCGCAGCCAGGTCTGTTCCGGAGCGTGGCCAGAAAAAGTGGGCACCGGTTTTTCGTCCGGCCGCGCGACCAACGAATAATCGTTCGCGGCGTCGCCATCTTTCTGCATGTAGTCGAAGGCCCAGCGCATGATGATGGCGAGTTCGTCCACATAGGCCGGCTCGAAAGCGGCGAGGCCGTCCTGCGCCATGCCGATCAGCGGTTCGGCGATCGACTGGTGCGCGCCGCCTTCGGGCGCCAGCGTGATGCCCGACGGCGTGCCCACCGCCATGAAGCGGGCATCCTGGTAGCAGGCGTAGTTGAGCTGATCGAGGCCGCGAGCCACGAACGGATCGTAGAGCGTGCCGACCGGCAGTAGCCGCACGCCGTTGATCGAGTGCGACAGGCCGAGGGCGGACAGCAGGGTGAAGAGATTGGCCTCCGCGATGCCGAGCTCGATGTGCTGGCCCTGGGGCGAGAATGTCCAATTGAAGGTCGAGGGGATGCGCTCGTTGCGGAACGTATCCTGCATCGCCTCGTGCGCGAACAGCCCGCGTCGGTTGACCCAGCCGCCGAGATTGGTCGAGACGGTGACGTCGGGTGACGTGGTGACGATGCGCTGCGTGAAGTCGTCCTCGCCGCGGGCGATATCGTTGAGGATGGCGCCGAAGCCGGCCTGCGTGGAATTGGATGTCTGCTGCGGCACCGGCAATTTCTCCGGCACCGGGATCGCCGGCGCCTTCAGCCGACGCTCGCCGCCGGCCGCGAACGGCACGCGCTTGAGGAACGCCTCGACGTCCTTGGCATTAGCCAGTCCTTCGAACTTGTCCCACTCGTGGCCGGACCGGACGTTGTTCGCTTCTTTGAAAGTGTCCATCTGCGCCGGCGTCATCAACCCGGCGTGGTTGTCCTTGTGGCCGGCCATGGGCAGGCCAAAACCCTTCACCGTGTAGCAGATGAAGCAGGTGGGCTTGTCGGTCTTGACACCATGAAAGGCGTCCAGCACCGCGGGCAGATCGTGGCCACCGAGATTGTTCATCAGCGCGGCGAGCTCGGCGTCGCTGCGCTTTTCAATCAATCGACTGACGTCGCCCTGGTCGCCGATCTCGTCGTTCAAGCGCTTGCGCCAGGCAGCGCCGCCGGCGAACACCAGCGCCGAATAGAGCTGGTTGGGGCAGTTGTCGATCCAGGCCTTGAGCTCGTCGCCGCCCGGCTCCTTGAAGGCGGCCTGCTGCAGCGAGCCGTATTTGACGATGACGACATCCCAGCCGAAGTTCTCGAACAGCTGCTGGTAGCGCGCCCACAGGCCCTCGCGCACCACGGCATCGAGGCTCTGGCGGTTGTAGTCGACGATCCACCAGCAATTGCGCAATGGCTGCTTCCAGCCTTCCAGCAGCGCCTCGAAGATGTTGCCCTCGTCGAGCTCGGCGTCGCCGACGAGCGAGATCATGCGCCCTTCCGGACGGTCGAGGCCCCAGCCGTGGGCGCGCACGTAATCCTGCGTCAGCGACGAGAACAGCGTCTGCGCGACGCCTAAGCCCACTGAGCCGGTGGCGAAGTCGACGTCGTCGGCGTCCTTGGAGCGAGAG
>JARRQH010000352.1:0-3333 GCA_037381985.1 Pseudolabrys sp.
ATGTTCGGTTCTGAATGGTTTTCGATAACATCTATAGGTGCTTTTCCTATCAATTCATTCAGTCGCTCAATTGTAGCTTCATTGATTGTGAAATCGAATAAATGCAAGAGGTCTATGTCCACTTGCTTATATTGTTGACTCTCAGAAAAAGACTCTGATTTTGGCCTATTTTTGCGGGCTCTGGCAATTTTTTTCCGGTCAATTTTGCCACCAGTCTTGCGGCAATAGACGGATTTCTCCGCGAGGGATTTGTGCTCAAGGCTATGTCTGCTGATAATGCGAGCACTAAGACAGATACCCACGACGCTGGACTCGCTGCAATTTCGCTCATAGCCGTCGAAACACCGGGTAAAACTGCCGCCACATGTTTCCATAACCCTAACGCACCTAGAACAGCGGCCAGAATTGAAAGACCGCCCACGGCGATTAGGCCCCTAATTAAAAGACCGTGCTTCCAATCGGTTTGATTTATAGCGGTCGTCACGAGAAGAACCCCCGTGCCCGCCCAAAACAAAACGGTGTCCCATTGCATTGGCTAATCCCCCAAAGAGGCAGATTATCGCCCTCGGGTTGAATAGCCGAGTCTTGCTCGTTGACAGCTCTTCCGTCAAGTCGGGGATAATCGCCAAAAACATCCTAGGATCGCATTGACAGCGTGACGCTGCTGAGGTATGAATGCCTCACGCTCCACAATTGCGTTCGCGGCCCCGACGCGGCCCTCGTTTCACGGAAACGGCGCGCGTCTCGGTTCTTTTCTTGCCGCGTTTCCGGACGGCGGACCGGTTTCCGCTTCGCTTCGACATTCTCCAACGCGCTGGCCACAAGCCGGCGCGTTCTTCGTTGGGGGAGGCCATGGTAGCCCGCAAAGAGATTTCGCCGGAACTGGAGGCCAAGGCCCGGCATCTCTACGAGCAGACGCTGGCGCCGGTCGACGACATCGCCGCCATGCTGGGGATGTCGCGGACCACGTTTTACCGGCGGTTTGTGAAAGGCGGCGATTGGGCCAATCGCCGTGCCAGCGCGGCGCAATTCGAATTCGCGCGTGCGCTCACGACGGCGGTTACCGCCGAACAGAGCGAGGCGCGGCGTGCTGGCGTGGATGTGTCGACGAATGGTGCGCCGTCCGTTGCCGCGCCGGCGGTCGACCACACGGCGCTGGCGGCGCGCCTGCTCGAGTTGGTCGGGCGCGAAATGGACCTGATCGACAAGCTGTTCGATTCGGCCGGCGAGATCGGACCGGGCGAGGTCGACCGCACGTCGCGCACGGCCGCCAATCTCGGGCGCTCGCTGCTCGAGATCCACGAGATGATCAAGCCGCCGCGCGAAGCCAAAGAGAACGACAGCGATGATGCCGACGCCGACGACGTACCCATCGACATTGACGAATTCCGCTACGAGCTTGCGCGCCGCATTAATGAATTCGTCGACGCTGAGCGACGAAAGCCAAGCGAGGCTGGCGATCCATCTCTGGGAAGGGATGACGGCGAAGAAGTATGAGGCGTTCCTGCGCGAATTCGAGTCGCGGGCGCATCCCTATCAACTGCCGCCCGAGCGGGCCAACAGCGGCGCCGACTGGACCACCTGGCTGATCCTGGGCGGGCGCGGCGCCGGCAAGACCCGCGCCGGCGCCGAATGGGTGCGCCGCATGGCGCTTTCCGATCCGAAGGCGCGCATCGCGCTGATCGGCGAGGGCGAGCACGAAACGCGCGAAGTGATGGTGGAAGGCGTATCCGGCGTGCTTGCCGTGCATCGCACGGATGAGCGGCCGCAATGGATCGCCACGCGGCGGCGGCTCGAATGGAAGAACGGCGCGGTGGCGCAAATATTCTCGGCGGAAGATCCGGAGAGCCTGCGCGGCCCGCAGTTTTCCGCCGCGTGGCTGGACGAACTCGCCAAGTGGCGGCACGCCGAATCGACCTTCGATATGTTGCAGTTCGGGCTGCGCCTTGGCGACCGGCCGCGGCAGGTGGTGACGACCACGCCGCGGCCGACCGATTTGCTGAAGCGGCTGATCGCCGACGACCGCACGGCCATCACCCACGCCGGCACGCGGGCCAACGCCTATAACCTGGCGCCGGCCTTCGTCGAGACGGTGCTTCAGCGCTATCGCGGCACGCGGCTGGGGCGGCAGGAGATCGAGGGCGAGCTGATCGAGGAACGCCCCGACGCGCTGTGGACGCGCGCGCGGATCGAAGCCGCGCGCGTCACGCAAGCGCCGGCGCTGATGCGCATCGTGGTGGCGATCGATCCGCCCGGTTCTGCGCGCGAAGGTGCCGACGCCTGCGGCCTGGTCGCCGCCGGGCGCGACGGTGAGGGCGCGGTTTATGTGCTGGCCGACGACAGCGCGCCGGGCTTGTCGCCGCAAGCGTGGGCATTGAAGGCGATCGCGCTGTGGCGGCGGCTTTCGGCCGATGCGCTGGTGGCGGAGACGAACTTCGGCGGCGACATGGTACGCGCCGTCATCCGCGAGGTCGACGCCAACGTGCCGGTGATGGCGGTGCGCGCCACGCGCGGCAAGTATCTGAGGGCCGAGCCGGTGGCGCAGCTCTACGAACAAGGCCGCGTGCACCACGTCGGCACCTTTCCGGCGCTGGAGGACGAGATGTGCGACTTCGGCCTCGACGGACTGTCGTCGGGCCGTTCACCCGACCGCCTCGACGCGTTGGTGTGGGCGGTGACGGCGCTGACCCACGGCGCGCGAGCGGAGCCACGGGTGAGGGGGATTTGAGGGATGGCATCCTATCCCTATTGCGATCCTTTCACCGAGCATCAGCTCGAACGCTGGACGCGGCCCGACGCGCATCGCTTCATCCGGCCGGACTGGCGGCGCTTCGTCAAATCGGACTACGCGGATCAGTTCCCGTTTGACCGTTACGAGCGCAAATACAGCCCGGACCAGCCGCGCGTGCCGGCGGGCGTGCCCACGGGCGGGGAGTGGACGAGCGAAGGACCGGCTACGGGGCTGCAATCAACGCGGCGCGGCTCCGACCGGCATGTACAGGTAGCTGGTGATATCACGGGTTTCCGGCGACACGGCCTCAATCAGGCGATCAATCGCGGTGTGGCACCACATGCAATCCTGGACGCCGTGGTAAATCCGATTCAGATTCTTCCGCAAGCAAACGGGACAACGAGATACATTGGCGCTGGAGCTGTTGTGGTGCTTAATCCGGCAGGGGAAGTGGTGACGGTGTGGTCACGATGAGTTCGGTCGGGACCCGCGGATGGGAGACACCCATGATGAAGGAAGATGGCCTGTTTAATGCTGCAAGGCGAATACTCCGCGATTATTGGGATCCCATCGGCGTTCGCGATGTTCCCTCGGTGCACGAA
>JARRQH010000353.1:0-4729 GCA_037381985.1 Pseudolabrys sp.
CGCTGGTCGACGAAAACGCGGAAGCGGGCGGAACGCTGTTGAGCGAGCCGCAGGCGGAAATCGAGGGTACGCCGGCGTGGGACTGGCTCGCCGCCACGCTCAAGGAACTCGCCGGCCTCGGCGTCCGGATCATGACCCGGACCACCGCCATCGGCTACTACCACCAGAACATGGTAGGGCTGTGCCAGAAGCTCACCGACCATCTGGAATCGCCGCCAGCGGACATGCCGCGCGAGCGGCTGTGGCGGGTGCGGGCCGGGCAGGTCGTGCTGGCGCAGGGTGCGCTGGAAAAGCCGCTCGTCTTCGACGGCAATGACCGGCCGGGCGTGATGCTGGCGGGTTCCGCCCAGACCTATCTCAATCGTTTCGGCGTGCGCGTCGGCGAGCGGGCGGTCGTCGTCACCAGCCACGACAGCGCCTGGTATGCCGCCTTCGACCTCGCCGATGCCGGCACCAGGATCGAGTCGATCGTCGACACCCGCGCGGAACCGTCGGCCGAATTGCGGGAGGCTGCCAAGGTGCGCGGCATCACGGTGCTGACGGGCCACACCGTCACCGGCACCACGGGGCGATTGCGTATCAACGCGGTGCGCGTGAATCCCGTTCAGAGTGGCAAGGTCGGGCCGGCGCGGTCGCTGGCCTGCGATTGCCTTCTGATGTCCGGTGGGTGGACGCCGTCGCTGCACCTGTTCTCGCATACCAAGGGCACGCTCGCCTGGGACGAGGACAGCCAGACCTATCTGCCCGACCGCAAGAGCGAAGCCTGCCAGATCGCCGGCGCCGGGCGCGGCCTGTGGGGGATTGCGGCGGCCCTGAACGACGGCGCCGAAATGGGCGCGGCAGCCGCGCGCGAACTGGGCAAGGATACCGCCGTAACCTCCTATACGGTGGCGCAGGACCGTCCGGGCAGCGGCATCAGCCACAAGGAACTGCCGACCGATCGCAACCCGGGCCGCGCGCGCGCCTTTGTCGATTATCAGAACGACGTCACCGCCAAGGACCTGCGCCTTGCCGTGCGCGAGGGCATGCGCTCGATCGAGCACGTCAAGCGCTACACCACCAACGGCATGGCCACCGACCAGGGCAAGATGTCCAACATCAACGGGCTCAACATTGCCGCCGACGCGCTCGGCAAGCGGCAGCCCGAGGTCGGCCTCACGACCTTCCGCCCGCCCTATACGCCGACGACGTTCGGCGCGCTGGCCGGCTATCACCGCGGCGGGCATTTCGATGTCACCCGCCAGACGCCCATCGACGCCTGGGCCGCGGAAAAAGGCGCCGTGTTCGAGCCCGTCAGCCTGTGGCGCCGGGCCCGCTACTTCCCGAAGCCGGGCGAGGACATGGACGCGGCGGTCGCTCGCGAATGCCGCGCCACGCGGGCCAGCGTCGGCATCTTCGACGCTTCGACCCTCGGCAAGATCGAGGTGGTCGGGCCCGACGCGGTCGAATTCATGAACCGCATGTACACCAGCGTGGTCGGGCGGCTGACCGCGGATCGCTTCCACGTCACTACCACGACTGGCGGTGCGCCGCGCGTGCTGGCCATGATGGAGGACTACCTCCAGACCGAATGGCCGGACCTGAAGGTCTGGCTGACGTCGACGACCGAGCAATGGGCCACCGTTGCGCTCAACGGCCCCAACGCGCGCAAGCTGCTCGCGCCCTTCGTCGAGGGGCTGGACATCTCGGGCGAAGCCTTCCCGCACATGTCGGTCGCGGAATGCCGCGTCGCCGGTTTCCCCGCGCGGCTGTTCCGCTTGAGCTTCACCGGTGAGCTCGGCTTCGAGGTCAACGTGCCGGCCCGGTACGGGCGCGCGCTGTGGGAAAAGCTCTGGGAGGCCGGCCGGCAATACGACATCTGCGCTTACGGCACCGAGACCATGCACGTGCTCAGGGCGGAGAAGGGGTTCATCATCGTCGGGCAGGACACCGACGGCACCGTCACGCCGATCGATGCCGGCATGGCCTGGGCGATCGGCAAGAACAAGCCGGACTTCGTCGGCAAGCGCGGGCTGGCGCGGCCCGATCTCGTTGCGGCGGGGCGCAAGCAACTCGTCGGCCTCCTGACCGAAGACGGCCGGACCAAGCTGGAAGAGGGCGCGCAGATCGTGCTCGCCCCCAACCAGCCGGTGCCGATGAAAATGGTCGGCCACGTCACCTCGTCCTATGAAAGCACCGCCGCCGGCCGGCCGATTGCGCTGGCGCTGGTCGAAGGCGGCCACGACCGCATGGGAGAGACCGTGTTCGTGCCGATGTCCGCGGGCGCGATCCAGGCCAAGATCACGGGAACCGTGTTTTACGATCCCGAAGGCGAGCGGTTGAAGGTCTAAAGAAGGGACGACGCGATGACGGTTCATGGTCCTGCGTTCCTGCCCGGCCCGCTTGCCGAAAGCAGCGCCGCCACGGTGACGCTGCTGGCGCCTGTCGGGCGGTTTTCGTTGCGCGCGCGAGAGACTGACGTGCCCGCCCTTTCCAAGGCTGTCGGTGTCGACTTGCCGCGCAAAATCGGAGCCCGTGCCGGTGCCGGAACGACCGAGGTTCTGTGCCTGGGACCCGACGAATGGCAGATCCTGACCGACGAGGCCGACGCGGCCCGGCTCGCCGCCGACTGCGCGGGCGTCTACGCCGAAGCGCCGCACAGTCTTACCGACGTCTCGGATCGTGAGATTTCGGTCCGCATCGAGGGTCCGAAGGCGACGGAGCTGATGACCCTGGGTTGCCCGCGCGATATCGACCGCATTGCAACAGGCGAAGGTCGCCGGACCGTGATGGATGGCGCGAGCGTCGTATTGTGGCGCGATGGGGCCGAGAGTTTCCGTCTTGACATGTGGCGCTCGTTCGCGCCGCACGTGATCGCGCTCCTCAAGACCGGGTGCGCCGAACTGGCCACGGAATAGATCGGCCGCGCTGACGGGAATGGCGCTCTTTCGATACGGGCCTGAATAATGTTTCTGTCGGTGTTCGACATCTTCAAGATCGGCATCGGGCCCTCGTCATCGCACACGATGGGCCCAATGACCGCGGCCGCGCGGTTTCTCGACGACCTGCGCGTCGGCGGCGCGCAACTCGACCGCGTGACCGCCACGCTCCATGGCTCGCTGGCGTTCACCGGCAAGGGTCACGCTACGGATCGTGCCGTCATCCTTGGACTGAGCGGACTGCTGCCCGACACGTTAGACCCCGACAAAGCCGAGGCGCTGGAAGCCGAGGTGCGCCGCATGGGACGGATCGCGCCCGAGGGGCTCGGCACCTTGAAGTTCGATCCCGAGACCGACCTCGTCTTCGACTATGGGCCGCCGCTCGAGGGCCATGCCAACGGTCTGGTGTTCGAAGCCTTCGACACGGCGGGCAACCGCGTCTACGCGCAGACCTATTATTCGGTCGGCGGCGGCTTCGTGCTCACCGAGGACGAGCTGCGCAGCCGCAACGAAGATGCGGTTTCGCTCCGCGACCAGAAGGAAGAGAACGATTTTCCTTATGCGTTCGGCAGCGCCGGGGAAATGCTCGCCATGGGCGCGGCCTCGGGCAAGACGGTCGGGCAGATGAAACGCGCGAACGAGGAAGTGATCCACGGCGGCGACCTCGACGTGAAGATCGATCGGCTCTGGCAGGCGATGAACGACTGCATCGAGCGCGGCCTGGCCCAGGAAGGCATCCTGCCCGGCGGGCTCCAGGTTCGGCGGCGGGCCCGGGCCATTCATCAGCAACTCCTCGCCGAGCGCGGACGGAACCAGGCGCAGCCGCATCAGGCGAACGATTGGCTCAGCGTCTATGCCATGGCCGTGAACGAGGAGAACGCCGCGGGCGGGCGGGTCGTCACCTCGCCGACGAACGGTGCGGCGGGCGTCGTGCCGGCGGTGCTGCGCTATTATCGCGACCATTGCATCGGTGCGAACCATGAGGGACTGCGCACGTTCATTCTGGTTGCCGCGGCGATCGGCGGTCTGATCAAGCACAACGCCTCGATCTCTGGCGCGGAGGTCGGGTGCCAAGGAGAGGTCGGTTCGGCGTCGGCCATGGCCGCGGCCGGATTATGCGCGGCGCTCGGCGGCGCCAACGAGCAGGTCGAGAACGCGGCCGAAATCGCCTTGGAACATCACTTGGGGATGACCTGCGATCCGGCGGCGGGCCTTGTTCAGATTCCCTGCATCGAACGAAACGCGCTGGGCGCGATCAAGGCCGTTTCGGCGGCAAGCCTGGCGCTGCGCGGCGACGGTCGGCACTTCGTGCCGCTCGACAATTGCGTGCAGGTCATGCTGGAGACCGGCCGCGACATGAGCGTCAAGTACAAGGAAACCTCGACCGGCGGCATTGCGGTGAACTTGCCCGCATGCTGACCGTGTCTGCGGGCGTGCGGTCAGCCGGGAGTCTTGGCGCTTCTGACCAGCCACTCGGCGAAGAGGCGCGCTTTCTCGGACGCCCGCGGATGGATCTGGAGATAGAACGCTTCCGGTGAGGGAATGCTTTCCGGAACGAGTTCCGTCAGCCGGCCGTCTTGTATCAGGTTTCCGACCAGGCCGTCCCACCCGAGCACCGCGCCGACGTCGTCCTGAGCGGCTTGAAGCGCGATCATGTAGTTGTTGACGTAGAAGCTGCTCCGACGCCGCGGGACCGAACGCCCGAGCGCCCGAAACCACTCGTCCCAGGTCGTCCAGGTGCTTCCTTCCTCGCTGACGTGAATGAGGGGCGCCTTGAGCAGATCTTCGACCTGCGAAATGCCTTGCTCGGC
>JARRQH010000354.1:0-3284 GCA_037381985.1 Pseudolabrys sp.
GTTGCCCGCGGTGATGGTGCCATCCTTGCGGAAGGCCGGATGCAACTACGAAAGGTCGGCCAGCGTCGTGTTGGGCCGGTTATGCTCATCCTTTTCGAAGCGCGTCGACCCGTGACGGCCAGGCACTTCCACCGGAACGATCTCGCCTTTGAACTTGCCGGCTGCCTGTGCCGCCGAAAACCGTTTCTGCGACCGTTCCGCCCACCGGTCCTGCTCTTCCCGGGTGATCTGACGCGATTTGGCCAGATCTTCCGTATGCCAGCCGGAATGCTGCCCCGAGAACGCGTCGTTGAGGCCGTCGCGCAACATGCTGTCGTAGATTTGGCCATCGCCCATGCGATAGCCCCAGCGGCCGCTCGGCACCAGGTAGGGCGCCATGTCCATGTTCTCCATGCCGCCCGCCACCGCGCCGTCCTGCAGGCCGAGCATGACCTCCTGCGCGGCGGACACGATGGCCTGGGCGCCGGAACCGCAGACCCGGTTAACAGTCATGGCCGGCACCGAAACCGGGATGCCGCCGTTCACGGCCGATTGCCGCGCCGGGTTCATCTTGTTGCCGGCCTGGATGACGTTGCCCATGACCACGGCGCCAATGTCGGCGCCGTCGAGATCCGTCCGCGCCAGCGCCGCGCTAACCACCGTGGCGCCCAAGTCGGTCGCCGGAACCGTCTTGAGGCTCCCGCCATAGGTGCCAATCGCCGTGCGGACCGCATTGCAGAGAACAATTTCGCGTTGGCTCATCGCTTTCACTCCGTGTCAATTCAACGACCGGCCCCGGCACGTCCACGCGCACCCGCTACAGACGCAGGCCGCCATCGATTTCGAGAATGCGGCCGTTGTAGTAGTCGTCCTCGACGATATAGAGCGCGCTGCGCGCGATCTCGTCCGGGCGCGCAAACCGCCGCAACGGAATCGCCGCGACGATGCGATCGCGCACCTTCGCGGGGATGCTTTCCACCATGCGGGTATCGGAAAATCCCGGCGCGATGCCGGCAACGCGAATCTTGTAGCGCGCCAGCTCCTTAGCCCACGCCACCGTCATGGCGGCGACCCCGGCCTTGGCGGCGGAATAGTTCGTCTGTCCGACATTGCCCGCCCGCGAGATGCTGGAAATATTGATGATGACCCCGCCGTTCCCGGCCTCGATCATGTGCACGGCCGCCTCGCGCCCGCAGAGGAAGACGCCCATGAGATCGACCGCAACGACCGTGTTGAAGTCGCGCGACGACATCTTCGCCTGCACCTTGCCGTTGGCGACTTTCACCAACAGTCCGTCCTTGGTGGTGCCCGCGTTGTTGATCAGGCCATCGAGGCCGCCGAGATCCTTGCGAATGGCGGCGAACGTCGTTTCGACCGCGGCCTCGTCGGTCACGTCCGCCTCGTAACCTTTCGCGCCGCCTCCCGCCTCCGCGCAGAGCCGGACGGTCTCCTGAATTTTCGCCGGGTCCATGTCGATGACGGCAATCCGAGCGCCGCGACGCGCCATCACCATGGCCATTTCCCGCCCCAGTCCCTGGGCGGCACCGGTGATCGCGATCGTTTTTCCCTGCAATTCCATATTCAGCTCCAGCTGAATGGTATCGGCGGCACAGACCGACGCCGAGCGCGAATGCGCCACCCGCCTCTCCAGGCGACGTCGATGGGCGGCGCCCGACGCGCAGCCGCCCTGGGCCCACACCTGGGAACGACCGATTTTGGCGAGATTGATTTGCCGTGGAAGGCGATGAAGGCGGCCGCAGGCATGACTTGCTCCCTCGTGTGACCGCCATCAGCGGACACATCGAATGCGCAGTCCCTTCTGGCCGTTTACTCCCGGTGCCGCCCGTCTTTTGTTGTACTAACCGCTGAAACGGGAACTGGTTCGCCACCGCGTCACGCCGCGGAACAAAAAATCTGCGCGCCGTTGGCATCGCTTGAGCGAGCCGGCGCGAACGCGCCGATGAGGCCGTCTCCGACCGCAAGGTCGTGCGGGCATCCGCACGAACGGCAATCGATGCGCAGCCCGAAATGCGAGAGGCGCCCGGCTGTCTGCCGGTCCATGTCGATCCCGCTCTCTATGCGCAACCGTGTCACAGGACAGACAAACACCAGCGAGCCGATATCAAGGTCGCCGACTTCACGCTCAGGCTCAGAATTCACGACGGTGCCGACGATAGGAGCACGATATTCAGGAACGCTCGGATGCGGGACGTGTCTCATGACCGATACCTCTACGCCCCCAACAAGCGCGCCCCTGTACGATTGGCTCACCCAGCACGCAACAAATGACGTAAGCGCCACCTGCACAGACGAACTCAAGCGCCGCACCGATCATTATTCCGGCGCAACACCCTCCGTCAGCCACTATGCCGCGTCGGTGAACCGTTCGCCGCCAGGCCAAGCGACAGCGCACGCGTACCGACCGTCATGAGCCTTTGTGCATCCGTCATCAGATGCCCGGTACTTCCATGGCCAACTTCATGCGCCGACCGGTCCATTCCTGGAAGATTCCCGCCGCCTCGGGAAACGAATGGGCGGACGACATTTTCGCGCTCATTTCCGATGCCAAGGCGGTTTCCACCTCCATGCGGTTGAACCAGCCGCGACCCACCTGCTGAAATTCTTCCAAGAACTCCGACTGCATCGCGATCAAGCCATCGACACCCTTCTTGCTCACCGCCGTAAACTGCGCAGCCGCCGGCTCGGGTTGAGCTTGCCTCCCCGCGCCATTTTCGTGAGGTTCTGTCCCAGTCATAGATCGACTCCATCGGTATATCCCAGCCCGATGTGCCCGTTTTCCCTTCGTGGACCACGCTTGTGAGCGGGCTACTTGTTGCCATCCGCGGCCTCTGGATCTGCGAGCAACGTCATCATGCGCTTGTTCGCGAATGAGTGTTAGTTAACAATAGATAATGTCGCATACGTTCGGCGCCCTGCCCGACGGCAGGGAAAGCTGCTTGAACCCGGCCGCCTGCCCATCAAGCGCGCCCTTCGGCAGCTGCCACCCAGCGGGCGATCGCCGGCCAATGGTCATGCAGCGTACGCGCGCCCATGAACAGCCCGATATGCCCGCCGGGAACGAGCGTCTTGGTCACGGGCGCAGCGGAGGTACCGAGATAACGCTCCGCGTCGAAAACCTGTTCTTTGGTGGTGATGTCGTCGTCCGCACCGGCCAGGAGATAGACGGGACAGGTGATGTCCTTGAGCGATAGACGCTTGCCCAACCCCACAAAAGTCCCCTTCGCCAGCCTGTTTTCCTTGAACAGTTGCTGCACCGCCTGCAGATACCAACGTCCGGGCAGATC
>JARRQH010000355.1:0-3251 GCA_037381985.1 Pseudolabrys sp.
CTCTCAGGTCCCGCCGTTCAGCCGCCGCAAGATCCGACGCACCGGGTAACCGGCGCGGCGCAGGCCAGCGGTGCAAGTCACCGTCGCCGGCAAGCTCCTCACCTTGGCCCAGGTCGAGCCCTGCAGCAGCGCCCTCATCGCCCACAGGCAGCTGCGCTTGTCGTTGGCGATCACGCGCGGGTCGTCGACCACGCGCCGGCACAAGGCCTCGTCCTGGCCGTCCAGGTGCCGGCAGGTCTTCAGCATCGCCACGCGCTCGCGCGGCTGGAGATGCAGCATGGAAAGCGCCGCCGCCGGATGTGGCACAACCGCCGCCGCCACGACGAACGTCAAGGCGAGCAACATGGCAATCCCCGCGCGCGCTGCAACTCTCCGGATCACTGGCTTCCCCCGATGCCGGCGCGGGCACGCGCCAGCACGCCGTATCGGCCCACTCTAGCCCGAATGGCGCCGTCGGTCAGGCCCATGGCGGTCTTTTTGGTGAACGCTGCCGGCCCCCTGTCTCACCGCCCTCTCACCGGCACGTGAAGCGGCCGTCAGGGCCGCTGACCGCAACGTGACGGCCGATCACGCGCTTGTCGGTCGCAGGTGATGGGCCGCGCGCGTATTTCTCGGGTTGCAGGCGCCTCCTTGCGGCGGCGCAAACTTAACGAAGGAACCCGGATGCTCAGCGCGCTGTTCGCCTTCCTGGCCGGCATCGTCACGGTGGCCGCTCCCTGCACGCTGCCGATGCTGCCGATCCTGCTCGGCGCCGGCATCGCCGGCCGCGGCCAGGCGCGCGGCAAGACGCGGCCGCTGTTCATCGCGCTCGGCTTCATCCTCGCCTTCGCCGTGCTCACGGTCGCCTTCAGCTTCGTCGCCCATATCGCCGGCCTGTCGCCCGATCGCTTGCGCGGCGTGGCGATCGCGCTGCTCGCCCTGTTCGGCGTGCTGATGGTGTGGCCGAAGCTTTACGAACGCGTCGCGGCCGCCGCCTCATCACTGTCCGGCCGCGTCGGCGCGGCGCCACGCAAAGCCGACGGCTCGCTCGGCGGCCTCGTCATCGGCGCCACCCTGGGCCTCGTCTGGACGCCCTGCGCCGGACCGGTGCTCGGCTCCATCCTCACGCTGCTGGCGACACAACAGCAGCCGCAATGGGCGGCGACGCTGCTCACGCTCTACGCCATCGGCGCCGCCATCCCGATGTTCGCCATCGCCTATGGCGGCCAGGTCGCCGCCACCCGCGTGCGCGCGATCGCGCCCTATGCCCAGCGTCTGCAGCAGGGCTTTGGCGTGCTCATCGTGTCGTTCGCCACCGCCATGTACTTCCAGGTCGATGTCCAAGCGACCGCCTGGCTCACGCAATTCTATCCCGCCGGCCAGATCGGCCTATGACGGAAAGGACAAACGCCATGCTTCGACGACTCCTCCTTGTGGCGCTTGGCGCCGCCGCCCTCGTCGGTCTCGCCGTCGCCACCGGCGGCATGATCGGCGTTTCGGTGCCGGCCCGCGCCACCGCCGACGCCCCGAAGGTCACCGATGCCGCCCCGCGCGCGCCGGAACTCGCCGGTATCACGCACTGGCTCAATTCGAAGCCGCTGACGCTGGCCTCGCTCCGCGGCAAGGTGGTGCTGGTCGACTTCTGGACCTACGGCTGCATCAACTGCGTGCACACCCTGCCGCACGTCGTCAGCCTCTACGAGAAGTACAAGGACCGCGGCTTCGTGGTCGTCGGCGTGCATTCGCCGGAGTTCGCCTACGAGAAGTCGACCGAGAACGTGGCGGCGGCCGTCAAGCGCCACGGCATCCGTTATCCGGTGGCCCAGGACAATGTCTTCGCCACCTGGAAGGCCTACAACAACCACTACTGGCCGGCGCAGTACATCGTCGACCGCCACGGCCGCATCGTCTACCGGCACGCCGGCGAAGGCGCCTACGACACTATGGAAGAGACGGTGCGCAAGCTGCTGGACCGCACCAGCTAAGATCCGCGCCGCCCCTCATGCGGGCCTTGATCTAGGTCATGGTCCCTCGGCCGGCGTTGCGCGAAGCGAGAATTCCCCGATCCCGCGGAGCGCAGCGCCGGTGCCGAAAACCAGACGAAAGCCGACCGGCGCCCGCCCCGCGCCGCCAGTTTGGCAGAAGCAGTTGCGCGGGCTCTACGAGGCCAATACCGCGCCCGGCCAGCGCTTCCGTTACGCGCTGCTCGCCTTCGACCTCGTCACCATCGTCTTCATCGTCGCGACCTCGTTCATGCCGCACAGCGCCACCATCGAGGTGGTGGACGTGCTGTTCGGCATCGTCATCCTCGCCGACTTCATCACCCGCTTCGCGATCAGCCGCCAGCCCGGTCGCGACCTGCTCCATCCCGCGACCTGGGCCGACATCGCGGCCATCGTCTCGTTCCTGGCGCCAATCATCGGCGAAGGCGTCGGATTTCTGCGCGTCCTACGCACGCTGCGACTGCTGCGCACCTATCACCTGCTGGCGCAATTGCGCGCCGACAGCCGCTTCTTCCGCCGCAACGAGGACGTGATCTTCGCCGTCGCCAACCTCGCGGTGTTCATCTTCATCACCTCCGGCGTGGTCTACGAGACCCAGCACTACAGCAATCCCGCGATCCACAACTGGGCGGACGCGCTCTATTTCACCGTCACGGCGCTCACCACCACCGGCTTCGGCGACATCACGCTGCCGGGCACGTTGGGCCGGCTGATCTCGGTGGCGATCATGATCTTCGGCGTGACGCTGTTCTTCAACCTGGCGCGCGCGCTGATCAACCCCAGCAAGGTGCGCTACCGCTGTCCGCAATGCGGGCTCCTGCGGCATGACGCCGACGCCGTGCACTGCAAGGCCTGCGGCGCGCTGCTCAACATTCCCGACGAAGGCCGCGATTGAGCGCGCCTCAAGCGTCTTCAGTCGCCGGCGAAGGCCTGGTCCTTGGCCTTGGCGCGCTGCGCCGCCGGCCGTTCCGCGATGCGTGCCACGTAGGAGACGAACTCCGGCCGTTCCGGCACCAGCTTGAACGCCATGCCGTAGCGCAGACTCGATCCGATAGTGACATCGGCAGCGGTGAACTGCTCGCCCATCAGCCACGGCCCCTTGCCGATCGCCCCGCTCAAGACGTCCAGCACCTGATCGAAGTCGCGCCAGCCCACCGCGATGGCGCGCGGCGCCTCTTTCCGCGGGAAGGCGCGGTCGGTCATCGCCGGCTCGAAAACGCTCGGGCCGAAGAACAGCCATTTGAGATAGACGCCGCGCGCCGGCGCGCC
>JARRQH010000356.1:0-3250 GCA_037381985.1 Pseudolabrys sp.
CGCGCCTGATCCGTCTTGGTGTCCATCGCGGTGTACTCGATCTTCCGCCCAAGCAGACCTCCAGCCTTGTTGATCTCCTCAATTTTCATGACTGCGGCCTTGAAGGGTGCGCTGTCGTAGTTCGAGAGCCAGCCAGATTTGGCGATCGCAAAGCCCACTTTGATGGGGCCGGAACCACCGGCGTGAGCTTGTGCGAAGGGTAACAGAAGAGTGACGACGGCCATGGCGGCCACTTTAGGAAACTTCATTGCGTTCTCCCCTTGCGGTATTACCGCTCAAATTTTTTGCCCATTGCCCTCTGTGGACAGATGGAAGTTTGCGCATTAGGGTTTTTTAGTCAATGAGAATTTGTGGGCAGCGATGGTGACGATTGGGGCAAAAGTGGCCTGCTCGTCGAAACGGAGACGAAAATGTTGGAGATTTATGCAGCCGTCGCCGGCTATGGACGACTGAAGGCCTTGAAGGGCGTCGATCTGGAAGTTCGAAAGGGTGAAATTGTATTCGTCGGGGGGCCAAACGGCGCCGGCAAATCGACACTGCTAAAGACCATTTCGGGCCTGATGAGCCCCGAGAGTGGATCGATAAAGCTCGATGGCGAAGAGATTGCCGGGCTTCCACCGGAGCGTCTCTGCCGAAAGGGCCTCTCGCTTGTGCCGGAAGGACGAAGCATTTTCCGCACGCTAACGGTCGAAGAAAACCTCTTACTCGCCACCATGATCCGCAAGGACAAGCGCGAGGCCGCAGCTGATCTGGATACAGCCCTCGATACCTTCCCGGTTCTCAAAGAACGCTTTCGCGGCATCGCCGGTCATCTTTCGGGTGGGGAACAGCAGCAGCTTGCGATCGCACGCGCGATCTTGCAGCGCCCGTCCCTGTTGATGATTGACGAGCCATCTTTGGGATTGGCCCCTCTCATCATCGATCAGGTCTATGCCGGTCTGGCCCAGCTTAATGCCGGGGGGCTCACTTTGTTGGTCGTGGAGCAGTCCACCGCCCGTGTGCTGGACCTTGCTTCGCGCATTTATGTCCTTCGGAACGGCCACGTCGCTTTGCATGGCTCCGCCGATGAGCTTGCGGCCGGGCACGCCTTGGAAGAGGCCTATTTCGGTTACGCCGAACACCGTGTCGCGCACGCCTAGTTGAAAGCAGGCGCAAGAACAACAGACTTTATAGCGAAGCCGCCTCCCTCACCACACATTGGCCTCGATCGCTACACGCAGCCCCACATCAACGATCTCGGTGAAGGCAGCACGCTTGGCCTCCGCAGAGAGGGGCAGTTGCACGGCTGAATTTGCTGCAAACGCCTTGAAGCGAAGGCGTAGCAGGGATTGACACCGATAGGCGAGATCGCTTGAACTGAGGTTAACTTGGGACCCCACTTGTTAGATACGACCCTGCGGGTCATGTCGTTGAAAGGCGACCACATAACCTTCAACGAATACTGCGAGTTCCTCATCAGCATATGGAGCCGCATGGCCCGCGACACGCGCGACAACTTCTTGTGTATGGTCCGATTGGTACAGTAGTAGCGCGACGCTTGCGTCGTGCCCATAAAACGTGACACTGCGAACCCGCGCACAAACGCCGCCTCGTTCGAGGGACTGCAGCTTTACCTGTTCCGGCCGTACGAGCACTTCAACCTTTCCTTCGGGGGCACCCGGCGCAAGCGGAAGATCACCAAGCGCGCAGGACGCGCGTCCATTCTTCGCAACGCCCGGAAGCAACACGGCGTCGCCGACAAAACGCGCCAAGTCGGCGCTTTGCGGCCGACGATAAAGCGTGACCGGATCTGCGACCTGCGCAAGCGTGCCGCCCTGCAGCACCGCCACTTGGTCACCCGCTGATAATGCCTCCGCCTGATCGTGCGTCACCAGCAAGGCGGTCGCACGCGCATCACTAAGTGCTTTGACGACGGCAGCGCGGGTTTCGGCGCGCAGCGCGGCATCCAGGGCGGAAAACGGCTCATCGAGCAACACGAGTTGTGGCGATGGCGCTAGCGCGCGGGCCAGCGCCACCCGCTGCTGCTCCCCGCCCGACAGGGCTTGCGGCGGCCGGCCTGCGAAAGACCGCGGTAGGCCGACAAGGGCGAGGAGCTCTTCCACGCGGGCATGTTGCCGGCGTTCCCGCCTCGACAAACCGAAGACGATATTGTCCGCCACCGAAAGGTGCGGGAACAAGGCGCCTTCCTGGGCGACATATCCGATCCGCCGTTTTTCCGGCGATAGATGCGTGTGCGGCTCGTCAACGACACGGTTATCAATCTCGATGGTGCCGGAATCGGGGCGCTCGAAACCACCGATGAGCCGGAGCAAGGTGGTCTTGCCGCTGCCAGAAGCGCCGAGGATAGCGAGCAAGTCACCTGGTCGCACGTCAAGATCGATGCCTTTCAGCACGGGCTGCCTACCGAACTCCTTGCGCAAACTCCTGATTCGTAAATGTGCCATGGACCGGCCTTCGGCTATCCTTTCAGAGGGACCGGACGCCGGCAAACTGTCGCGCAAGCAGCCAAGTCGAGAGGAACGAGAGCGCAATCATCAACGCCGCATACGGCGCCGCTGCAGCGAACGCCAGGGTCGAGGTGTCGGCCCAGACCTGCGTCGCCAGAGTCTGCGTGCCGATCGGCGCGAGCAGCAAAGTTGCGGTAAGCTCGGTGACGACGGAGGCGAAGACCAGGGCGGCCGCCGCGCCGAGCCCCGGGCCGCTCAAAGGCAGCAGCACCCGCCAGGCAACGGCCGCCCAGCCGAGGCCCAGCGAACGGGCCGTATCCTCCAGCCGCGGCTGAGCCTGCTCCAAAGCGGCACGGACGCAGACGAGCGCCAACGGCAGGAAGACGATGGCGTAAGCGATGATCAGTAGCGGCGCCGTCTGGTACAGCGGATAGGCGTGTCGAACGGTCAGTGAGATCAGCGCCAGCGCGACCACGATGCCGGGCACGCCCTGCGCCAGATAGGCGGACCGCTCGATCACGGTGATGAGCCGTCCCCGATAGCGCACTGCCAGAAAACCAAGTGGCAGCGCGAGCGCTACGGTCAGCGCCGCGCCGGCGAGCCCAAGCCGCAGCGACGACAACATGGCGTCGACCAGCAGTGGTGCCGATACTTCTGCCGGCGAAATAGCCTGCACGCCGTGCTGCGTCAGCCAATAGGCGATCATGCCCAAAGGAACGCCGAGGGTCACCGCAACCAGGGCCATACATCCGGCCATCAACGGCCAACACCGCCACCCCAGCATCTGACGCGCAGGCTGACGC
>JARRQH010000357.1:0-3596 GCA_037381985.1 Pseudolabrys sp.
GCCCCGCTCTCAATTGAAGAAATGAGGGATGCAACCGAAGTACGCATTCTGATCGAGTGCGAGGCGCTGCAGCGTTCCATCCGCGACGGCGACGATGATTGGGAGGCCCACATTGTCGCGGCATTTCATGCACTGGATCTGCAGGCCAGAAGGGTGTCCTCCGGCGTTGAGACATCGAGCAGCGAAGAATTGGTGTTGCTCGAAATCCGCCATCAAGACTTCCACCGAGCACTCATTGCCAAGTGCGGATCACGTCGGCTGATCGGTCTCGCAGACCAACTCTATGCCGAAACCCAGCGCTATCGCCTCCCGACGCTTGTAGGGAAACTCGCCGAACTGGCCTGCACCGGATCGAGCGATTGCTGCGCAGCCAAGGCTTTAAAGCCCGCCCGCGCCGGCGTCGGCTGCCGCCCGACCTGGGTGAGCGGCAGGCCGCCGCCGTCGCTCCGAACGTGCTCGATCGCGCCTTCGTGGCTCCGGCGCCCAACCGCCGATGGATTGCGGACTTCACCTATATCTGGACGGCGGAGGGCTGGCTCTACGTGGCTGCCGTAATCGACCTGTTCTCTCGCCGGGTGGTTGGCTGGTCGATGAGCACAGCGATGACGGCTCAGCTCGTCACCGATGCTCTGGTGATGGCGATCTGGCGGCGGGGCAAGCCCGATGCGCTAGTGCACCACTCGGATAGGGGCAGCCAATACACCAGCGAGCAGTTCCAGCGGCTGATGGCCGATCACGGCGTCGTCTGCTCGATGGGCCGCTCGGGCAACGTCTGGGACAACGCGGCGATGGACAGCTTCTTCTCGTCGCTCAAAACCGAGCGCACAGCCAACAAGACTTACAGGACAAAGGACGAGGCAAAGGCGGATGTGTTCGACTACATCGAGCGCTTCTATAATCCGAAACGCAGGCACTCAACGATCGGCTATCTAAGCCCCATGGAGTTCGAGCGGCAGGCCGGCGTAGCTTAAGTCGGTGTCATCCAAACCGCGTGCAGGCCAAACAGCTGCGCGCTTCGTCGTGCCTCTTCGATGCGTCGCAGATTGGCCTGTGCGATGGTGCGGGCGTAGTGCAGGAGCGCGGTGCTGTAGCCGTAGAGATCCGCATTCTTCGGGAAGGACTCGGCCAGAATCTCTTCCCACCGTCCAAAGCTTATCAGCATATGCAGCTTCATCGGCAAGAAAGCCTCGAAAAGCTCCGGCAGGTAGCGCACCACCGGTTCGGGCAGTGTCTCGACCAACTCGGTGGCCGCCCGCATCGCATTGCCTGGCTGGCCGAGGAACATCGCGCGGTAGATCTGGAAATGCAGGTTATGGATTCGGTAGACGGTGTAGAAATTCTCCCCGCCCGCATGGTCGAAAAAGGCGCGGTCCACCTCTGAGGCGCGGCGGTTGCGCGCAACCATGTTGTGGTAATCGCCGCAGAGCACGTCGATGTGGCTCGGCATGTGTACGAGGTGCCCTGCGTCCGGGACGAGTCCGCCGAGTTGGTCGCCATGCCGCAGCGCCACTTCCGGCGTGGGCGACATCTCCATCAGGTGGATATAGTAGTGCAGCAACCCCGGATGGTCCCAGGCCGTCGGATTGCGCACAAAGGCACCTTCCAGCAGCTCCCGCACCTCGACCGTCGACGCACCCTCTGCCGGCTCGCCGGTGGCCATGTCCCAAAGCTCCCACGGCGTCCGGTTCATCATTGCCTCGACATAGATCGCGATCACGTCGAGGTCCTCGGGGAAGTGCGCGTCGACCGGTCGCATCGCCGCCGCAAAACCCTCATTCCAGGGGCCGTAGTCTTCGATGGCCGGGTCGGTCGGGAACCGCTCAGCCAGAGCCTCGACGAGTGCCCTCTCGACATTGTTGGCAGCAAGTGCGTGCGCCTCGGCCAGCATCGCATGCGCCCGGCCGAGGGCAAAGACTCTCTCTTCCGGACCGAAGAATTCCCAGAGCTTATTGTAGTTCGGCCCAAGGCAATGCGCGATGCCTCGGCGGGCCATCACACAGTCTGGATCAGCGTCGAGCGCATGTTCGAAACAGGCAATTGCTTCCTCGTGGTTGAAACGGTAGAGCCACGTCAGCCCGCGATCGAACCAAAGCTGCGCCGTGTCGGACGTCGTGGCGATCCTGCGGCCGAACTTCCCGAGGTTGAAATAGGCCATCGCTCCCTCCCAAATCCTGCCATTGCAATCAACGGATCGAGCATAGCACTAAACGCTGCCATCCCGGCGCAGGGCGGCCGGATACTCAACCGATGAACACATAGATCCGCTGACCGAGGCTCTGCTTCAGCTCCGAAGGCAGCCCCTCATTGAAGGGAGGCAGGACTCGGTGACGATTTACATCTCCGATCGCGCATCGCAATGCGCCAAGAGCTGACGCTTGGCTCGTTTCATCACATGACAGCGATGCCCACTCAATGACCATCCGGAGGATACGTGCGGCGAATACTCAAAAGCTGTCGGTCTGTTTCCAGGATGCGTAACGTCGACCGAGAACGGCCGTAATGGGGGCGTAGAGCTGCCGCTCCAACGTTCGGCAACGAACGCCCTACTTCGGGGCGGACCTGCGGCGAAGGCTCTGGCGACGTTCCGCTTCCCGCCAGGACCACGCCGAGATCGACTGTGGCGCGAGGTTTCGGGCGGTGCCGCGCTGGAACGGTCTGTTTGTTGCCGGATCGGGCAAGGAGGCCTCGCAATGAACGCGCTCGCAATTTCGCGGTGTCTGGCGAGGCGCGGCGAAGGATGTGCGGCAAAGCAAGACCGTCGGGAGATCACGACCTGACTATGGCGAGATAAAAGCGGGACGCCGGACACCCCGCAACCCATTGACATGGTTTGCGCTTCGCCGTGCCGGTTGGTCGGGGCGCGTGCCGCGCCTAACGAATTCCCCAAGGAATTCAATGTCATTTTCGGCACTGCAGTCTGATTCCGGAAGGAGAAGACAATGCGATGACCGATGGTGAGCGTGACTTCCGCATCCGACCCGGGCCCGTGCGCGAGCGCCTCGGCAGACGAGCTTTGCCAACCAAATCCTGCGCGCGGCAAGCAAGGCCGGGTACATGTCCGCGCCGAGTGCCGCCGAAGGCGCTACCCGCTGCGGCCGATCGAGCGTCGGACGCGGCGGGAGCCGGTTCAGCGCACCCGCCTGTTCGGCTCCACCCACCGAGTCGTCGTCAAGGCGCGCGTCGCGCGTCATCGTGGACGGGCCTTCAAGGCAGCACCTCTTTCCGCACACATGGCCTATCTCAAGCGTGACGGCGTCACGAGAGGTGGGGCACCCGGCGAGATGTTCGACGCGACAAGCGAACACGCGGACAATCGCGCCTTCGCCGAGCGCTGCCAGGACGACCGGCATCACTTTCGCTTCATCGTCTTCCCCGAGGATACAGCCGAGATGGAAGACTTGAGGGCCTTCAGCCGCGACCTCGCCCGGCAGATGGAGATCGATCTCAGCGCCCGGTTCGACTGGATCGGTGTTGATTGTCCATCGTCAGGGATATTGGGACCACTGGCGGC
This sequence comes from Pseudolabrys sp., assembly GCA_037381985.1. Taxonomy (GTDB): domain Bacteria; phylum Pseudomonadota; class Alphaproteobacteria; order Rhizobiales; family Xanthobacteraceae; genus Pseudolabrys. The sequence continues at coordinate 3,512 of JARRQH010000357.1, forward strand.
GTGAGCTAATGGAGGCTGAGGACATCCGCCGCTACCAACTGCACCTGGCGGCGAGCGGCGTTGGCACGCCGACGCTCAATCAGGC
>JARRQH010000358.1:0-4226 GCA_037381985.1 Pseudolabrys sp.
ATACACAGGTTGCCGGTTAGGAGACGTACGTTGACGAAAGTGAATAGACGTATTGCTGCCATCCCGGCGTTTGCCGCCGGGCTTGTGCTGATGCTGGCGTCCGCGGCGCCGGCTGCCGCGGAAGACTACGTTCCGTTCTTCGCGCGCTCGGGGCCCTCCTATCACTACAGAGACCACTGGCGCCATCACAAGCCGCGCGTTCGCCACCTTCACCGCAAGCGGCGCCACACGCACCACATAGCCGCGCACAGGTGGCCGACGGACAAAGCGAAGATCAAGGGCCCCTACCAGATCGTCGTCTCGATCGCTAAGCAGCAGATCGCGCTATACGGCCAGGACGGCCTGATCGCGCGCGCCGGCGTATCCACCGGCAGGCCCGGGCGTCCGACGCCGATGGGCGTGTTCAGCGTGCTGTCCAAGGCGCGCTGGCATCGCTCGAACATCTACAGCGGCGCGCCCATGCCCTACATGCAACGCATCACGTGGTCGGGCATCGCGATGCATTCCGGGCCGCGGCCCGGCTATCCGGCCTCGCACGGCTGCATCCGCCTGCCGGCGAGCTTCGCCATTCATATGTTTCACACCACCAAGGTCGGCACCCGAGTGGTGGTGACCCGCGAAGCGGTGGCGCCAGTCGCCATCGCCAGCCCCAAGCTGTTTGTCCCGAAACCGCCCGACGACATAGCAGCGCCCGACGACATAGCGGCGCCCGAGACGGTCGCGGCCATCAAGACGGTCAGCGCCAAGACGTCCGATCCCGCCACGCCGCCCGACGAGATGTCGCCCACCGTCACACCGCCGCTGATCACCGGCTCCATCCCCCTGCCCCCGCTAGCGCCGAAAGGCGCGCTCAGGCGGTCTAACAAGCCGGTATCGGTGTTCGTCAGCCTCAAGCAGAAGCGCGTGTTCGTGCGCCAGGGCTTCTACGCGCTGTTCGACATGCCGGTGACCATCGCCGACCCGGACAAGCCGATCGGCACCCACATCTACACGGCCATGGGCCCGACCGCCGACGGCAAGGCCATGCGCTGGGACGTCATCTCGATCCCGAGCGGCTATCCTCATCACCGCGGCCATGGACGGCGGCTCCACCACAAGGTCGAGGCCACCGCGCCGGCTGTCGGACAACCGGCTCAGCAACGAGGCGGATTCTTCCACCGGTTTCATCGTGATGACGCGCTGAGGGCTTCCGCCGAGATCCAGGGCTCAAAATCCCGGGCTGGGGCCTTGCGCACCGGGCGCGGCGATCTGCTAGGAAGGGTACAGGGGCTCGTTTCTCCTCACGTTACACCTAGCCGCCATGCTTAATGCCGCCTTTTACGTTCTTCTGGTCGCCGTTCTCATCGGCGCGCTGCTTGCCGTCATGCATTTCGCCAATGCGTCGAATGCCCGGGCTGACGCCGCCAAGGCCGAGAAGCCACCGACGAGCAAGAAGCTGCCGCCGTGGCCGTTGGCGGCGCTGCATGCCGTGTTCGCGCTCGGCGGCTTCGGCCTGCTGCTGATGGCGCTACGGGGACCGCCGCACGGTCTCGGACAGGGCACCGCCGCGTTCGGCAGCATCGCCGCGACGCTGTTCGTGGTGGCGGCGCTGTTCGGCGGCGGGCTGTTGGCGGCGCGCTGGCGCCGGCGTATCCCGAACACGACGCTGATCGGCCTTCACGCCATGATCGCGATCACCGGCTTCGTTATCCTGATGGCGTACGTATTCTCGTGACGACCGAGAGCACCTAGGCGCGAACAGCATTGGCACCCGACTGAGCGCGCTGTTCGAAGAGCTCGATTATCGCCCGACGCCGATCGGCGCGGTCAGCCTGCGCCGACGCAAGGAATTGCGGCTCGGCGTCGACGTCTACGAGATCAAGCTCGGCGACGAGTTCCTGATGTCGAGCCTGTTCACCGCTTCCGAGATCGCGCTCGCCCGCCTCGGCCTGGCGGCGCTCGAAGGCGACAATCTTTCGGTCGTGGTCGGCGGACTGGGGCTCGGCTACACCGCGCAAGCCGTGCTCGAGCGCGACACGGTCGGCGCGCTGATCGTGGTCGAAGCGCTCGAACCGGTGATCGACTGGCACCGCGAGGGGCTGGTGCCGCTTGGCCCTGAGCTCACCGGCGATCCGCGCTGCCGCCTGGTGCAAGGCGACTTCTTCACGCTGGCGGCATCCGACGCCGGCTTCGACCCGGACGCGCCGGGCCGCCGCTTCGACGCGGTGCTGGTCGACATCGACCATTCGCCGGAAGCGCTGCTCGACGACCGCAGCGCCGCCTTCTATAGCGAAGCGGGATTGGCGCGGCTCACTAGGCACCTGAAACCCGGCGGCGTGTTCGGCCTGTGGTCCAACGACCGGCCAGACAACACTTTCACTGCGCGCCTTGCCGCCGTGTTCGCGGAAGCGCGCGCGGACGAAGTGACCTTCCACAATCCGCTGCAGGACAAGCCGTTCACCCAGACGGTGTACTTGGGCAAACGCCGGACGTGAGACATCGTCCTTTCAGGTTGGGTCGCTATGCCTTCCCAACATAATTTGGCTGCGCATGATCTTATCCGAAAACCGGTTCCCATCCCCGATCAGGTCGGGGACAGGCTTTTTCGGGATCATGCGCTACTGCAGCCGATAGCCAGCGTGGCACCACACGCAGGCGTGGGTCACCTGCGAAAGCGCTTCGAGCGCTGGCTTTACGTCGCCGGTGGCGCCCGCGGTCTGCGCGGCGATGGCGAAGCGGCTGGCGGCACGATGCATAGCGGTGCCGGCTTCGGCCATGCCCTTGGGCATGTACTTGGCGACCTGATGCGCCTCGTGCAGCCCGAATGAACTGAGGCCCAGCCGCCGCTCGGCCAGCTTGGCAGCATCGTCGTACTGGCCGGCGGCGAGCGCCGCCTGGATCCGCTGCAGCGTCAGTAGATGGTCGCGCATGCCGGCGAGCGTGTGGTCGCGCAACGGCGCGGGGAAATGCACCAGCTCGCGCGTATCGGGCGACAGGTCGCCCCGCGGCATCGGCATGGGCTGCGCCTGTGTGGGCACGCCTTGCTGCACGTGATGCATGGACGCGTCGTGCAGACCCCACGCCAGCGGCGCCACGGCCAACACGCCCGCCAACAGAAGCCCGGCCAGCAGGCTGAGTACAGCGATCGACTTCATCGCGGTCGTGACCTCGGTGCGTTTGCGCATGATGGCGCCGACGCTACGGCGCTCGCGCGGCGCGCCCTATGATTTGGATCATATCATCGGGAACGCCTCGGTCGGGCTTGCCACTGAAATGTTATAATATTACATGTTGCTGGTCGGACTGAGTATTACTGACAATGAAGGGAAATCCACTATGAAAAGGTCGACCGAGCCCGTCTTTGCTGCTTTTCGTACCGTTTCACTTGTTTTCGCGCTGACTCTGGCCTTGACGTCCGCCTTGGGCCTGGCCGCGGCTTCGGCCGCCCGCGCCGAGACCGGCGCGGTCAAGGTGGTGGCGGCGGAGAACTTCTACGGCGCCATCGCCCATCGCATCGGCGGCCTGCAGGTGGCGGTCACCAGCATCCTCAACAACCCGGAGCAGGACCCGCACCTGTTCGAGGCCTCGCCCGCTGTAGCGCGCCAGATCGCCGACGCCAGCGTCGTCATTCTCAACGGCGCCGACTACGATCCCTGGATGGCCAAGCTCTTGAAGGCCTCGCCGCGGCCGGGTCGCGTTGTCATCAACGTCGCTGCCCTCACCGGCCACAAGGCGGGCGACAATCCGCATCTGTGGTATGACCCCGCCACCATGCCGAAGGTGGCCGTCGCGCTCGCCGCCGCGCTCACCAAGGCCGATCCAGCCCATGCGTCCGACTATGCCGATCGGCTCAAGGATACGCTCGCGTCGCTCGCGCGCATCAAAAAGCGCGCCGTCGCCCTGCGCGCCAAGTTCAAGGGCCTGCCGGTGACGGCGACCGAACCGGTGTTCGGCTACATGGCGGCGGCGGTCGGCCTGACCATGCGCAATGAGCGTTTCCAGACCGCGGTGATGAACGACACTGAGCCGAGCGCGCGCGACCTCGCCGCCTTCGAGAACGACCTCAAGCAGCACAAGGTGCGGGCGCTGATCTACAACAAGCAGGTGTCCGACAAGCTCACCGACCGGCTGATCGCCATCGCCAAGAAAGCCAAGGTGCCGGTCGTGCCGGTGACCGAGACCATGCCGGGCGGCGTCGCATTCAGCGCGTGGATGCTGGGTGAGTTGGACGCGCTCGACAAAGCGTT
>JARRQH010000359.1:0-3194 GCA_037381985.1 Pseudolabrys sp.
CTTCTGCTGGATGTCGAGGCGCGCGTCGCCGGTGAGCCCAGCGTATTCCGGTTTCATGCTGCAGAGCGAGCCGAGCGGACTCATCTCGGTCATGCCCCAGGCATGGATCACCTCGACGCCATAATGCTCCTCGAAGGTCTTGGCCATGGCGCGCGGGCAGGCCGAGCCGCCGATTACCACGCGCTTCAGATAAGGCAGCTTCTCGCCGGTCTTTTCCAGGTCCTGCAGCAGCATCAACCATACCGTCGGCACCGCGGCGGTGAAGGTGACCTTGTAGGTATTGAGTAGCTCGTAGATCGAGGCGCCGTCCATCTTAGGACCCGGCATCACCAGGCTGGCGCCGGTCATCGGCGCGGAGAAGGCGAGCCCCCAGCCGTTGGCGTGGAACAGTGGCACCACCGGCAGCACCACGTCGCGCGACGAGATGCCCTTGGAATCGGGCAGCGCGGCGATGAAGGCGTGCAGCACGTTGGAGCGGTGCGAATAGAGCACGCCCTTGGGGTTGCCGGTCGTGCCTGACGTGTAGCACATGCCGGCTGCGGTGTTCTCGTCGAACTCCTTCCAGGCGAAATCGCTGTCCACTTCCGCGATCCAGTCTTCATAGGCGACCGCGTTCTTCAGGCTGGTCTGCGGCATGTGTGCGCCGTCGGTCATAATGACGTAGCGCTCGATGGTCGGCAGCTTGTCGGCGATCTTCTCCAGCAGCGGCACGAAGGTAAGGTCGGCAATCATCATGCGGTCTTCCGCGTGATTGACGATCCAGGCGATCTGGTCGGGGAAGAGGCGCGGGTTCACCGTGTGGTAGACCGCGCCGATCCCGAGGATGCCGTACCAGGTCTCCAGGTGCCGCGCGGTGTTCCAGGCCATGGTGGCGACGCGGTCCCCGAACGTGATGCCGTCCTTCTCCAGGCGCTTGGCCATCTTCAGCGCGCGCTGGCGAATTTCGGCGTAATTGGTCTCGACGATCGGGCCTTCGACCGTGCGGGTGATCACCCTGCGCTCGCCGTGGAACGTGGCGGCGTGGTCGATGATACGATGGCAGAGCAGGGGCCAATCCTGCATCAATCCGAACATTTTCTTTTTTCCTCTCCAGGATTCCTTACGGCGCGGTCGTGGGCCGCCACCGTTCTTGCATGGGGCTGGCCTCTCGCCAGCCGTTGTTTGGCCCAAGGTTATCGTCCACACAGGCGAACGCAACGGTTCCCCAGCCCGCCAAGCGTCTAGAGTGTCCAAAAATGTCGCAATCGTGCGAGAAACCGCTTCAATGAGGCTCATCCCCGTTCTTTTCGCAGTTGCGATAAGCTCCGGTGCGGCGCTGGCGGCCGGCGGCGTGCTCGCGCCCATACCCAATCCCATACCCAACATACCTTTGCCGCGGCCGCGCCCGGCGCCGGCGGTTGCGCTGCCCGAGCCACCTGCGGCACCTGCATCTTGGCTTCCCGCCGATCCCTTCGCCGGGCTCGGCATCGATCCCGCTACCATCACCAGCGCGCCGACGGCGTGCGACACGCGCCTCGCCCATATCGCCACGATCAAGCTGATGCCGCGCCTGATCGGCCCCGGCGCCTGCGGCGGACACGACCTGGTGCGCATCGCGGCCATCCGGCTGCTGGACAACACCGAGGTCAGCGTCCGTCCGGCGGCGCTGCTGACATGCCCGATGGCGGAATCCGTGGCCGGCTGGGTGCGCGAGGCGGTCGCGCCGGCGCTGGCCAAGGCTGGCGGGAATGAGGCGGCCGGGACCAAGGCTGGCGGGAAGTTGCGCGGCGCGCATCTGGCGAGGCTCGAGAACTACGACTCCTACGAATGCCGCACCCGCAACCGCATTCCCGGCGCCAAGCTTTCCGAGCACGCCCACGGCAACGCCCTCGACGTGCGCGCTTTCACGCTCGCCGACGGCCGCCGCTTCGACCTCACCGACCCCAAGGTAAATAAGGCAATGCGCATCGCGTGGCGCGACGCCGCCTGCCGCCGCTTTACCACCGTGCTCGGGCCGGGCGAACGCTATCATTCCGGCCACGTTCATCTCGACGACATCGTGCGCCACAATGGCTACCGCATCTGCGAGTGGCAGGTGCTGACGTCGGCCCCGAAAGCCCCGGTGCCGCTGCCGCGTCCGCGTCCGGCGGCCGTATCCCCCGCCGCCGCGCCGGCCACAAAGGGCTCGACTTTCTGAGATCGGGTCCACTCTCCGTTCACGCTTGTGCTGTAAGCCCCTGTGCCAATGACCGTCGATACCACCAGCCCTTTCGCACCCTCCGGGCCCGCGCCGCGCGGCGGCATGACCCGCCGCCGCCTGATCACGGGCGGCTTGAGCGCGGCCGGCGCCGCCGGGCTGGTGCTGCCGGGTACCGCCACCTATGCCCTCGAGGAGGCCGCCGACCAGCTCATCGTCACCGATTATCGGCTGACCCCGCCCGGCTGGCGCAAGGGCCAGACGCTCACCATCACGGTGATCGCCGACCTGCACGCCGGCGGCCCCAACATGGGGCTCGCGCGCGTGCGTCAGGTGGTCGATGCCGGCAATGCGCTCAAGAGCGACCTCGTGGTGCTGCTGGGCGATTTCTTCGCCACCCACCGTTTCGTCACCGAGCACGTCCCGCCGCCGGCCTGGGCCGGCGAGCTTGCGCGTCTCAAGGCGCCGCTCGGCACCTACGCCATCTACGGCAATCACGACTGGTGGTACGACATCGCCGGCGTGCGCAAAGCGCTGCATAACGTCGGCATCCCGGCGATGCAGAACGACGCCGTGCTGCTCGACGCCCCCGGCGGCAAGGTCTGGCTCGCGGGGCTCGGCGACCAGCTCGCGCACTGGGTGTCGCCGGGCGTGTTCCGCGGTGTCGACGACTTGGCCGGAACGCTCGCGCGCCTCACCACCGACGATCCGGCGATCCTGATGGTGCACGAGCCGGATATCTTCGTCGATGTGCCGAAGCGCGTATCGCTGACGCTCGCCGGCCACACCCATGGCGGCCAGGTGCGCTTTCCGTTTGTGCCGCCGACCTGGGTACCGTCGAAATACGGCGCGCGCTTCGCCTATGGGCACATCGTCGAGCGCGACCGGCACATGATCGTTTCGGGGGGGCTGGGCTGCTCCCAGGTGCCGCTCCGCCTGGGCGTGCCGCCGGAAATCGTGCGCGTGACGCTCGGGGTTTGATCCCCGCAAAACGAAAACGGCGCCGGAAATCTCCGGC
>JARRQH010000360.1:0-3191 GCA_037381985.1 Pseudolabrys sp.
CTGCAGATAGCCGAGGGCGACCCGCTTCTGCTCGCGGTCGTTCACCGGCTCGTGCGGCTCGCTTGTCCGCCCTGTCGTATCCATCGTTACCCCTTGGCATCCGCCCAGATGCCGGCCCCCGATCCGTCAATGTGTGACAAGGACGCTAGCACGCGGTCGCGGCGTCCGGCCCCCAGTTCTTGCGGAAAGGTTAATCGGCGCCGGCAAATGCCGCGCATCAAGCGCCGCTAATTGGGGTACCGCGCGCCGATATCGTGGGCGATGCGGGCGCCTTCCTGGAGATAGCGGCGGATGGCGATGGAAGCGGCCGGCGTGCAGGTACGATAGGTCTGCTGAAAGCCGCGGTAACCACGATTGAAGCTGGCGACGAACTTGCGCCGCCGTTCGCCGCTCGGCGCCTCGGCGGCGAGCAGCGCCTTCATCTCGCTGCGCCAGCGTCCGCCGTCATGGGCGCCGCACATGGGGCGCAGATAGTGTAACGCGCCGAGGATCTCGGCGAGCCGCTCGAGGTTGTGGTCGAACGGCGCCGAGCGGTTGGGCGGCGGCGGCGCCGGCTGGTTATCCGCATACAGCGGCACGGCCGAAAGGCAGAGCAGCACGGCGGCGATGGCGAACGGCTTCTTCACGGGGCGATGCCTAAGCCTTGGGTTTGTCGCGTTTCCGGACGGCGAACCGGTCCCTACCTCGCCTGGAAACGCTCCAGCGCCGTCCCATATGCGCCCGCTCTGGGGCGACCGCAAGGCGGTGATCGCCGCGGCCGGCGTTCAGCTTGAATCTTTGCCGTAATCTCAAGGCCTGCCGGCGAGCCGTGCCATGGCCGCCACGACGATCTCGGCGAGGCCCTCGGTGGTGCGCAAGTGCCCGATCTTGTCCGCGATCTCGGCGGGGTCGATCCAGCGCGCGTCGTCGAGCTCTTCGTTCAGCACCGGTTCGCCGGCGCGCCAGCGCGCGGCAAAGCACAGGATCACGAAATGCCGCTCCACCTGGCCTTGCGCGTCGCGCACGATCACCTCGCGCTCGCCGGCAAGCGCGACCGGCTCGACGTCGAGCCCGGTCTCCTCGCGCACCTCGCGCATCACCGCCTCGTGCAGCGTTTCGCCGATTTCGACGCCGCCTCCCGGCAAGGTGTAGAGCTTGAGCGCCGGCTTGCGCGCACGGCGCACCACCAGCACCTTGCCGTCGCGCACGATCGCCGCGCTGACGGCGAGATAGGGGCGGCTCGGATAGCGGCGGGAATCGGCCACGGGCCTCAAGACCTCATCAGGTCGTCGACCGCGGCCTGCGTCTGGCCGTGCCGTGCCTCGCCGTTGATCAGCGCGCCGGCGAGCGTCACCAGCGGCTTCAAGGCGGCGACGGTCCGCCGCGCCAGCGCGTTAATGCCGGCCGGCGGCGGGTCGGCGAGCAAAGCGGAACGGGTCGCGGTCAACATCAAGGTCATGGCGTCGGTCAGCGCCTCCAGCTCGGCGCGCAGGCGCGGGTCGGCGCGGTCGTAGGCGGCGATGGCCGCGTCACGCGTCTCGGACCGCGAGCCCGCGAAATGCTCGCGGTAGCTCACCGGCCGCCAGCGCAGAATATCGTCACGGAACTCGGGTGCGCTCGGCAGCATCTCGAGCAGCATGATCGCTTCGTTGAAATGGTTGAGATAGTCGGTGGCGAGCCCCGTCACCGGGTTGATGTTGGCCGCGGCCAGGCGCCCGGCCTCACCGGCCCGATCGGCCGGGTCCGCGTCGGCTGCCGCCGCTGCCACGCCGCTCCGTTGTCCCATCTCCGATAGCACCGATGTTCCAATACACGGTTGACGATTGATATCTCGCGCGCGGGTTAAGTTGTGATTAAACGGGCGCGGGGGTACGGTCCGGCGTGGGACCGGCGCGAACGAACGCATGACGAGCGAGCAGGATGTGCGGCCGCTACACCATCACCTCGGCGCCGGAAGCCTATCGGGCGCTGTTCGGCTACGGCGAGCAGCCCAATTTTCCGCCGCGCTATAATATCGTACCGACCCAGCCGGTCCCTATCGTCCGCCTCGAGCAGGGCGAGCGTCATTTCGCGCTGGTACGCTGGGGTCTCATTCCGTCCTGGGTCAAGGATCCGAACGACTTCGCGCTGCTCATCAACGCGCGCGGCGAGTCCGTCACCGACAAGCCGGCTTTCCGCAACGCCATGAAGCGGCGGCGCTGCCTCATCCCCGCCGACGGCTTCTACGAATGGCAGGCAGCGGGTGGGCGCAAGCAGCCTTATTACATCCATGCCAAATCCGGCGTGCCGCTCGCCTTCGCCGGCCTGTGGGAGACCTGGGAAGGGCCGAACGGCGAGGAGGTCGACAGCGCCACCATCATCACCACCCGCGCCAACCGGCTGCTCGCCGACATCCACGACCGCATGCCCGTGATCGTGCCGCAGGACGCTTTCGATTTTTGGCTCGACTGCGCCAATGTCGACGCGACGGCCGCCGCGGCGCTGATCGCGTCGGCGCCGGAAGGCCTGCTCGAGACCTATCCGGTGTCGACCGCGGTCAACCGCACCGCCAACGACAACGCCCGTCTGCTGGAGCCGGTCGATGTGAATGCCGCGTCCGCGCCAAAGCCGGAGCGCAAACCGGCGCGGGCCAAGCGCACCAAGGACAAAAAGAACGACGGGCAGGGCGCATTGTTCTGAGTGCCGGCGGCGCATTGCGCGCTGCCCGTCATCGCCTGTGACTTTGCGGTTGTCGGATCCGCTTCAATCAGTCTTTCGGCGCGGCCGCCCGTTGCAGCCGATCGTTGATGGCCTCGCCCAGGCCTTCGGACCGGATCGGCATGACGGCGATGGTCTCGGCGCCGCACGCGTCGAGCGCACGCAGATGCGAGAACAGGTTGGCGGCGGCTTCCACCAAGTCGCGACGCGGCGACAGGTTGCGCATCATCTCTGCCGGCCAGGCCGGCGCCAGGCCGAAGGCGAGCAGGGCTTCGCCGTCGCGTGGGCTTTCCGCGTTCAGCCGCACGCGCGCCCGGGGCGCGTAATGCGAGGAGAGCATGCCCGGGGCGACCGGCGCCTCGCCGCCAGCGGGGGCCGGCGTCGCGAGCGGCGCGCCGAGCACGCGCTCGATGTCGGCGCGCGGCACGCCGCCAGGCCGCAGCAGGGTAGGGCGGTCGAGACAGGCGACGATGGTCGACTCCACGCCCACCGCCGTCGGACCGCCGTCGAGAACC
>JARRQH010000361.1:0-6064 GCA_037381985.1 Pseudolabrys sp.
AGATGGGAAAAACACGACAAGCAGGTGTCGACCGGGTTGCGCACGGTGTGGACGATTTTGGCGTTCGGCAGCGCCAGGTGGATCGCCCCGATGTACAGGAAGTTGGCCGGCAGCTTGTCTGTCACGCGCGCGGCTTCGGGCGCGAGCTTGGCGAGGGCGGCGACGTAGCGTGCGCCGATGTCATGAATCGCCGCGCCGTCGAGATCGGTGACGCCGTGCGGATACGGGCGCTGGCTGCCGGTGTCGTTGACGGCCTCATCGAGGAGGCCGCCAAACGCGCCCAGTTCGCCGGCGCCGTGCACCGCCGGATGGCTGGAGAGGATCTGCTCCACCAGCGTGGTTCCAGAGCGCGGCATACCGAGGACGAAGATCGGCAGCGTCGACGGATCGCCATTGCCGCGCTTGACCTCGATCAGGGCCGGCGTGAAAACGCCTTCGACATCGGCGAACTGGGCGGCCGCGGCCGCGGCGTCGTAATCGATCTGCCGGCGCTTGAGCGCATTGCCGCTGAGCCAATGGAAGAAAGCGCGCTCGTGGTCGCCGATGTCGGCGTAGGCCTTGCCGAGCGCGAAGTCGGCACACATGCGGTCGATCGGCGACGCCGTCTCGTTGGCGCTCAGCGCCTCCATCGTGGCGAGGAGCGGCTCGTCTGCCGAAACCTTGCCGACACCGGTATAGAGATTGAAGAATTCGCCGCCCGTCGGCGCGAGCACGGCCGCCTTGCGATAGGCCTCCCGCGCTTCCTCGATGCGCCCCATGTCCCGCAGCGTGTTGCCGATGCCGGCATACGCGTCGGCCAGGGTCGGGTCGACGGCAAGCGCCTGGTCGTAGGCGGCGAAGGCCTCGTCGGACCGGTCGAGCGCGGCCAGCGCCGCGCCGCGGCCGACCCAGGCTTCCGCCAGGCGCGGATTGAGCGCCAGCGCCTTGTCGCAGGCGGCGAGCGCTTCATCGTAGCGTTGTAGTGCGCCAAACGCGCGGCCCTTGTTGGCGTAGGCCGCCGCATTGTCGGGACCGAGCGCGATTGCTCGATCGAAGTCCGCGAGCGCGTCTTGATAGTGGCCGATGTCATTGCGCGCTGCCCCGCGGTTGTTCCAGGTGTCGGGGACGGACGGGTTCAGACGCAGCGCTTGGTTGAATTGCGCCACCGCCTCTTTCGGCTTGCCGAGCTGCTTCAGGATCAAGCCGTAATTGTAGAACGAGACATCCGAGCCCTGGTTGAGCTTGACCGCCCGCGCGATGACCGGCTCGGCCTCGGCGAAGCGCTGCATGCTCATGAGGGTGATGGTCAACAGATTGAGCGCGCCGACATGGCTCGGATGGTCCTTCAGGAAACGCCGGAACTGCGTTTCGGCATCGGCGAACCGCCGCGCGTTCAGCGCCGCGAGAGCCTCCTGGTATCGCTTTTCGGCGGCGTTCATCGCGTTCGGGAGCCCTTGGTCGGGGCGGCGTGGCCAAGTCTAGGCTGAGTTTCGCCGCTTCGAATCCTATCGGGGTCGCCAGCCGTCACGTTGCGTGACGCGAACAGCCCTCCCCGCCCGTTCTGAGCGAACTCATTCGGAGCGACCTAGTGCGTCCAGGCGTCGCGGCGCTTGAAGGCGAAATTGTCCGAATAGGAGATGGCGCGCCGCGCGGCCGGCTTGGCCTCGAACACCTGATAGGCGATACCCTCGCGCTCGCAATAGGCCACCGCCTCCTCCTTGCTGGCGAAGCGCAGGCGCACCTGCTGGCGCATATCGCCGGAGGAGGTCCAGCCCATCAGCGGCTCCACCTGACGCGGCTGCTCGGGCGCGTAATCGAGCACCCAGGCCTTGGTGTTGGCGAGGCCGGATTGCATGGCGGTCTTGGACGGCTTGTAGATGCGTGCGGTCATGTCTGCATTCGCCTCGGACAATGGATGACGCCGGTATAGGGCGAAGCCGTCACCCTGGCAATGCGGCGCTCGCCACCCGCGGGTGCACCGCGCCCGAGCCCGCGCTCCACGAGGAAGTCGGCCCCGCGGACCAGATCTCAAAAGAAAACCCCCGGCGGTTTCCCGCCGGGGGTCTTAGGCTCGATCAGCTCAGCCGATCAGAAGTTGCGCTGCACGCGGAAGATACCGGACAGGAAGCCGATATCCCCGTAGGTGCCGCCACCCTTAACAGCCTGGCCCTTGAAGGCCGTATCGACCTGCGAGTAGACGAGGTCGACGCTGAAGTCGAGGTTGTGGACCGGCGTCCACACCGTGCGCGAACCGATCTGCCAGATGTCGAAGTCCGCGTCACCGGTGGTGCCGAGATTCTTGGCAGCGATCAGAGCGGCGCTCGCGGCGCTGCTGTAGTCGATCTTCGCGTACGAACCGTACAGCGAGGTCTTCCACATCGGGTTCCAGTGATGCTCGTAACCGGCGGTCAGGCCCCAGGCGGTCGTCAGGTCGAGACCGCCACCGGCGTTGGTGCCGACGGCGTCGAACAGGTCGCCATAGGCAAGTTTGTTCGCCCTGAGCGCGTTCGTGTTGCCGTAGTTGTCGCCCGTGCCGAGCAGGAACGAACTGGCTGGGTCTTTACCGCCGCTAGGCGCACTTTCGTTCGACGCCATGTAGCCCAGAGCACCCTTCATGTAGGTGAACTGGCCCTGCACGTAGTCGCCATGGCCCAGCATGGGCAGGTTGAACTTCACGCCGGCACCGAGAGCGTAGCCGAGCTTGTGCTGCTCATTCGACGCCGTCGCACCCGCAGCATTGTCGTAGGTGTGGACGTTATGCAGCGCACCCATGATCTGAGCGCTGCCCCAGGCCTGGTCGATCCGCAGATTGCCGACCAGGTCCGGCCACTCGCGGCCGGCGTAGGTCTGCGAGTTGCCGAGGACCGCCGTGCGACGGCCGTTGGTGTCTTCCACCGACAGCGAGGCCGACAGACCGTTGCCGAACTGGGCGGTGTAGGCGAACAGCGGCATGCCGTTGGGGTCGTTGTTGGCCGCCCACAGCGAACCGTTGGTGTAGCCCTGGCCGTCGAACGAGAAGAACGAGTCCGTCACACCGAACGTGAAGCCGGCCCACTGGATGAAGCCCGCCGGCGAGTACACTTTGTTGTACGCGCCGCTGTGGTTCGTGTTGGTCGGCGCCATGTACACGAACGCGCGCAGGGTGCCGTAGGCGGTCTGCGAACGCGCGTCGGCGGTGATGCCACCGTTCTGATACGCCGTGAGCGAGCCGCCGGCGTGGACATTCATTTCCGCACGGACGAACCCGCCGATCTTCAGGCAGGTATCGGTGCCCGGGATGTAGTAGAACCCGGCACCATAAAGGCTGCAAATCTTCACGTACTGGAGGAGTTCGGTGCAAGGCCGCACAGCAAGGCCAATGGCGGCGCGCTACGCGCGCCGGATGCCCCCGGTTTCGCGCCCGCGGCGTACCCTCGCCAACTGGGGGGCGTCTGGGTCGGGCGGAAAGTCAACCCATTGCCATCGAACCCGGATCCTCAGCGCCCATGCGGACCTAGCGGAGACACGCACTGGGTATAGCCTGGGATAGGTGCCGCAAACGCCGATGCAACACGGGCGACAGCATCCGGCACGCGCCGCGAACGGCACGCGCGAGCATCGACGACAAGGGATTGCTAATCGGCAAGCGCAGGGGCGGCGCACACCCGCGCGGACGCCGCGTACGCGCGCCTCAGATCACGACGATCGAATGATGGGGAACGTCAGGTCAACCGCCGGATGGCGGGCGCGGGCCGCTGTGCTTCGTTGCGCTCGCTGACGGCGGGCGGGTCGAAGGCGGGCATCGTAACGACCTGCTGGATAAGGTCGGCCGCATCACTCAGGGTCTCTCGCGTCAGATGCGCCTAACGCTGGGTGGTGCGCGCATGCAGATGACCGAGCAGCCCCTGCACCACGTAGAGCGACACCCCGCGGTTGACCAGGAAGCTGGCGAAGGAATGCCGCAGATCGTGCAGGCGCACATCGGTCAAACCGGCGCGCTCGCGGATTCGGTCCCACGGGAAAAAAAGCGAGGCCGGCGGCCGCCCGGTCACCGACGATGGAAAGATGTATGGGTTGCCGTCCAGGCGCGGCATGGCCGCAAGCAAGGCGATCGCCGACTGGTTAAGCGCGATCGCGCGGGGACGGCCCGATTTCGACTTCGGCACCAGCAGCGTCTTGTTGTTCCAGTCGACGTAATCCCACTTGGCGTGGGTGATCTCGTTGCGGCGCGCGCCGGTGAGCAGCAAGAGCAAGATGGCGCGGGCGGCGGTCTGGTTCTCGTCGACGTGCAGCGAACGCACCAGCGCTTCCACTTCGTCCTCGGTGAGGAAGCGGTTGCGCTGCACGTCCGGCCCCGCGGTCAGACCGGCGGCCGGGTTGTCGACGACACCCGGCACCTTCCACTTGCGGCCGAGATTGTACATGTAGCGCAGGATCACGATCACCCGGTTCATGGTGCCGGAAGCGTAGCCGTCCTCCCGCATGCCGTTGACCAGCGCCGAGATGGCGTCGGTCTTGATTTCGTCGAGGGCGAGCGCGCCGAGCTTGGGCAGGATGTGGATGCGCAGCACCGTCTCGTCGGTCTGCCAACTGGTCTTGTAGGTACGCACATACGGCAGGTAGCGCTCGGCCACGAAATCCCTGAGCAGCGGCACCGCCCGCATCTCGCGCCGCTTCTGCTGCGGGTCCGCCCCCAGCAGCGCCTCGGCCACAACCTGGCGCGCCTTGCGACGGGCCTGCTCCAGGCTGAGGACGTCGGCCGGGCCGATCTTGTACTGGCGCTCGCGCCCACGGTCGTCGGTGTAGCGCTGATAATAGGTCTTGCCACCGGAAGAGCGCACTTCGAGCATGAAGCCGCGCTGACCGAGGTCGAAATAGTCGGTCTTCTTGCGGCCCGGTGTGCAGGTCGCCTGCCGAACGAACTGAGCTGACATCGCGATGGTCGGCATGATCAACCGCCGACCGACACAGAGACCATGACTTCGTCTCCCCCTAACGGTCCCCCCAAGCCAAGCTCGTTATGCAAGTTAGGACTATTAGGCATGCATGTTACACAGCATTTGACGCGCGCGTCACATGCTTTCCATGTATTCGATACGCACGCTCAAGGATAGATCATTTATTATGATCTTCGAAACTCATTTTCTATGTACATTCGCACGAAAGAATACTGTCTTATTTAGAGAAAATGCTGATTATTATTTGATCTTGCGCACGACGCGCCGACCCAGCGTTATCTTGGGGAAAAGTGTTTCGATCTTGCTGTCGATTGAACCGACGCAACGCGCTTACGGCAGTGAGGGGGGAGATTTGGTCGGGGCAGCAGGATTCGAACCTGCGACCTTCTGGTCCCAAACCAGACGCGCTACCAGACTGCGCTATGCCCCGCCGGAGAGCTCTACGGCGCCCGATGCCTTCGGCGCCTCACGGGAACGGCCAGCCGGTTCCCGCCTCTCCCGGAAACGTCACAGATGACGCCCAGGCGCGTTCGATACACGCTCGCGCTTGAGGCGGCAACCGGACCTCAACGGCCGTTGAAGATCGGAAAAACACCCGATCGCCCTGCCTGATCCCCAACCTGGCGCAGGTGCCGCCGGCGACTTCCAGCACCGCCCGCACCGGGACGACCGAGGGGATGATGGCGGTCGACATCGGCGTGGTGTTCGCGGCGATGCGGGCGATGCGGCCGTCACCGCGGATGAACAGCATGTCGAGCGGGATGTAGGTGTTCTTCATCCACATGGCGATGTCCTGCTCGCCCTTGAAGTCGAACAGCATGCCCTGCCCGTCCGGCAGGTGCTTGACGAACATCAGGCCCTTCTCGCGCTGGGCCGAGGTCTCGGCGAGCGTGACCGAGAACACATGCACGCCGGTCTTGCTGACGATCTCCAATGACTTGGACGGCGCCGCCCGCAGCGAGGCGGCGGCCATCACCAATCCGGGAAGCACTAGGCCGAGGAAAAGAGCGGCAACAAGCCGGGGAATGCGCATGGCGGCGGATGTACGCGCCGTTGCACTCGCCCGCAACGAAAATTCGCGTGAAGAGAAAGCGGCCGGCCGCGCGACCGGGACCGGCCTAGTGGAGCGAATTTGACATTTGATCCCC
>JARRQH010000362.1:0-5202 GCA_037381985.1 Pseudolabrys sp.
CTCGCCGAGTTCACCCATTTCGTCACCCGCGTGAAGGTGGTGCCCGCCGTTGCAGATGACGTGTCGCTGTCGGAAGCCGAGCGCACCCGCGGCCGCGACTTCGCGACCAAGCTGTCGATGCGCGTGCTGTCGCGCACCTGGCAGATGCTTCTGAAGGGCATATCGGAGGTTCAGGTCTCGGGCCGGCCGGTCGCCGCGGCGGAAATGGTATTGGTGCGTCTGGCCTATGCTGCCGACCTGCCGACGCCGGATGAGGTGATCCGCACGCTAGGCGAGGGCGGCAGCGTTTCCGTTCCCGCGTCTGCGCCGCAGGGCAACGGCGGTGGTGGCGTGCAGGCCTCTGCGTCGAGCGCGGCGCCGCGTTACGATGCGCCGCGCGGCGCGCCCCGCGCCTCCGCCGCGGTGTCGCCGCGGCCGGCGGCCGATCCGATCGCCGACCAGGCGCCGACTCGCGCGCTCAACACCTTCGCCGACGTGGTGGCGCTTGCCGTCGAGCAGCGTGACATCAACATGAAGCTCGCGCTGGAGCGCGACGTGCGGCTGGTGCGCTGCGAGGACGGCCAGCTCGAGGTCGCGCTCGAACAAAGCGCCGCCAAGGGGCTGGTGCACGAGCTGCAGCGCAAGCTCACCGATTGGACCGGCAAGCGCTGGATCGTCGTGGTGTCGAAGGAACAGGGCGAGCCGACCTTGCGCGCCCAGGCCGAGGCGCAGGACGCCGAGATCAAGCGCGGCGTCGCGGCCGATCCGCTGGTGCAGGCGGTGATGAACCGCTTTCCCGGCGCCACCATCGTCGGCGTCACGCAGCCGCCGCCGGCGGAAGCGGAAGAGGTGATCGCGCCGCCGCCCGAAGAAGACGAGGACTAACCAATGGCTGATTTTATGGGCCTGATGAAACAGGCCGCCGAGTTCCAGTCCAAGATGCAGGAGATGCAGGCCGAGCTCGATACCGTCGAGGTCGAAGGCACGGCCGGCGGCGGCATGGTCACGGTCAAGCTCACCGCCAAGGGCGACTTGAAAGGCATCAAGGTCGACGATTCGCTGATGCAGCCGTCGGAAAAGGAAATCCTCGAAGACCTGCTGGTTGCCGCCCATGCCGACGCGCGCCGCAAGGCGGAAGCCGAGATGCAGGAGCGCATGAAGGCGCTTACCGGCGGCCTCAAGCTGCCGCCCGGCATGCCCAACCCGTTCGGGTGATGGAGCTCTATTCGCAGAACTTGTGACGCGGCAAAGCATGCTCCCCCCTTGTGGGGGAGGGGACGCCAGAACCGCTTCGCCTCGGAACGCATCAAGCAACACCATGGCCACCGCCGTCGCCGGACCTGAAATCGAACGTCTCATCCAGTTGCTGGCGCGCCTGCCGGGTCTCGGGCCCCGCTCGGCGCGGCGCGCGGCGCTGCATCTTATCAAGAAGCGCGAGGCGCTGATGGCGCCGCTCACCGCCGCGCTCGAGACCGCGATGGACAAGATCGAGGTCTGCAAGGTCTGCGGCAACATCGACACCCAGAACCCGTGCACGGTCTGCACCGACACGCGCCGCGATCCGTCGATCATCGTGGTGATCGCCGACGTCGCCGACCTGTGGGCGCTGGAGCGCGCGCACGCGGTCAACGGGCGTTATCACGTGCTCGGCGGCACGCTGTCGCCGCTCGACGGCGTCGGCCCGCAGGACCTGACCATCGACGCGCTCGTCACCCGTTGCCATGCGCCGGAGGTGAAAGAGGCGATCCTGGCGTTGAACGCGACCGTCGACGGCCAGACCACCGCGCACTACATCACCGAGCTGTTGCAGGACGCCGACGTCAAGGTGACGCGGCTTGCGCACGGTGTGCCGGTCGGCGGCGAGCTCGATTATCTCGACGAGGGCACGCTCGCCGCGGCTATCAAACAGCGCACGTTGTTTTAGCTTTTCTCCGTCACCCTGAGGAGCGAGCGCGAAGCGCGAGCCTCGAAAGGCGACGGCCCGGGACTCTGCGGCCGATCATCCTTCGAGGGCCGCCTGTGGCGGTCACCTCAGGATGACGGGTCACCCCTTCTTCACCACCATCCCTGTGAAATGCCCGTGCGTCTGCAGCCACGCCAGCAACCAGCCGGTCGAGTCGGCGATGAAACCGCCGCCCGACGACAGCACCGTGCGCCCGACCGAGGCCAGCGCGGTGAGCAGCGCGTATTGCGTCGCAGTATGGGTGCGTGCGCCGCACAGCGCCGACAGATAAGCGACGAAGATCACGGTCCCGATGGCGCCGGTGAAATTCTCAACGATGATGGTGAAGGTCAGCGCCGGCACGCTGACGCCGATCACCGCCAGCCATGAGAACGTGAAGTTCGAAAACATCTGCAGGAAGCCGCCGATCCACAGGCTCGCCGACATCGGCAGCGCGCGGGCGATGGCGCCGCCGGCGAAGCCGCCGATCAGCGCGGCGGCGAGCCCGACGCCCTTCACCACCTCGGCATAGGTCGCCTTGTCGAAGCCGAGCTTGATGATGAAGGCTGCGGTCAGCGCGCCGGCGAAGGCGTCGCAGAATTTGTACAGCACCACGAACAGCAGGATGACGACGGCGCCGTTGCGCGACAGGAACTCGCCGAAGGCGCCCGTCGCGGTCTCGACCAGCCGCTTGAGCGGCTTGTGCGCGGCGTCGTGCGGAGGCAGGTCGGGCGCGTCGGGCTCGCGCGCCAGCATGGTCGCGATCAGCCCGACCACGATGCACACTGCGGCGGCGGCATAGCCCCAGCTCCACGCCGCGGCCGGTGTGGTGCCGCTGCGTTCCAGCCAGGCCACCAGCACCAGCACGCCCGCGCCCGACACCAGCATG
Organism: Pseudolabrys sp.; assembly: GCA_037381985.1. Taxonomy (GTDB): domain Bacteria; phylum Pseudomonadota; class Alphaproteobacteria; order Rhizobiales; family Xanthobacteraceae; genus Pseudolabrys. The sequence goes on from JARRQH010000362.1 coordinate 2,811, forward strand.
CCGATGCGGTAGGCGGCGACGTAGCCCGCCATGCCGGCGGCCTGCTCGTTCTCCGGAAGGCTCTCGACGCGAAAGGCGTCGATGACGGTGTCCTGGCTGGCCGACACCGTCGCCAGCACCACCGCGGCGATGACGATCATGGTCAGCGATTTGTCCGGGTCGCTGAGGCCCAGCGCGACGATCGCCGCCATCAGCAGCAACTGCGTAAAGACGAGCCAGCCGCGCCGGCGGCCGAACCAGCGCGACAGCAGCGGCACGTCGAGCGCGTCGATCAGCGGTGCCCACACGAACTTGAAAGTGTAGGGCAGGCCCACCAGCGAGAACAGGCCGATGGTCTTGATGTCGACGTTGCGCTCGGTCAGCCAAACGGCCAGCGTCGAACTGCATAGCGCCAGCGGCAGCCCGGAGGAAAAGCCGAGCAGCAGCACGATCAAGACGCGCGGCTTGAAATAGACCGCGAGGGCGTCGAGGCGGGAGGGCTGCGGGTCGGATTCGGTCTTGGCGTCGTCCGGCGCGGTCATTCTATGTCCTTGTCATTCCGGGGGCGTGGCCGCTTTCACCTCCCCGCGTGCGAGGAAAGGTCGTCAAACCTAAGCTCGTCGCCATCATTGCCGTGGCTCGAAAACTCCTCACCGTCCTCAACGCCATCCTGCGGGATAAACAACCATGGCAGCCACAAAACGCTTGACCAGAAAGACGGTCGCTCTCCCCGCAGGCGGGGAGAGGGAGCGCGCTGCGTTCGCCGCGCCGCTTCGCCATGACCACAATGTTCAGCAGGTTCACCCCGCCGCCCCGAGCTTACCGATCGGCGCCGGGATCACCTCTGCGCTGCCGCCGTCGCCGTCGAACTCCACGTCGGCGATCTTCTCGCCGCGGCTGACGATCTTGTCGGCGGAAATCTTGATCTGGTCGATGTCCTTGGCCGTCTGGCCGAAGTGCTTGTCGAGGTTCTCCACCCGGTCGCGCAGGCGAACGACGTCGGCAACCAGGTGTCCGACCTCCACCAGGATCTTATCCGCCGCCTGGCGCATGCGCTCGTCGCGTCGGATCTGCTGGATAACCTGGATCGCGAGCATCAACAGCGATGGCGACACGATGATGACCTTGGCGCGATAGGCCTTCTGGAACAGGTCGTCGAAACTGTCGTAAAGCTCGGCGTAGATCGACTCCGACGGCACGAACATCAGTGCCATGTCCTGGGTCTCGCCAGGGATCAGGTATTTGCCGGCTATGTCGCCGATGTGCTTGGCAATGTCCTGGCGCACACGCGCGGTCGCCGCCTTCTTCTCCTCGTCGCTCTCCGCCTCGCGATAGGCGGTCACCGCCTCGAGCGGGAACTTGGCATCGACGACGAGGGCCGGGCTGTTGGGCAGATAGATGCAGCAGTCCGGCCGCGAGCGGTTGGAGAGCGTCGCCTGGAATTCGTAGCAATCCTTGGGCAGGCCGTCCTGGATGATGATCTCCATGCGGCTCTGCCCGAAAGCGCCGCGGCTCTGCTTGCTGCCCAGCACCTGTTGCAGCGTGGTGACGTGGGTCGCCAACTCGCTGATGTTCTTCTGTGCGCTGTCGATCACCGCGAGCCGCGCGTGCAGCTGCTGCAAGTGCTCGGTGGTGTGCTTGGTCGAGGTCTTCATCGACTCGCCCAGGTTCTGCGTTACCGCGTCGAGCCGCATGTTCACGGTCTGCTGCAGCTGCCCGTGCGCATTTTGCAGCCAGCCGCCCATGGCGTCGAGCCGGGCGTGAAGGTCGGTGATGCGCTGCTCGGCCGCCACGTCCTTCACGGGCTGGCGCGGGCGAAGCAGGATGACGATGATCGCGATGATGCCAACGGCGATCAGGAGCGCGAGGCCACCCACGGCCAGCTGAAGCGCCGGCAGGCGCGAGAGGCTGTCCACGGTATGCGACAGGGTTTCCAGCATGGGCCTGCTTCTAGCCTGATTCGGGCGGTGAGAACGAAGAGCGAACGGTAGGGCGGCGGGGAGATGGGCTCAAGGGCGCATTTCGCGGCGGTAATTGGTTCCATTGACCCCCGCCTGCCGACCCCTTACATCGCCTGCCATGGCCATTCGCGACATTCTCATCCTCCCGGATCCGAAACTCAGGCTGAAATCCGAGCCGGTGACGACCATCGACGCCGACGTGCACGCGCTCGTCGACGACATGTTCGAGACCATGTACGAGGCGCCCGGCATCGGGCTCGCCGCCATCCAGATCGGTATCGCGCGGCGCATCGTCACCATGGACCTCGCCAAGAAGGACGACCCCAAGGACCCGCTGGTGTTCATCAACCCGGAGGTCACCTGGTCGTCCGAGGACCGGTCCACCTACGAGGAAGGCTGCCTGTCGATCCCCGAGTACTACGAGGAGGTCGAGCGCCCGGCGTCGGTGAAGG
>JARRQH010000363.1:0-4359 GCA_037381985.1 Pseudolabrys sp.
GGAACTCGTCGAGGATCGCCAGCATGTAGGACGGCGTCACCATGATGATGTCCGGCTGGAAATCGGTGATCAGTTGCACTTGCCGCTCGGTCATGCCGCCGGAGACCGGGATCACCGCGCAGCCGAGCCGTTCGGCGCCGTAGTGCGCGCCCAGGCCGCCGGTGAACAGGCCGTAGCCGTAGGAGATGTGCACCTTCATCTCCGGCCGGCCGCCGGACGCGCGGATGGAGCGGGCCATCACGTCGGCCCAGGTCGAGATGTCCTTCAACGTGTAGCCCACCACCGTCGGCCTGCCTGTGGTGCCGGAGGAGGCGTGGATGCGCGCGATTCTGTCCTGCGGCACCGCGAACATGCCGAAGGGATAGTTGTCGCGCAGGTCCTGCTTGCTGGTGAAGGGGAACCTGGCGAGGTCCGCCAGCGCCTTGCAGTCCTGCGGCTTGACGCCCGCCGCGTCGAACTTGGTGCGGTAGGTCGGCACGTTATCGTAGGCGTGCTGGAGCGACCATTGCAGCCGCTCGAGCTGCAACGCGGCGATCTCGTCGCGCGAGGCGGTTTCGATCGGCTCGAGCCCGTAGGGCCGGTAGGACGACTTGTCGAGCATGGCTTGTTCTTCCCTTAGCGCGGCGCCTCGACGGCGTTCTTGTTCGTGTTCGGCAGCAATTCGCCTTCGATGGTGCGGGAATGGCCGCGGAATTCGGCGATCATTGTGCCGTCCTGGCGCGTCACGGTGATGTCGTAGATGCCGGAGCGGCCGCGGCGATGGCGTTCGACCGCGCGCGCGGTGAGCGTGTCGCCGAGCTTGGCGGAGACGATGAAGGTCACCGCGCAGTGCTGCGCCACCGTGCGCTGGTTATAGGTGTTGCAGGAAAAGGCGAAGGCGGAATCGGCGAGCGTGAAGATGAAGCCGCCGTGGCACATGTTGTGGCCGTTGACCATGGTCTTGGCGACCGTCATGGTCAGTTCGGCCTGGCCGGGCGCGATCGATACGATCTCCATGCCGAGGCCGCGGCTGGCGGCGTCTTCCGCCCACATGGCGTCGGCGCAGGCCTGGGCGAGTTCTTGAGGAGTCATCGTCATCCTCTGCGGCCGGTGAAGTTGGGCGCGCGCTTTTCCATGAAGGCGCGCACGCCCTCGGCATAGTCTGGCGTGTTGCCGGCCTCGCGCTGCAGGTCGCGCTCGAGGTCGAGCTGCTCATCGACCGTGTTGGTCTCGGAGGCGTCGAGCGCGCGCTTGATGAGCGAGAGCCCCACGGTCGGCGCAGCGGCGAACCCGGCGCACATCTTCTCCGCTTCGCTCATCAGCTCGGCGTCGTCGACCGCTTTCCAGATCAGGCCCCAGCTTTCGGCTTTGTCCGCCGGCAGCGGCTCCGCCAGCATGGCGAGTGCGCGGGCGCGGGCCATACCGACCAGGCGCGGCAGCACCCATGTGCCGCCGGAGTCCGGCACCAGGCCGATCTTGGCGAAGGCCTGAATGAATTTCGCCGAGCGGGCGGCGAGCACGATGTCGCAGTTAAGCGCGATGTTGGCGCCGGCGCCGGCGGCGACGCCGTTGACCGCGGCGACGACCGGGAAGGGTAGGGTGCGCAGCTTGCGGATCAGCGGGTTATAATAGGCCGAAATGGTCGCGCCCAGGTCGGGCTTCGCGTCGCCGCTCGTCAGGCGGTCGCTCAGATCCTGCCCGGCGCAGAAGCCGCGACCGGCGCCGGTCAGCAGCAGCGCCCGGCACGAAACGTCGGATTCCGCCTCGTCCAGGGCCGCTTTCAGCGCCTGATGCATTGCTTGGTTGAACGAATTGAGCCGTTCTGGCCGATTCAGCGTGACGCAGCGATAGTCGTCGCGTTTCTCGACGAGAATAGGGGTCTCGCCCATGCCTTCCTCCCGGGCTGGCGCTTCTTGAACGTCCCCGACTTGGTCGCCCGTGACCTTGCGGGCTGCGACGTTGGCGCCGTGCGAAAATACTTGACTGACCGGCCGGTCGGATAATTAATATTGCAGCCAAGAAAGAGTGTCAACGCGACACCGGGTTTCCGGTGCGCGGTTGGCCCGAAGATCCGGGGGAGACGACGTTGAAGGGCTTTATCGTCCGCACGGTGCGATCGCATGGACGCGGTTTGCCGGCTCGCGGGCGGCTCAATTCGGCGACATTCACACCACGCGGTCCCGTCAGCGCGATCGTCGCGCAACGGGCGCGTTCGCGCACGCCGTCTTTCTCTTTCTGCAGCACCGCAACAATAAAATCGTAGCACTCATCCACCGGGAGGAAATCGAATGAAACATCACGTGCCTAGACTCATGGCTGCCGCGGCAGGGCTGCTGTTTGTGTCCTCGGCCGCCCACGCCGAGGTCAAGATCGGCGCGGTGCTCGCCGTCACCGGACCCGCGTCGTTCCTCGGAGATCCCGAGAAGAAGACGCTGGAGATGTACGTCGACCAGATCAACGCCAATGGCGGTGTCAACGGCCAGAAGATCAAGCTGACCGTCTATGACAGCGGCGCCAACCCGAATAAGTCGAAGACCTTCGCCACCCGCCTGATCGAGCAGGACAAGGTCGACGCCGTGATCGGCGATTCGACCACCGGCGCCACGCTCGCCATCATGCCGGTGTTCGAGGACGCGCACGTGCCGCTGATTTCGCTGGCCGGCGCGGTGCAGATCATCCAGCCGGTCCGCAAGTGGGTGTTCAAGACCCCGCATACCGACACCATGGCCTGCGAGAAGATCTTCACGGACCTCAAGAAGCGCAAGCTGACCAACATCGCGATGATCGCCGGCACCGGCGGTTTCGGCAAGTCGATGAGTGCGCAGTGGGCGTGCAGGCGGTGGTCAATCCCGGCTTCGGTCAGGGCCCGGCGATTGTCGTGCGCAATTACCGCCAGCTCGGCATCAAGATGCCGCTCTACGAGAGCCACGGCGTCTGCTCCAAGCAGTTCATCAAGCTCGCGGGTGACGCGGCGAACGGCGTGCGGCTGCCGTGCGCGGCGCTGCTGGTGGCCGACAAGCTGCCGAACGGCGATCCGCAGAAGAAGGTCGTGGTCGCCTACAAGACCAAATATGAAAAGGCGACCGGCCAGCAGGTCTCGACCTTCGGCGGCCACGCCTACGACGCCCTGATGATCCTCACTAGCGCCATGAAGCGCGCTGGCAGCGCCGACAAGGCCAAGGTGCGCGACGAGATCGAGAAGACCCACGGCTTCATCGGCACCGGCGGCGTGTTCAACATGTCGCCCAAGGATCACCTCGGCCTCGATCTCTCGGCATTCCGCATGCTGGAGATCAAGGGCGGCGACTGGACGCTGGTGAACTGACCGCCGACGTCACGACAACACTTCTCAGACTTGGGGCGCCGGCCTTCGGGCCGGCGCCTGCAAGAGTGAGGAGAGCCGCATAAACTCCGTTCATTCCCGCGCAAGCGGGAATCCACAAGCGAATTGGCCCTTAAGTCCCCGCTGGCATTTATCCCCGTGAAGGCGGGGGCGGGGACGAGCGGGTCAATGATGTAAGCTGGTGCTAATGGCCGAATTTCTGCAATTTGCCACTTCCGGTCTGACCGTGGGCGCGATCTATGCCCTGGTCGCGCTCGGCTTTACCCTCATCTACAACGCGTCCGACGTGATCAACTTCGCGCAAGGCGAATTCGTCATGCTCGGCGGCATGGTCACGGTGTTCGCGCTTGCCGTCGGGGTGCCGCTGCCGCTCGCGGCGCTGATGGCGGTTGCCGCCGCCGTCGTCGTCGGCCTGTTGCTTTATTATCTCGCGATCGCGCCGGCGCGCGGCGCCTCCGCCGTGACGCTGATCATCATCACCATCGGCGCCTCCATCCTGCTGCGCGGCATTGCCAGTCTGGTCTTCGACAAGAATTTCCATTCGCTGCCGCCGTTCGCCGGCTCCAAGCCGTTCATGGTCGGTGGCGCGGCGGTGCTGCCGCAGAGCGTCATCGTGCTCATCGGCGCCGGCATCATCGTGCTGGCGCTGTGGCTGTTCATGACCCGCACGCTCACCGGCAAGGCGATCATGGCGACGGCGGCCAACCGGCTCGCCGCGCGGCTCGTCGGCATCAACACCGGCGCCATGGTCGCGCTGTCGTTCGCGGTCTCCGCCGCCATCGGCGCCATCGGCGGCATCCTGGCGGCGCCGATCACGCTGACCAGCTACGACGTCGGCACACTGCTGGCGCTGAAGGGCTTTGCCGCCGCCATGCTGGGCGGCATGGGCAATCCGCTCGGCGCCGTGGTCGGCGGGCTGACCATCGGGCTCTTGGAAGCCTTCGGCGCCGGCTACATCTCGTCGAGCTACAAGGACGCCATCGCCTTCATCGTCATTCTGGCGGTGTTGTTCGTGATGCCGCAGGGCCTGTTCGGCC
>JARRQH010000363.1:4470-7589 GCA_037381985.1 Pseudolabrys sp.
TGCTGGCAGTCGCGCTCGTCGTGCTGCTGCTGCCGCTGGCGCTGCACTCGAATTTCTATCTGCGCATCGCCACGCTCGTTTTCATTTTCTCGCTGGTGGTGGTTGGGCTCAACCTGCTGATGGGTTTCGCCGGTCAGGTCAGTCTCGGCCACGCCGGCTTCTTCGGCATCGGTGCCTACGCGGTGGCGGTCGGGCCGGCATCGCTCGGCGTGCCGCCATGGCTGGCGTTGCCGGCGGGCGCACTGCTCGCCGGCCTCATCGCCTTCGTCATCGGCCGGCCGATCCTGCGTCTGCGGGGACACTACCTCGCGGTGGCGACTTTGGGCATGGGCCTGCTGGTCGCTATGGTGTTCAACAACGAGGCGGCGTGGACCGGCGGCCCGGACGGCATGATCGTCCAGCATCTGTCGCTGTTCGGCTGGCGCGTGCATGGGCCGCTGAGCTGGTATTGGGTCACGGGCGTGAGCCTGGTAATCGGCGCCTGGATTGCGGTCAATATCATCGCCAGCCCCACGGGCCGCGCGCTGCGCGCCATCCATGACAGCGAGGTGGCCGCGCGCGTGCTCGGCGTCGACGTCGCGCGCTACAAGCTGATCGCCTTCGTGCTGTCGGCGATGTACGCGGCGATCGCCGGTTCCTATTTCTCGCTGTTCGATGGCTTGATAACGCCGGAGGCGGCCGGATTCATTCGCTCCATCGAATTCGTGACCATGGCGGTGCTGGGCGGGCTCGGCTCCATCGTCGGCTCCATCGTCGGCGCTGCCACGCTGGTGGTGCTGCCGCAGCTGCTGACCGTGTTCCAGGACTACGAGCACATCGTGCTCGGCCTTGTTATGATCGTGGTGATGGTGTTCCTGCCGGCGGGCATCGTGCCGTCGCTGGTCGCGGCCCTGCGCCGGAGGTCGTGATGAGTGTGCTAGCGGCGGAAGGCATTTCCATTGGCTTCGGCGGCGTGCAGGCGCTGTCCGACGTGTCGTTTGCGGTCGAGCAGGGCGAGATCTTCGCCATCATCGGCCCCAACGGTGCCGGCAAGACCACGCTATTTAACGTGGTCTCCGGCCTCTATGACGCCCAGCAGGGCATGGTGAAATTGAAGGGTGAAGACGTCACCGGCCTGCCGCCGCACGCGCTGGCGCGGCGCGGGCTGTCGCGCACCTTCCAAAACCTGCAGATATTCTTCCGCATGACCGCGGCCGAGAACGTTATGGTCGGCCGCCATCTGCATGAGCAACGCAACGTGCTGGCGCATTTGTTCACGCTGCCGTCGGTGATGCGCCAGAACGTGGTCACGCGTGCCAAGGCCGAGGAGCTGCTGGACTTCGTGGGCATTGCCGAATTCGCCGGCAGGCCTGCCGGCGGCCTGCCGTACGGCGCGCTGCGGCGGCTCGAGATCGCCCGCGCGCTTGCCGCCGAGCCGGAGGTGCTGCTGCTCGATGAGCCGGCGGCAGGCTGCAATCCGGTGGAGACCGCGGAGATCGACGAACTGATCCAAAGAATCGCTTCGGCCGGCGTCTCGGTGGTGCTGGTCGAGCACGACATGAAGTTGGTGATGAAGATTTCGCGCCGCATCCACGTGCTCGACCAGGGCCGCAGCATCGCCGAGGGCACCGCCGACGACATTCGCGGCAACGCCCAGGTGATCGCCGCTTATCTTGGCCGCCACGGCCAGAAGGAGGCGGCCCGTGCTTAAGATCGAGGACGTGGTCAGCCGCTACGGCCGCATCGAGGCGCTGCATGGCGTCTCGCTCGATGTGGGCGAGGGCGAGATCGTCACCCTCATCGGCAACAACGGCGCCGGCAAGACCACGCTGATGCGGGTGATCTCCGGCGTGCAGCCGAAGGCGCGCGGCCGTATCCGGTTCGACGGCGAGGACATCGATCGTTTGCCGGCGTATGGCCGGGTCGCCCGTGGCATCGCCCAGGTGCCAGAGGCTCGGCAGGTGTTTGCGCCGTTGTCGGTCGAGGACAATCTCAAGCTCGGTGCCTACCGCCGCCACGCCAAGAGCGACGATGCGATCGAGCGCGTCTACGGCTTGTTCCCGGTGCTGAAGGAGCGGCGCGCCAGCGCGGCCGGCAATCTCTCCGGCGGCCAGCAGCAGATGCTGGCCATGGGCCGCGCGCTGATGAGCGATCCACGGCTCCTGCTGCTCGACGAGCCGTCCATGGGGCTGGCGCCGGTGCTGGTCGACCAGATCCTCGACGCGGTGGTGGCCTTGCGCAAGAGCGGCGTCACCATCCTGCTGGTGGAGCAGAACGTCACGGCGGCGCTGGCGATCGCCGACCGCGCCTATGTGATCGAGACCGGCCGCATTGTGCTAGCCGGCGCGAGCGGCGATCTGGCCGACGACCCGCGCGTCAAGGAAGCCTATCTCGGGCTGTGAGCCGCTCCGGTCACGAAGCCTTGGGTTCGCCGATGCCGGCCAGCTTCCTGGCGCGCTTCTTCTTCTCGTCCACCGCCATGCCGCGCGCGATCTGGATACGCTGGGCCTGCGGCGAGCCGGCGCCATGCAGGCTTTCGGTCAGATAGCCGACGGCGTTGCGGCCGATGGTCATGTTCTCGATCAGCCGCAGGATGCGCATGCGGTCGACGGTCTCGACGCCGCTCTTGCCCTGCAGGAACTTGCGGATCAGCGGCCCCACTTCATTGTTCTGGAGGTCCTTCTCCGACGGCATGGTCACCACCAGCCCGCCGGCGATGTCCTGGGCCAGCCGCGAAATCTCGAACGGAAAGCGCGTGACGTTGTGCTTGGCGACGTTGGAGAGCATCTCGTCGTTGAGATAGGCGCCGGACGCCATCGGCTTCGACCGGTAGGCCGCCGCCATGCAGCTCGAATAGATGGTCTCGTTGAGATGGGTCATCTCGACGAGCTTGTCCTTGATGTGCGAGACTCCCTCGACGCCGTTGTGCGAGGCCGCTTCCGCCGCCGCGCCGATCAGCACGTCGCCGAGCCAGGTTTTGCAGACATAGGATGAGCGGTGATAGGTCGTGAAACGCTCGACCAGGGTCGCCGCGTACTGCCACTCGCCGTCCATGAACACGTGTTCGTGCGGCACGAACCCGTTGTCGCATACGATCAGCGCTTCCTGGCCGGCGAACTGTGCGTTGCCGGCATCCATAG
>JARRQH010000364.1:0-5540 GCA_037381985.1 Pseudolabrys sp.
GGATCGCACAGCGACGCGGGTGGCGCGCCGGATGGCAAGCCGCGCCTTGCCGGTGACGACGATCGACTCCCAGGCCGCAGGCGGCGCCACCTGCGCCTTGGAGGTGAGGATCTCCACCTCGTCGCCGTTCTCGATCTCCGACATCAGCGGCGCGATCTTGCCGTTGATCTTGCTGCCGACAGCGGTGTTACCGACGTCGGTGTGCACAGCGTAGGCGAAATCGATGGCGGTCGCCTTGCGCGGCAAGGCGATGAGCTTGCCCTTGGGCGTGAAGCAGAACACCTGGTCGTGGAACAGTTCCAGCTTGGTGTGCTCGAGGAATTCCTCCGGGTTCGAGCCCTCCGCCAGGAGCTCGATGGTCCGGCGCAGCCAAGCATAGGCGCTCGACTCGCGCGACAACAGTTCGCTCGGCGTGCCTTCGTGGTCCTTGTAAAGCGCGTGCGCCGCGATGCCGTACTCGGCGATCTGGTGCATATCCCGAGTGCGGATCTGCAGCTCGACGCGCTGCTTGCCGGGCCCGATCAGCGTGGTATGGATCGAGCGGTAGTCGTTGGCCTTGGGCGTGGAGACGAAGTCCTTGAAGCGGCCCGGCACCATCGGCCAAGTGGTGTGCACGATGCCGAGTGCCTGATAGCAGTCTGCGAGCGTATCGACGACCACGCGGAAACCGAAGATGTCGGAGAGCTGCTCGAAGCCGACCGACTTGCGCTCCATCTTGCGCCAGACCGAATAGGCCTTCTTGCGTCGCCCCGTCACCTCGGCCGCGATGCCGCGGTCGGCGAGCTTCTTGGTGAGCTGCTGCTCAATCTCCTCGATCAGTGCCTGATTGCTTTCGGCGAGGGCGTTGAGACGCGCGGTCACCACCTCGTAGGCTTCCGGATTGATCTCGCGGAACGACAGGTCCTCGAGCTCCTCGCGCATCTCATGCATGCCCATGCGGCCGGCGAGCGGCGCGTAGATTTCCAGCGTCTCGTCGGCGTTGCGGCGGCGCGAGGCGTCCGGCATGAAATCGAGCGTGCGCATGTTGTGCAGCCGGTCGGCGAGCTTGACCAGCAGCACGCGCACGTCGTCGGCAATCGCAAGCAGCAGCTTGCGCAGGTTCTCCGCCTGCTTGGCTTCCTTGGTGACGAGGTCGAGCCGCTTCAGCTTGGTCAGGCCCTCGACCAGCGCGCCGATATCGGCGCCGAACAGGCTGTCGATCTCCGCGCGGGTCGCCTCGGTGTCCTCGATGGTGTCGTGCAGGAGCGCGGCGGCGATGGTGGCGTCGTCGAGCTTGAGGTCGGTGAGGATCGCCGCCACTTCCAGCGGGTGCGAGAAATAAGGATCGCCCGAGGCGCGCCGCTGCTCGCCGTGCGCCTTCATGGCGTAGACGTAGGCGCGGTTGAGCAGCGCCTCGTCGGTGTCGGGATTGTAGCGCCGCACCCGCTCGACCAGTTCGTACTGGCGCATCATGGCCGGGCGGGCTTGAACGCCTTGGGCACCCTGGCCCGCTTGGCTCCCCCCTTGGCCCGTTAGGCCGGGGCGGTCGAGAATCGGGGCCACGGCCGCGGCGGCGCGCTCCAGCGGCGCCCGGGTCGGCGCCTGGCTCTGCATCCGCGGCAAATGGTCCGATCGTGCGCTCATGCGGACGGGCCCGGTGGCCGCCCGGACAGGGGTTAAACGGAGCGCCGGCGGCCAATCCATCTAGATATCACGGCAAACGCCTTGCGCCGCAAGAGCTTGCACCGCAGCCTTAACGCTCTACCGCCAGAAAAACGAAACGGCCCGGTTGGGACCGGGCCGTCATGGTGAATTCGCGGTTAAAACGCGGGCGCTCAGCCCACGTCGGTATCCTCTTCCGGCGGCTCCTCGGGCGGGGTGAGCCCTTCCAGGCCCTTGAGCAGCTCTTCCTCGGTCATGCGCTCGCCAGTGACCTCGGTATCGTCGGCGTCCACCCCGCCGGCGCCGATCAGCGGCACCTCCGGCTCGGGCTCATCGACTTCGACGTATTTCTGCAAGGAATGGATCAGATCTTCCTTGAGGTCGCCAGGCGACACCGTCGTCTCCGCGATCTCCCGCAGCGATACAACCGGGTTCTTATCGTTGTCCCGGTCGACGGTAATCTGCGACCCCGACGAGATCATGCGCGCGCGGTGACCGGCCAAAAGCACGAGATCAAAGCGGTTTTCGACCTTGTCGATGCAATCTTCTACGGTGACACGGGCCATCGGCTCGGCACTCCTTCGGGTGAAACTCGGTCCTTATGGGGAACGAAAGTTAGGTATCCCCTCACTCCCTGAATTTCAAGCTTTTTTGTCTTGGTTTGGCCGCAAGCGTCTGTTACCGGATTTCGTTCGTGAGCAGGCTGGCCCGACCGGTTACGATCGGCGACCCCGACTGGATATTTGATCGGACACTAGCCGCGCCTTGCGCGGGTGCCGTTAGACACAAATAGACACATACCTCGACCCAAGCTTAACCAAATTGCCAAGGCACCCTCACCTCTTATCTCCTGCCGGCTCATGGCCGGCGCGCCGCCTTTCTCGCGCGCGGCGCGGTCCGTCGGACCGGGGTTCAGTCGCTAGCATTGCGAGACAACAAGAGAGCAACAAAGATGACCGTTCCCGGTGAAAAGATCGCATTGTTCATTGATGGGGCCAATCTTTACGCCACCGCCAAATCGCTCGGTTTCGATATTGACTACAAGCGCCTGCTGCGCGAATTCCAGTCGCGCGGCTATCTCATGCGCGCGTTCTATTACACCGCCGTGATCGAGGATCAGGAATATTCGTCGATCCGTCCGCTGATCGACTGGCTCGACTACAACGGCTATTCGGTCGTCACCAAGGCGACCAAGGAATTCGTCGACCAGACCGGCCGCCGCAAGGTCAAGGGCAACATGGACATCGAGCTCGCGGTCGACGCCATGGAGCTCGCGGGCTCGCTCGACCACATGGTGCTGTTCTCCGGCGACGGCGACTTCCGCTCGCTGGTGGAAGCCGTGCAGCGGCGCGGCGTGCGGGTGACCGTCATCTCCACCGTCTCGTCCCAGCCGCCGATGGTGGCCGACGAGCTGCGCCGCCAGGCCGACATCTTCACCGACATCGTCGAGCTGCAGTCCAAGATCGGCCGNNNNGGCGCGGCCGCCGCGCGACGACCGCGGTCATACGCCACAGTTCCTGCAGCGCTCGACGGCGCCGCAGCGGGCCGGTGCCGGCGCCCCGGTCGATGACGACGACGACGAGGGTTACGAGTAAGAGGCGCCACGGTGGGCGCCACAATGGCCAAGGCCACATCGGAACAACCGGGACGGACGACGCCGGGCCGCGATTGCCCACGTTGTCCGCGGCTGGTCGCTTTCCGGAAGGAATGGCGAAAGAAGGAGCCGACCTGGTTCAACGCGCCGGTGCCCTCCTTCGGTCCGGCGAACGCGCGGCTGCTGATCGTGGGGCTGGCGCCGGGCGTGCAAGGCGCCAACCGCACCGGCCGGCCGTTCACCGGCGACTACGCCGGCGTGCTGCTCTACGAGACGCTGCTCAAGTACAAGTTCGCGCGCGGCGACTACGCCGCCGATCCCGACGACGGCCTGACGCTGACCGACTGCCGCATCACCAACGCGGTGCGCTGCGTGCCGCCGGAGAACAAGCCGACCGGCGCCGAGATCAAGACCTGCCGCGACTTCCTCGTCGCCACCATCGCCGAGATGAAAAAGCTTGAGGCGATCCTGGTGCTCGGCCGCATCGCCCACGACAGCGTGGTGACCACGCTCGGCGCCAAGAAATCGGCGACGCCCTTCAAGCACAACGGCCGGCACGACGTCGGCGGCTACGCACTGTTCTCAAGTTACCACTGCTCGCGCTACAACACCAATACCGGCGTGCTGACGCCGGAGATGTTCCGCAAGGTTTTCGCCGACGTGCGGGCTTATCTTGATCCGTCACGCTGAGTCCGAACCGCAAGGCGCCGGCTCCGCAATGACGGTCAAGCGTAGCTCATGAATTCCATCAGCGAACCGTCCGGATCGCGGAAATAGACGCTCGTTCCCGGCCCCTTGGCGCCGAAGCGCTGCAAGGGCCCGCACTCGATGGCGATGCCGTGCTTTTCCAGGTGCGCGATCGCCTCGGCAATCGGCCCCTTCCATTCGAAACAGAGATCGCTGTTGCCCGGCTGCACCGGCAGCCGCGCGACTTCCGCCGGGCTCACGCCCGGCCCGTGCACGTTGAGTTGCCGGTCGCCGAAGCGGTAGGCGAAGCCGACCGGCCGCGCGATCAGCTCGGCGCCCATGACGTCACGGTAGAAGGCGTTGGAGCGCGCCCAGTCGGAAACGTGGATGACGCAATGATCGAGACTGGCCGGCACCGCCATTGTTCATTCCCCGTTGGTGCGCAGACCGCGCCCTTGCGCTAGCCGCGCGCCCGCAACACCCGGCTCTTCTCGCGATCCCACGACCGCTTGCGTTCCGTCTCGCGCTTGTCGTGCAGCTTCTTGCCCTTGGCGAGCGCGAGCTCGACCTTGGCCCGGCCGCGCTCGTTGAAATAGAGCTTGAGCGGGACGATGGTCATGCCCTCGCGCTCGATACCGACGGCAAGCTTGACGATCTCGCGCTCGTGCAGCAGCAGTTTGCGCGGCCGCTTCGGCGGATGGTTGTTGAAGGGACCGGCCTGCTTGTATTCGGGGATGTTGGCGTTGACCAACCAGATCTCGCCGTCGCGCGAGTCCGCGTAAGACTCGGCGATGGTCGCCTTGCCCTGGCGCAGCGACTTCACCTCGCTGCCGGTGAGAGCGATGCCGGCCTCGAAGGTATCGCCGATCTGGTAGTTGAAGCGCGCGCGCCGGTTGTCGGCGACAACCTTGAGGCGGCGATCGGGTTTGGCAGCCATGGCAGTCCTGTTTTGGTCCTTCCGGTCTTCTCCACTTAATCCTTCACACGAGCTATCGCACGCCCCGGCCACCGCCGGAACATCAAAATTTCCAATGCGATAGATCAGGCGCGGGCCTTGAGCAGGTCGCGGATCTCCGCCAGCAGCGCTTCGGTCGGGGTCGGCGCCGGCTCGGGCTCCGGCTCGGCCACCTCCTCGCGGCGCATCCGGTTCATGCCCTTAACCACCATGAACATCACCCATGCGACGATGATGAAGTTTAGCACGAGGGTCAAGAAATGCCCCCAAGCCAATACAGCACCTTGCTTTTTCGCCTCCAGCAAGGCATGGGCCGTGACCTTCCCGGAGAGCGGCAGGAAGTAGTTCGAAAAATCGAGCCCGCCGGTCACGGCGCCAACCACCGGCATGATGACGTCGGCCACCATGGACTGCACGATCGCCCCGAAGGCGGCGCCGATGATGATACCGACCGCCAGATCGACGACATTGCCGCGCATGGCGAATTCGCGGAATTCCATCAACATTGTCCAGTCCTCCGAGCCTGATAAACAATAGACCTATGGTCCGCGCCGGCGCCAAAAGGTCAACTGTCCGCCCCGGTCGCCCCGGGCGGGCAGTTGATAACTTGAACGAAGCGAAAGAAGCGCGGGCCTAGTGGTCCGCTTCCGACATTTGCATCCC
>JARRQH010000365.1:0-3087 GCA_037381985.1 Pseudolabrys sp.
CGGCGCGCCTCGAAGGATGATTGTGCACCTCGCTAGGCGTCTGGAGTCAGGCATTTGCCTTCAGCCATCGTCACCTCCTTCGGCGGTTGCTGGCATGGCCAGGGACGCCGATCACACAATACGAAAGAGCCTTCAGGCGTCGCCGTCCGACATTCCGATGTCATTTTGATCACCCTCGGAACGGCTAGCAAACGGTCACGCACGCCATTGCACGGACATAGATGCAGCTTGATCGTGTCGTGCGGAAGTGGCCGTCTGCGGCGTGCGTGGAAACGGATACAGGAGGCGAAATATAGGCGGCCTTCAAAGGGTGTCGTGATCTGGATCAGGGGCGTCGCGCATCCGACAATGCATCCACCGAGATCCTTGGGCGATGTTCCGAAATTTCTCTCGAAATGCGACGGAGAGAGGTGCGGGACTATGCGGCGACTTTCAAGGTTAACCCAGCTGCATAGTTTCTCACAGAACGCCGATAGGCAAAAGCGCAGCTAGAGCTGGTGAATGCTGTTCCTGGAATTGTTCTACGGCCTTCTTTTCAGAAACCGGTGACGCCTGGGACGGATAGTGCCAAGCTGCGTAGCTTGAGCCGGTCCCGCAGAGGAAGTGCGCCCGGACAAGCCAGTTGAATATTGGGATACGTTCAAGGCGCCCGTGTTTCCCAAGTCAGATGAGTAGGCCCGCAGAGGGTACGTGGGAATGGCTGCGGCGGATCGCTCTTCAAGCCGACATATGCTTTATTGAAGGGCTATCACTTCGTTCCAGACCGAGCGTCACGTGTCTGGATCCTGTGGAGCGGAGTGCTTCATCGCTCCGAAATTGATATCCACTGACAACAGTGCTTCTACAGGCGGACATCCTTTGGCGAGATTCCAAACTTCTTGCGGAACGCGACAGAGAAATGGGCGGGACTATATCCGACATAGTAAGCGGCCGAGGAAACGCTCATCTCACCTTCGACGAGCATCCGATAGGCAGTGTCGAGCTTTGCCGTCTGCAGATATCCGAAGACGCTGTCTCCAAAGACGCGTCGAAAACCTACCGTCAGCCTTCGTGTGTTAAGGCCAACACTCAAGCTCAGCTCCGCGAGCGATGGAGGGTGGCGCATGCGACTCGTCAGAATGTCCCGTGCCTGATGAAGTTTCTCGATATCCGCCGTCGACAAGCGAAGGTCGGCTGTGCTTGGAGGCGTGGCGTCAAACGCGTCTAGCGCATGAGCGGCTATCTCCAAGGCCTTTCCAGACAGATACAATGTACGCGACAACCCCCGAAGGGGGCAGGTGGCAACCTGCGCGCAAAGGGCCCGCACCGGCTGCGACGCTCCAGTCACTGCTAGACTGGGGCCACTCGAGCTGTCGATTTTGAGTGTGGCAGGCAATTGCTCGAAGCACGCAACGAGGCGTTCCTTTATGGCGGCCGTTGAGAGGCTGATAGCCGTATATTGCAAGCAGCATCCGGGTGGAAAGGACTGCATTCCTTCACAATCGCCCTGGTTCCAGATCGCGCAAATGCACGGGCCGACGATCTTGGTCAGCGGGCAATTCGGTAGCTTGCAGAGAAGCTCGCTGTTGTCGACGATGACGAGCCTGAGGCCCTGAGTAAGGCTATGCGTCTCCCACGCTTCGACATGGGGCCGGACACTGCCGCTCGCTAGTGAAATGGCGCCATCATAGAAAACCTCTATGTTGCCGCCGTCCGGCAAGGCGAGATGGTTTGTGCTTCCGAGCTCAGTACCCTCCTCGATCATAAAGTCGCACTCAACCCCCACTGTCATTCCGTCCGCCAAACCCCGTGCCGGCACACTCGACAGCGTATTGAAAATGCGAGGCAGTATCAAGCGGAAAGCGAATTTAGAATCCCATTAAGCTCTTGGTCGAACAGGCGAAATCGGCCTGGTAGTGGTTGGGTCGGTTGACAAGCCGTTGGGGTTGCGCACTAACAGTGAACATCGGTGACATGACATCGTAATGCGATGTGATGCCGCTCGTGAGGTTCACCTACGTTTGCAGCATGAATGGCATCGGCTCTGAACGAGTGCGGAGCGATCGCGCTACTCGTCGCCGCCTGGGGCATTGCAAGCGCTGGGCCGCCACTCACAGCCTATGGCCTCGATGTATCTCTCGCTGAATCGCCGAAGCTGAGGGCGACTATCGATCTGTCGGTAGAGCTTGTGGCGCAGCACATGAACAGTCGATCGAAAGAATCAGTCTCGCGGTCTAAAGGGATGATCATTCCCAGCACCGTCCATCGTCGATAATAAATTTCTAGAAATTAAGTCGCCAGCATCAAGCTTATTCGCCCAGCCTCATCATCGCGATCGGCAACGGATTGCTGTAGCCGGTGCGGTTGGTCGCGCGCTTGCAGGGCGTATTTCTCTGATCTTGCTTCGGAGAAGCTACAATGTCGCAAGTTATCGAAGCGGAAACATATACAAGCGTTCCGAATTGGCCGCAGGAGTTGGTCGAACAGTATGAGGCTGCCGGCTTTTGGAGATCGGAAACCTTCGGCGAGGCGCTGAGGTCCACCAGCAAGCGGATGGGCGAACAGATCGCAATCATAGACGATGACACGCGCGTGTCATTTCAAGCACTTGATCGCGCCGCTAACGAACTCGCGGCAGGATTTGCCGGATTGGGTCTTCGAAAGGGTGACATCGCGGTCGTCCAACTCCCCAATTGTGTAGAATTCATAGAGGTCGCGTTCGCTCTCTTTCGCCTCGGCGTCGTGCCTATATTCGCGCTTCCTGCTCATCGTGGCGTGGAGGTCGGCGCGTTTTGTTCGTTCGCGAAAGCGAAAGCCTACATCATTCCGGATGTGGTCGGAGGCTTCGACTATCGCGAGCTGGCGGCAAGTGTTGGCGCACAGGCGCCTTTTCTCGAGCACATCATAGTCAGAGGTGAACCGGGTCGCTTCATCGAGCTCGATGGATTGCGCAGGCCGCCAGTCCCACTTCCCGAAATCTTCGCCAACGAGCTCGCTTGCCTCCAGCTTTCGGGTGGTACGACAGGGATTCCCAAGCTGATTGCGCGTTGCCATCGGGACTATCTCTACAATGTCCGGGCGAGTGTGGAGGCGTGTGATTTCCACGAG
>JARRQH010000366.1:0-3057 GCA_037381985.1 Pseudolabrys sp.
TGAGCGCGTAATACGCGCCGCTTGCCGCACCCTCACTTCACCTCCCCACCGAACTCGGGCTTGCCCGAGTTCGGCGCTTTAGACTAGCCGAAGTCGGATAAATCCGACTTCGGTGTGAGGGGGGAGGTCGATTGCGCGAAGCGCAATCGGGAGGGGATGAATCGCGAAGCGACCTGTCTTGCGTGAAGTTGATTGCGGCGCTGTCACTCCACCCCGGCTCGCTTCGCTCGCAGACCCTCCCCCTCAAGGGGAGGGTGAAGCGCCGAGAACGCCGCCCCGCTACTTCTTATTCCGCAACCAATCCACTGCGTATTCCTTCACCACGGCTTCGATCTCGTCGCCGATGGTCGCGTAGGCTGCGTCCGGCAAATTGGCGAGCGAAGCGCGCAGCGACCAGATCGGCGCGTCGAAGCCGCCGCCGTTGAGCAGCACGGTGTCGAATTGCTCCGCCAGCCGGATGAGCACATCGATCGGCTCATGGTGCTCGCGCATGTAGTCGACGAAGTCCTGGCCGACGCGCTGCTCGGCGCCGATCAGGAGGGCGACGGTGGAGTAATAGCCCGCGCGCAGCGGATCCACCGGCGGCGTCGCCTCGAAGCCTTGCCAGAATTTTCGAACCGCCGGCGCACGATTCTGCGCGTCAGGCGCTTGTAGGCGTTCTTGGTGTCGGTGAGGGCGAACAGCACCATCCGGGTCTGCTGTGGCAGCGACAGGCTCTGAGGTGTGGTTGAGCGCGACGCCGGCTGTCCGCCACCATGCGGTCGTAGATATTGTCCTGGTGGATGGCGACGACGCCGAGCCGCCAGCCGGTGGCGCCGAAATATTTCGAGAACGAATAGACCCCGATGATATTCCGCCGCAGGTCCGCCATCAGTGAGCGGAAACCCTCGACGAAAGTGCCGTAGACGTCGTCGGTGATGATGATGAGATTCGGGTTCTTGCGTTTGACGATGTTGACGATGCGATCGATGGTCTTCTGCCGCATGGCGACCGACGGCGGGTTGCTCGGATTGACATGGCGATGGCGCCGCCGATGAAGGCGACATCGGCGACGTTGCTGGCCTTGTCGGCATAGCCGAACATCTTGGCGGCGCGGGTAATGTCGCTGGTGCGGCCCGCCAGCGTGAGAATATCGCCGCGATGGATCGTCGTCTGCGGCAGCACCGGAATGTTGGTGGCGGTGGCGCCGCGGGTGATATTGCTGAGGAAGATACCGTGTGCTTCCACGGAACTCTCCGTTGGAGAAGGGCTGCGCGCAATGGATGAAAGCAAGCCGTCCGCGACGGCCACGGATATTGACGTACGTCAATCGCGTTGGCCTGCGTGCGGCTTTGCTTAAGAAAATGTTGCGGCGGCGATCAAACTGCGGCGCGGCGTTACCATCGCGTCCGCGCACGGCATCCCGTTCCGGTAAATTTGTACCCAGGCGGCGCGGGCAAGACGTTAGGGCAGAATCTTGTCGATCACCGGCAGGCTGACCAGCGCGGCGAGCGCGACGATCACGTAAGCGACGCGGCGATACTGGCTGGTGGAGGCGCCCTTGAACCAATAGGCGCCGATCGCCAGCGCTACGATGTAGGCCGGCCACAGCAGCACGCCGAGCGCGATCGGCTGCGCGATCATCAAGCCGCGCAAGGCGTAATTGATGATCAGTGTGATGCCGAGCAACATCAGGAAGGCGAGCAGGTTGGCGCGGATCACCGTCGCCGACTCCGGGGCGCCGAGCCAATACAGGATGATGGGCGGGCCGCCCATTTGCGTCGCGCCGCCGGCGAAACCCGACAGGGCGCCGGCGCCCATGGCGGCGGGTGTGTTCGGCTTGAACGGATAGCGCCAGCCGCTCGCCAGCAGCACCACGAAACCGAGCACGAAGATCGACATGCCCCAGCGCAGGACGGTGGGATCGACCGCGGATTGAACGTGGGTGCCGAGCGGCACGGTCAGCAGCGCGGCGGCGAAGGCCGGCAGCACCTCGCGCCAGTTGGCGTGGCGGAAGGCGCGCAGCGCGTAGGGCAGCACGCAGATGTAATCCATGAGCGCGCAGGACACCGTGGCGATCTTCGGCTCGTAGAGCGCCGAGACCAGCGGCACGTAGATCAGCGCCGAGCCGAAGCCGGAGAACCCGCGCACGATCCCGGCCAGCAAGGCGACGCCCACGGCCAGCAGGAAGCGTTCGCTCTCGAGCGTGGCGAGGAAAGTCGAAAAGGCGGGGAGGTCGATCAACAAACGGCGTCCAAATAACGGCGTTCAAGTGAGGCTTCTGCTTATCAGGCCGCCGCCGGTGCGACGAGCAAGGAATTGTCATAAGGGGCATTCGGGGGCCTCCCGGGGACTCTTTGCCTGTGGCCCGGCCGGGGGCTATCAACGGGGCCATGCGCCGCCAACCGATTCGCATCCTCGGCATCGATCCCGGGCTCCGCCGCACCGGCTGGGGGCTGGTGGAGAGCGACGGCAACCGGCTGATCTACGTCGCCTGCGGCTCGCTCACGACCAGCGACAAGGCCGGTCTCGGCACGCGGCTGGTGGCGATTCATGACGGCCTTGCCCGGGTGATCGAGGAATTCGCGCCGCACGAGGCGGCGGTGGAACAGACCTTCGTCAATACCAACGCGGCGGCGACCCTGAAGCTCGGTCAGGCGCGCGGCATCGCCATGCTGGTGCCGTCGCGGGCGGGCTTAGCGGTTGCCGAATACGCGCCCAACCTGGTGAAGAAGACCGTCGTCGGCGCCGGCCACGGCGACAAGGCGCAGATCCGCATGATGATCGGCGTGCTGCTGCCGCAGGCCGCGCCCGAAAGCGAAGACGCCGCCGACGCATTGGCGATTGCCATTTGTCATGCGCATCATCGGCAGAGCGCAGTGATGAAGATGGCGGCGACATGATCGGCAAGCTCAAAGGCGTGATCGACTCCTACGGCGAGGACTATGTCATTCTCGACGTGCACGGCGTCGGCTATCAGGTGCATTGCGCCGTGCGTACGCTGCAGCACTTGCCGGCGCCCGGCGAGGCCGCCACGCTGTCGATCGAGACTTATGTGCGCGAGGACCAGATCAAGCT
>JARRQH010000367.1:0-3028 GCA_037381985.1 Pseudolabrys sp.
GCATGTGCAGGGCAAGGACATGGAACTTGTCCGCAAGGTCGCTGGACGCATCCGCGCGGGTCAGGTGCACCTGAACTACCCCGCATGGGACCCCTTCGCGCCGTTCGGCGGCTACAAGCAATCGGGCAATGGGCGGGAATACGGCACGGAAGGGATGGAGGAATACCTCGAGACCAAGGCCGCTATAGGTTATTTTGCCTGAGCGGCGACGGCGTCACGGGTGCCGCCCTTCCACCGGGTGTGGCCTCCGGGCGACCGCCCACCGCTGCCGGCCTTTGCACTGAGGGCCAGCAGCATTCGCGGGCGTCCTTTCGAAGTCAGGAAATCCTATCCTTGAGCTGGTAGTAAGCACCCACCAGCGGCAGGAACCATGGCTTGCCGTTGTAGAACGGGATCGCCGGCCAGGGCAGGCCCTCTAGTGGGTTGGCGTCGCGCTCGCCCATCGCCATCCGCGCCAGAATCTGGCCCAGATGGGTCGAAAGTTGCGCCCCGTGGCCGGAATAGCCCATCCCGTAGATCATTCCCTCATGCACGCCGGCGCGGGGAAACCGGTCCTTGGTCATACCGACGAGGCCGCCCCAGCAATAATCGATCTCGATGCTGGAGAGCTGCGGAAAGATCTTTGCCAGCGAGGCGCGCAAGATTTCGCCCGAACGGGCATCGGTAGCCTGGTCGGAGACCGTAGAGAACTTTGCCCGCCCTCCGAAGATCAGGCGATTGTCGGGTGAGAGCCGAAAGAAGTTGCCGACATTCATCGTGGTAACGCAGGTGCGATTGCCCGGCATGGTCGCGGCGACTTCAGCGTCGGTCAAAGGACGCGTTGCGATGATGAAGGCGCCGATGGAAAGGATACGGCGGCGAAACCAGGCCAGGGATTTTCCGGAGTAGGAATTGGTCGCGACGATCAGCTGCGAGGCGCGCAGCTTTCCCTTGGGCGTGATCAGTTCCCACCCGGTCGCGGTGCGCTGTTTCGCGGTCATCGGCGCATTTTCCCAGATCGTCGCGCCCCGCCGCTCTGCCGCCTGCGCAAGCCCCGTGACATAGCGCCCCATATGCATCATCGCGCTCTTGCGCATGCGCATCGCGCCGTGAAAGCTCTGCGAGCCGACTTCGCCCTCCAGATCAGCTTCTTCGAGAAAATCGGTATCGGGATCGACCTCGCGATGGACCAGTTCGAAATTAGCCCGCAGCCCCGCCACATGCGACGGCTTGGACGCGAGTTTCAGTTTTCCGCCGCGCCGGAAATTGCACTCGATACCCTCTTCGGCGACCAGCGACTCGATTAGGTCAACCGAGTCGTCGAACATCTGATAGAGCCGCTTCGCGCGTTCCGCACCCAGATGCTCTTTGGCCTCGCCGTAGCCATGTGCCAGCCCGTTGTTGACATGCCCGCCATTGCGCCCGGAAGCGCCGAAACCGACCACATTGGCCTCGAGCACAGCCACCTTCACGCCGGCCTTGGCCAGGGTAAGGGCGGCCGACAATCCGGTGAAACCACCGCCGATCACGACAACATCGAAATGTCCCTCGACGGGGCCGGTCCGTGCCCGGCCGAAGGCAGGAGCGGTGGCGTGCCAATAAGATTTGAATTCCATCTCTTGCGTCCTTGTACAGGGTCCGTCACCCGGCCCAACGGCCGCCATGGGGCCATCGCACCTCGGAGTCCTCGCGAGTCTGCCGCGCGGGCCCAAGCATTTGGCACCGAGAGGTCTTGCTGCGAAGCACCAAGTTGTGAATCTGCTTCTCGAAGCAGCACACCCTGCGGACTTGCAGCGCTTTCGGACTCTGCCTGGCATGTCCGCAAGCATCCTGCCTGACCGCGAAGTCCGCCAGCGCCGGGGGAGAAGCGCGCCGACCTTGGCAGTTTCGATCCGGGTGAAGGCGATGGCCCCCGCCTTGCCGCCAGCCACGAAGCCCCCAACAGGTCTTTCTTGCGGCCGGGCGCGATGGCGCAGGGCTTGAGCGACATGAATTCCGGATCGGGCCCGGCCTGACCGAAATGGCAAGGTAAAGGGCCGGGCATCCGCGCCCGGCTTTTCCAAACCGCCAGATGTTGCCTGCACCCCGTAAGGGGCGGGGCGCCGCGTCGGTCAGCCCAGGGCGTGGCCGGCCAGTCCATAGACCCAGGGCTTGCCACTTTCACGGTTCAGGAACCGGCAGCCTCTCGACATTGTCGTCACGGTCTCCGCGATGCGCAGGCCGCTCTGTTCGAGAAAATCGGCAAAGGCGCCCTCTCGCTCGCGCGTATCGACACGGGCGAAACACCCGCCCAGGGTCATCAGATGGGCAGCCGTCAGATGCGCCGCGTCCTGGTCGTTGCGAGCGACCGTGGGGCCGATCACATGGCCGCGTCCGAACTTGCGACACATGGAATAGCCAACGATTTCGCCGCCCCGCCACAGGGCGAACGTCAAGGCTGTCTCGGCGAGAGCGGCAAGCAGTCCAGCGCGATTTGAACCGAACGCGCGGGCGTCCAGTGCCATGATTTCGGCGAGCCGGTTGTTCGGCAGCACGCTCAACGTGCCATCCAACGGCGGCAGCGGCGGAAGAGTCTCGGGCACGATTCCCTGACGCATGTAGACAACCGCCTCGGTTGTGAACCCGAGTGAGACATAGAGCGGATAGGCGACGTGGGTCGCATTCAGGGCGAGATTGCGCTTTCCGCATCGCTCAAGAATCTGGTTCATCAGCCACCGGCCGCCGCCCTGTGCTTGCGACCGGGGCATCGTTATCACAAGGCCGATGGTTGCGAAGGTCTCACCCTGAGGAAACCACATGGCACTGCCGAAGACGCGCCCGATACCATCGACGGCGACGATGCCCTCGCCGACCCGTCTCAGAAAGTCCCAATCCTTCTGTCGATGCGGCCACCGAACCGCGATTGTCAGCGTGTGCAGCAGCTTGACATCGACATCGTTGATGTCGCGCGCGAATAATTCGAAGGATTTCAGCTGCACCGATCGCAGCATGTCATCTAACCCACCCTTCACGCGTCGCTCCTGTGTCATTTGCCAATTGTGCTTTCACA
>JARRQH010000368.1:0-4610 GCA_037381985.1 Pseudolabrys sp.
GTTGCGGTCTTGGCCGCGTTCTCCAGCGTGGTCTTGGCGCTCAGAAGGGCGGCCAAGTTGACCGGCGCCACCGAATTCGCGGCGGCGGCCGGGCCGCACAAGGTCGTGGTGGCGGCGGTGATGGCGATCGCGGAAACGGCCGCGGTGAGCAGCGTCTTGCTCATTTGACCCTCAAAATCGTAGTGCCCCTGCTGGGACTCTGGCCACGATGCATGACCGTCTAGTGACAATGAGGCGTCGCCACACGACTTATCAACGTAACCGCAAGGTACGCGACAATCAGCATTGCCTGACGAAATGCCGCCGCGCGGACACCCGCACGGCGGCGCCTCAAGGTTTCGGGCCTCGGCCTAGCGCGTCATCGCCGGCAGGCCGCCCATGTAGCCGACAATGCCGCGCTCGTCGACCAGCCGGCGCAGTTCGACCTTGATCTCCGCAGGATACTTGTGGAGGTCTTCCTCGGCGCCCGGATGCTGCACGTTGCCGGTCACGTAGGCATGGCCGTTGACGTTGTCATAGACCTTCAGCCCGGTGTTCTCGCCGCCCGCCGGCGCCGAGAAGACGCGCACGGCCTTCTGGGTGTCGACGTTGAAGGCCCAGGTGAAGTTGTTGAGGTGGTTGCCGGAGTCCTCGCCGATGAACAACGTGCGCATGGCTTCCGAGTAGTTGACGTTGTCGGGGTTGGCGACCCGCTCGGTATCGCACTTGTCGTAGGGGCCGGTTTTGGCGCCCTTGGGTTGATGCACACCAGTGACCAGCGCGGTCATGTCGCTGGCGACCCAATCGCTGGCGATTGTCTCGCCGCCGCGGTCCTTCTGGCCGCCGCTCATGCGGCTTTCATAGACGGCGCCGCAGGTGAGGTCCTTGGCGTCACCGGAAAGCTTGATGTCGTCCTGCGGTCGGTCCTTGTTCTTGCCGTCGAGCATGCCCTTCCGCGCGTAGCTGATGACGGTGTAGAGCTTCTTGTCGGCGGCGTTGTGGGCTTGGCCTTCCATCTTGGTGAACTCGGTGGTGGCGCCGAGATAGGCGGCGTAGCGCCGCGTCTCCAGAAAGGCCGCCGCCTTCTCCATGCCGGGCTTGAGCTTCAGATAGGCGAGGCCGCCCTTGCCGCCAGTGCCGGCATAGACATAGACCGGCTTGAAGCCGGCTTTCGAACCTTTCGCGGTTTCCCAGATATCGCTGAATTTGGTGCCCTTCGTAACCAGCGCCCTGATCTCGGCGTCGGTGGCGTGACCGAGCTTGATCCACTCGATCTTGGCGGCGCCGAAATTGTCCGCCTTGGTCTGGATCCATTTGGCGGCGTAGAGCGTGCCGGCGGACAGGTCCTCCGGCTTGTCGGCCACGTACATGGCGCGGATGACGTCGTCGCCGTCGTCGCCCATGTAGACCGTCTTGCGGTCCGGCATGACGTCGCCAAGCTCGAACGCCAGGCGGCCCATCGAGTAATGCTTGGTGACGGTGGTCTTGCCGCTGGCATCGACCTTCACCTCGACCAGATGGCCGTAGTGATAAGCGTTGGCGCCGCCTTGCGCGGCCGTCTTGCCTTGGGTCCCGAAATAGAGGTTCATCGCCTCGAGCGGCTGCTTTTCGAAATACTGCGCGTTGGGCTCGTATTCCTCGCTGCCGAGATGGGTCATCCACGGCGTGGTCGAGCCGTTGCAGGGGATCCACAAGCCGTCGACGCCGGAGAAGTCGACGTTCGACATCTTCACCGGCGTCATCTTGCCGGTCTTGGGGTCCTGGTCGAGCACGGTCAGGTTCATCGCCATCGGCAACGCGCCGTAAAGACCGACCGGCTTCTTGGTCGGATCGACGTTGTCGGCTTCGGTCTCGTATTCCAGATGGTTGATCAGGAACACGGTGTGGCCTTTGACACCGTCGACCTTGGCGCCTGGCACCACCAGCATCGAGGTGCCGTCGGCGCCGGCGGAATAGAACGGTCCGCGCGCCACGTTGCCCTTGACGGATGCCGACCGCATCAGCGGCTTGCCGGCCTTGTCGACGACGAGGCCTGCGTACCAGCCACCGACGTAGTCGCCGGAGCGGTGCAGCACGTGGTACTGTAGCGGGAAGGTCTTCTTGCTGCCGTCGGCCAGCGTCACCACGGCCTGAGAGCGGGTGTAGGGCTGGGTCATCTCCAGCGTGTCTGCCGGCGCCGGCGTGGCCGTGAATTCGACCGCCTTCACTTTTAGCGGCGTGGCTGTCTGGGCGTGGGCGGGAATGGCGAGCGCGCAGCCGATCAGGGCCGCGCTGCCGAGCAGGCAGGCGCGAAGTGTCATTGTGTCGTCCCCATATTAGCGTTCGATGCTAACGCCTGCTGGATAGCCGCGCTTTAAGACGATATTTTTACAACCGGCGCGGTTATGCACACCGTACACGGCGGGACGGTGCGGGCGAGGAACGCCCGCGGCACTTGCATCCTGCCTTGATCGGCCTGACGCGGCGGCTGGACCCTATCCGGACACCGGCGATAAGATGGACAAAACGATATACACGACTTCAAGGGGGGAAATGACGCATGGACGCCGCAATGAATGACGCGGTACGCGCCGACGACGAGGGCTATCTCACCATCGTCGACCGGGTGAAGGACGTCATCAAGACCGGCGGCACCATGGTCGCGAGCCGCGAGGTGGAGGAGGCGCTGTTCACCCATCCGGCGGTTTCCGAGGTCGCGGTGATCGCGCTACCCGACGCGAAGTGGATCGAGGCGGTGACGGCGGTGGTAGTGTTGCGCGCGGGCGAGACGGTCGACGAAGCGGCGCTGCTGGCGCACGCGACGCCAGTCGCTGGCGCCCTTCAAGATTCCGAAGCGCGTGATCTTCCGTGAGGACCTGCCGCGCAACACCGCCGGCAAACTGCTCAAGTGCGAATTGCGCGCGGAATATGCGTAAGCGGAGATCGGTCGTTCCCGGCTCGCCATGGACATAACGCATCTGCTCACGCGGCTGGCGGTAGCGCTCGGCATCGGGCTCTTGATCGGGCTCGAACNNCTGGAAGACGCGTGCCGTGGAAGCCGGCAAGCGCGCCGCCGGCGTGCGCACCTTCGCATTGTGTGGGCTGCTGGGCGGGCTGAGCGCGGCGCTGGCGCAGGCACTCGGCACGGACCTCGGCGCCGGCCTGGTGCTCGGCTTTGCGTTTGCCGTCTATGCCGCGGTGATCGCCTGGGTCGAGCGCGACGCCGATCGCGCCGCCGGCAGCTTTTCCGCCACCACCATCGTTGCCGAGCTGCTGACCTTCATCCTCGGCGCCTATGCGGTGATGGGCGACTTGCGGGTGGCGGCCGCGGCGGGGGTGGCGGCGACCGGTATTCTGGCCGCGCGCGCGGAAATCCACGGCTGGGTCGCGCGCATCACCTGGCCGGAGTTGCGCTCGGCGCTGGTGCTGTTGGCGATGACCTTCGTCATCCTGCCCGTGGTGCCCGATACGGCCATCGGCCCGGCGCCGGGGGTGAACCCGCGCGAAGTCTGGCTGATCGCCATCTTGCTCGCTGGCGTCTCCTTTGTCGGCTACGGCGCGGTGCGGGTATTCGGCGCCGAGCGCGGCGTGCTGCTGGGCGCCTTGGCCGGCGGCCTGGTGTCGTCGACCGCGGTGACGCTGACCAACGCCCGGCGGGCGGTGGCGGGCGAGGGCGCGCCGCGGCTGCTGGCGGCGGGTGTTGCCACCGCCAGTGGAGTGTCGTTCCTGCGAGTGATCGCCATCGTCGCCGTGCTGCAGCCGAGCCTGCTGCGGTTGGTGGTGCCGGGGCTGGCGCTGGCGACGCTCGTTGCCGGGCTCTACGCGGTCGCCGCAGTGCAATGGCGCAGCGGCGGGGCGGGCGGCAAGGCCGGTCCGGCCGATTTCGCCAACCCGTTCAGCTTCTGGCCGGTGGTCGGCTTCGCCGTCTTTCTCGGGCTGGTGATGGTGGCGAGCCGCATGATCGGCGACACCTTCGGTACCGGCGGCGCGGTCGTGGGCGCGGCCGGTGTCGGGCTCGCCGACGTCGACTCCGTGACCATCGCCATGACCAAGCTGGTGCCGGTGTGGGCGGCGGCCGCTTTGCCGGCGAGGTGGCCGCGATGACCGTTGGCTGCTGGCTCGCGGGTGGCCTGGGATTCTGGGGCGCGCTGGCCTTTTCCACCATGTGACGTGACATTGACTTTTCGCTGCGTCGCCGCAAAGGTCCCCGCAAAGACCTCTGCTCACGCCGGAAAGTCATTCAGCCAATATGTTCAAACGCATCCTGATTGCCAACCGCGGCGAAATCGCCTGCCGGATCATCAAGACGGCCCGCCGCATGGGGATCGAAACGGTCGCCGTCTATTCCGAGGCCGACAAGGACGCGCTGCACGTGGAGATGGCCGACACCGCGGTCGCCATCGGTCCGCCAGCCGCGGCCGAGAGCTATCTGGTCATGGACAAGATCGTCGCCGCCTGCAAGGAGACCGGCGCCGAGGCCGTGCACCCGGGCTACGGCTTCCTGTCCGAGCGCGAGGCGTTCCCCAAGGCGCTGGCCGATAACGGCATCGTCTTCATCGGGCCCAATCCCAGAGCGATTGCGGCCATGGGCGACAAGATCGAGTCCAAGAAAGCCGCGGCCGCGGCCGAGGTTTCGACCGTGCCCGGCCATC
>JARRQH010000369.1:0-2963 GCA_037381985.1 Pseudolabrys sp.
TCTTGCGAAACCCATCGCTTACGCCCGCTGATGGGGGGGCCAGATGGGTTTCGCTTCGCTCAACCCATCCTACGATGCCCACGATGCCTCGCCATATTCACCGCCGGTTTCCGCCGTATCGCCCGCCCAATCTTCCGGATAGACGCCCTGCCGCACCAGGCGATGAAACGACGAATGCGGCCAATCGCGCACGCGCGCGACAAGGCCGTGCTTCACCGGATTGATGTGGATGTAATCGACGTGCCGCGCGAAATCGCCTTCGTCGCGAATGGCGTGCTCCCAATAGCGGCGCTGCCAAATGCCGCGTTCGCCTTTCGCGGCGCGGCTGCCTGAAATCCGCTCGCCCGCCGGCAAGCGACGGGAAAACGTTGCTTTGATCAGCCGCCAGCGCAGAGCGAAATCGGCCTCGCCCTCAGGCAATGTCCAGATCGCGTGCAAATGATCGGGCAACACGACAATGGCCTCGATCGTGAAAGGATGGCGCGACCGGGTGTAACGGAAAGCGTTGCGGAGAAGGTCAATGTGTTCGGTCAGCAGCCGCAATCTGCGCTCGGCCAGATTGACTGTGAAGAAATAGCAGCCGCCGACGATACGATGGCGCCGATAATTTGTCATTGATCGGCATGCCCCCGTTGTCACGATGGGTTTCGCTTCGCTCAACCCATCCTACAACCATTCCTATCTCGCGGACGAGGACATCATGCGGCAACGTCGACCGAGAGGCAGCCTTCGATGGCCTCGTGAACATTGCTCAGGAGGTCGTCCATGGTCTCGCCCTGGCTGGCGCAGCCGGGAATGGCCGGCACCTCGGCCCAGAAGCCGCCCTCTTCCGCCTCATGCACGACCACTTTGATCTTCATCCGACAACCTCTTGCCTCGCAGGCCTTAAATTTAAGCCTAATTGGCGCGGGTGCAAGCGAGCCGAGCAAGCCCCCCTCATTGCGAACCCACCTCGACTTCGCCAACAATACCCCCGTTCTCAGGGCGGGGTGGAAGTCCCCACCGGCGGTATGCGGCCTTCGGGCCGTGAGCCCGCGAGCGCCTTCCCAAAAAGAACTTGGGAAGGGTCAGCAGATCAGGTGCGACGCCTGAGCCGACGGTCACAGTCCGGATGGAAGAGAACGGAACGGGTGAGTCCGCGTGAGCCGCGGGCTTGCCGCGTCTCGTGATCGCCTTGGGTGACGTGTCAAACGGACAAGGAGATCACGAGAGATGACACCCACCCGCTTCGCGTTTGTGAAGGCCAACTGGCACGCCGACATCGTCGACCGGGCGCTCGCCGGCTTTCTCGAGCTGGTGCCGCGCGACGACGTCGACGTGTTCGACGTGCCCGGCGCCTTCGAGCTGCCGCTGACGGCGCGCGACCTCGCCTTGACCGGCCGCTATGCCGCGGTCGTCGCCGCCGCGCTGGTGGTCGACGGCGGCATCTACCGGCACGACTTCGTGGCCGAGGCCGTCGTCAACGGGCTGATGCGCGCTTCGCTCGATAGCGGCGTGCCGGTCCTCTCGGTGTCGCTGACGCCGCACCACTATCAGGAGACCGACCATCACCGCGGCGTGTTCGCGGCGCACTTCGTCGAGAAGGGCCGCGAGGCCGCCCGCGCCGCGTTGCAGATCGTGGAAACGCGGCGGCGCATCGCGGCGTGAGGGCTGGGGCAACTGGGCGGATGCGCGCAATGCCGTCCACCCGCTGCCCTCCGGCACGCGCGGACGGATGCGCCGGGCACGCTTAGGCCGCGCACGCTTGGGCCGCGACGGCACGGACCGACACGTTCGGTAAAAAGCCTCAAGCCAGCCAGGTCTTCTGTCCGAAGCCCGGTCGATAGGCGCGAGTCCCGATCAAGCGCCTAGAACATCTCAAGGAAACCGTACCTTGACGCCGCCATATGGTGTTCAAGCGTGAGCGCCTTCACTCCTGCTTGGTCCCGCCAATCAGGATCGCTGCAAAATTCAGCCATTCGGTCCTGAACCTGCTGCTCGATCGCCGGCTTGTCGGGCGTGCTGCTGGAGGCGGCAAACAGGCGAACAAGGCCGACATCGCCATCATCGCGGGCCACTTGGCTTTGATGATCAATTGGAGCGCGAAGCACGTTGCCAAGCGCGACCACGCGCTGAGGTGACCGGTGGTTCAGTCGCTTTACGGGACGGGCCCAATCTTCCGGAGCCAGACGCTCCAGTTCCGGATGACCGTCGAGAAAAATCCGCTGCATCATATCCCCGAACAGGCCTACAGCGAACTTGCCCTTGTTCGCAGCGGCAAGTGCGAAGAAGGCCTCGAGTAGGCCCTTGTTTGTGTCCTGACTTTCATCGATGAGCAGGAAGGGATACTTGTTGACGAGGACCGCCTGCATCGATGGTTCGGTTTCGATGAAGGCCGCCGTGATCTTCAGCACCTCGGAATGGGACAGTGAACCCTGCCCGAAGTTGTCTCCGTTCGGATTGTACGTGAACCGCCGAGGAGTGCTGAGCCATTCAAGGCGCCGCGTGATAGAGGCGATTGCGCGCTCGCGATCAAGGGCAGCCTTCGTGCCGGCGCGCCCCTTTGCTTGCTTCTCGTGCAGTTCGGCCAGATCGACGGGGAGTGTCGCGAGCAGCCATGCCTGGATATCGCTATGGTAGGTCCAATATGCTTCCAGCAGAAACTGTGGATCGTCGAGATCGGAAACAAGGGATCCTCTCCTACGCGTTCTGCGATCTCATCGACCGCTGCATTCGTATAGGTGATCACCGCGATCTTCTTACCGCTACGCCTGAAAGCTGTGCCGTGATCTTCGCGGAAAGTATCCAGCGCGTTCTTAAGCGAGCGCGTCTTCCCCGAGCCCGCGCCCGCGTACAGGAAGAAGCTCTGTGGATTGACGGGGTTCAGGCAGTCTCGTATCTGGGTGTCGGCGCCATCATCGAAGTCCGCCGACGCAGTCTCAATGTCCGCCATCGGCTTTCCCCGTCTTGAGTTCGCCTTCCGC
>JARRQH010000370.1:0-2959 GCA_037381985.1 Pseudolabrys sp.
GGTTAGGTGCCGTCCCTCGAGTTGCCGGATGGGCAGTTTCTCTCAGAAGGTGCCGTGATCATGCAGTACCTGGCGGATCAATATCCCGAAAGCGAAATTTGCGCGCCCGCCGGTACTCTTGCGAGATACAGGATCATGGAGTGGATGAGTTTCTTGGCCTCGGATCTGCACAAAGCCGGCTTCATGCCGCTTATCAAAAAAGTGACTCCGGACGACTACCGGCCGATCGCGAGGCAAATGGTAATTTCGCGCCTGGAGTGGCTGAACGATCATTTGGCCAACCGCGAGTACTTGACGGGGGCGACGTTCACGATCGCTGACGCGCATTGCTACACAATCGTGATGTGGAGCGGACAGCAGGGTATCGATCTGTCGGTCTGGTCGCACCTGAAGTCTTATGTCGATCGCATTGGGGTGCGGCCCAGCGTGCTTGCTGCGAAAGCCGCGGAACGCGAGGAAGAAGAAAGGGTGCTGAAGGTCGGTACTTGACGCCTTGCGGGGTTGGCTGGTTCATTAATGATGCAGAACGGAATAGCCGTGCCGATCGATGATGCCATCTGGGATTGTCACGCGCATATCTTCAACAGGGCGAAGATCGTGGTAGACTCCTCCGCGTCGGAAAAATGGACGTTGAACAACTATCTCGCCGCGGTGGCACGGCCGCTTGGCATTAAGAGAGTGACATTGTCCAGCCGGCCGCCCTCGGTACCGATCATGCCGTGCTGTTCGACGCGCACAACCAGTTTGGGCCGGGCGCGCGTGGTGTGGCGGTCCTAGCAGAAGAAGCCGATTGCAGTAAGCATTCGCCGAAGACCGCGGGCGTGCTGATCATCTGAGACGATGTGTCAGGCGGCTACTTGGAGGTGCGGCGGGGACCAGTTCCAGGGCAGCAGGTCGGGCAAGCGGGACTGCGGCGTGTCGGCGATGCGCGCCAGGACATCGGCCAGCCAGGCGAGCGGATCGATGGCGTTGAGTTTCGCCGTGGCGATCAGCGTGGTCATGGCCGCAGCGCGATCCGCGCCGCGCTCGGAGCCGGCGAAGAGCCACGACTTCCGGCCAAGTGCAAATCCGCGTAACGCCCGCTCGGCAGCGTTGTTCGTCAGGCAGATGCGGCCGTCGTGAAGGAAGCGGTCGAAGCCGCCCCATCGCTTGAGCATGTAATCGATCGGCTTAGCGACCGCCGCGGACCGGGACAGCTTAGCGCGTTCTTGCCGAAGCCAGTGCCCGAGATCGACCACCAGCGGCGCGCTCCGCTCGGCTCGCGCGTGTTGTCGCTCGTCGGCGCTCAGGCCATTGATGTCGCGCTCAATCTCGAACAGCGCGTCGAGGCGTTTGACGGCCTCCAAGGCGATGGGTGAGATCGCTGCCGCGTGCTTGCCGCGCCGAGCGTTGGCTGCGATGTCGGCGAGCTCGAAGAACTGTCGCCGGGCATGTGACCAGCACAGAGCCGAGGTGGCGGCTCCGCCCGCGCGCGTTGGATCGAACAGCGTGTTGTAGCCGCTGTAGGCGTCCGCCTGCAGGATGCCGGCGAACCCAGCCAGATGCCGCTCGGGATGCTCGTGCCGTCGGTCGCGGGAGGCGTAGTAGAGCGCGGCGGGCGGTGCCCGCCCGCCGAATGGCCGGTCGTCTCGGACGTAGGTCCAGATATGTCCGGTGATCGTCTTCCCCTTGGCCAGGATCGGCACCGTCGTGTCGTCGCCGTGCAGCCGCTCGGCCGCCAGCACATGCGCCTCGATCAACCTGTGCAGCGGCTTCAGGACGGCCGTACAGGCGCCGACCTGGTCGGCCAGGGGCGAGACGCTCAGATTGATCCCCTCGCGCCGGTAGCGCTCGCTTTGCCGGTTCAGCGGCTGGTGCTGTCCGAACTTCTCGAACAGGATCATGGCCAGCAGATTGGGGCCGGCAAAGCCTCGGGGCGTCACATGGAAGGGCGCCGGCGGCTGGATGATTGTCTCGCAGGCCCGGCAGGAGAACTTCTCCCGCACCGTCTGAAGCACCTTCCAGCGCCGGGGAATCACCTCCAGCGTCTCGGTGACGTCCTCGCCGAGCTTGGAGAGCTGCGCCGATCCGCAGCACGGGCAGCACTCCGGCGCGGGGATTATGACCCGCTCTCGCGGCAGGTGGGACGGGAACGGCTTCCGTCCCGGCCGCTTGCGCTCAAACGAGCGCACCGTCTGGGCCCGGGCCGCCGCCTGCTCGGCCGCGATCTCGTCCTCGGTGGCGCCGGCCTCCAGGTCTTCGAGCTGGAGCTCCATCTGATCCAGCAGCCGCGCCTTGCGTTCCGAGCGGCTGCCCGAGCGGCTGCCGTAGAGCTCGCGCCGCAGCTTCTCGATCTGCAGCTTCAGGTCCGCGATCAGCGCATCCCTGTTCGAGTTCTCAGCGACAGCACGCGCCGCATGCGCCTCGGCTTCAATCCGCGCAGCGCGTTCGGCGAGAATCATCGCGTGCGCGGCGGCAAGGTCGGTGGGGAGCGATTCGCGAGCGGTCACACGACGATGGAATCACATCCGTCGCCCTTCGCAAGCAAAAACGCATCATCCGACCGAGGTCGGCCGCCACGTCTCTTGTGGATGCCGCCAGTCGATCCCGGACAACAGATAACCGAGCTGCGCGGGCGAGATCGCAACGACGCCGTCGGCCGGCGTCGGCCACAGGAAGCGGCCGCGCTCAAGGCGCTTGGTGAACAGGCAAGCTCCCTGACCGTCGTGCCAGATCACCTTCAATAGATCGCCGTGGCCTGCCCCGAAAGCAAAACAGATGGCCGCTCAGCGGGTCACGATGCAGAATCTCCTGTACCTGCAACGACAGGCTCGGGAAGCCCTTGCGCATGTCGGTGTGTCCCGTCGCGAGCCACACCCGCACCCCGCTCGGCAATGGGATCATCGCGGCTTGCCACCGCTCAGCGCTTCAACCGCCGCCTTCAGGGCCGCTGAATCGACCGCGCCCGTGACCCGAATCC
>JARRQH010000371.1:0-2938 GCA_037381985.1 Pseudolabrys sp.
GTGGGTGACATCTCCATTTTTAGATGTGCGGATAGAATTTGCGCGCCAAGAAACTTACCGGAAGAATTTTTGGCCATTTTATCAGTGCCTTGACGGCCTTCTAGCCCGGATTTCTCACACGGCGGATAGCTGTGGGGCGGGGGATATGAGTATCTGGGGAAGGCAGCGAGGAGGCGTGGCGCTGAAGGCGCGGCTGGCGATTTAGCTTTGCGTGTCTGTCTGCGTTGGACGTTGTTGGTGATGCCGCCGATTGGGCGCGTGGCGGCTTCGCGTGTCAGGCCGGCGAGGCGCGAGCCTTGGCGGCTTCGGCGAGGCGTCGAGCCACTTGTCCCCATTCCTGGGCGGCTGGGCAGGCCGAGGCCATGGCGATCTTGATGCGGCGGACGCTGATGCGCACCAGCGCGCCGATCTTCAGGAACTTGAGGCGGATGGTGCCGCAGGTGGCGTCCGCAAAGGCGGTTTCGGCAAGGCCGATGCGCCGCAGGGCACAGATCAGCACATAGGCCATTGAGGCGAACCACAACCTGAGCTGATTGGCCCGCATGGTGGCGGCCGAAGTTCGGTCGGCATAGAGGTCGAGCTGGCATTCCTTGATGCGGTTCTCCATCTCGCCGCGGGCGCAGTAGATGTCCTCATAAAGCTGCCGCGCCGCTGCCTCGGCCCGCTTGAGCGAGGTGACGACGAAGCGTGGATTGGCCTCGCCTTGCGTCCACTCCGCCTTGGCGACGACGCGGCGCCTTCGGCTCCAGGTGTCGAGCGTCGTCCACTGGAAGTCGTTGAAGCGGCGCGCCGGGCGGCCGGTCTTCTCGGCTGCGGCTCGAGCCGCGGCAAGTTCCTCTTCGATCATGGCGACCAGGCGCGTGTTGCGGGCGAGCCCGAACAGGTCGTCCACGCGGTTCTGCTCGCACCAGGCCATCAGCGGATCGCGCGCAAAGCCCGAGTCTGCCCGCAGACGATGCGTACGAACGGCCAGCGGGCGCGGATTTGCCGAATGATCCGCTCGACCTCCGCGACGCTGCCCGCGCTGGCGTCGATGTCGGAGGGGCGCAGCTTGGCCGCCAGCAGATGCCGGCCGCAGAACACGTACAGCGGCAGATAGCAGTAGCAGTCGTAATAGCCGTGGAAGAAGCGCCCCTCCTGATGCCCGTGCAGCGGGTCGTCGGTGGCGTCGAGATCGAGGATGATCTGCGCCGGCGGCCGCTGGTGCGCCTCCAGGAACAGTGTCACCGGCAGCGCCTCGATCGCCGCCGCGTCGTAGGCGATCTTGTGATAACGCGACGGTTCCTCCCGGCTCAGCTCCAGCCGGTTCAGCGTCGACTTGCCGGCCACCGGCGCGCAGTCCTCGCGCCGGGCCGTCAGCTTGCCCGCCAGCACCGCCATCAGCGGATCGTGCCGCAGCTCATCATGATCGTTGAGATCTGCATAGCCGAGCGCGATGCCAAAGACCCGCTGTCCGACCAACGTCCCGACCGCATGCTCGATCAAGTCCGGGCGGCGATGATCGCGAAAGCAATCCGCGAACCGATCCACCAGATCAATCGCCCGATCCGCTGCGCCCAGAAGCAGCGCTCCCGCATCCGACGTCACCAAGCCGGCATCAAATGACGCTTCCACAGCCCGGCCTTCAACCACTCCAAAATCAAATCGTTCCGCGCTACACTCCGTTGGCATCGGGGCGCTCCTTCGATCAGGGGAAAGTCGTTTTCGCAAAACAACTTTCGCTGATTCGCGCCCCGATGCGCCTCAACACTGTGAGAATTCCGGTTTAGCCGGCGCTTGGCGGCCCGCTGCTTGCGGGCGGTCGGGTCGTCTTCGTCGGCGTCTTCCTCGCCGCTCGCGGCGGTCTGCTCGATTTCTTCCAGTCCGAGGAGAAGCTGGTCTTCCGGCAGCTTCTCCGCCCTGCGCCCGAACCGGTGCCGCTGCAGTTCCTTGATGATCTGCTCCAGCCGCGCCGCGCGCGCTCCGCGATCAGCATCGCTTTCAGCGTGCCGGGATCGTCGGGAAGCGGGTCCGTTGTAGCCATCATGACGCGAGTGAATCATGCGTCACGCTGAATGGCGAGCATCTTCGAGAGCGCGATTCACAATGCCGCAGTTCAGCTCGCCGCGATCGGTGCCAGCGTATCAATAGCATGGGCGCGACGCCAGTCGAGCCCCTCCAGCAAGGCCGAGAACTGCGCTGCCGACAACCGGATTACGCCATCCTGCATGCTCGGCCAGCGGAACGCGCCATTCTCCAGTCGTTTGGCGAACAGGCACACTCCGGTGCCGTCCCAGAAGATCAGCTTCACTCGATCGGCTCGTTTGGCGCGGAACACGTACACGGCGCCCGAGAACGGATCGGCTTTCATATCCTCGCGCACCAGCGCGGCGAGCCCCTCGGCGCCTTTGCGGAAGTCGACGGGCCTGGTCGCCACCAGCACCCGGACCGTGCCCGTCGGCCCGATCACGTCGCGCTCTTCAAGGCCGCGATCACGGTCGCCAGCGTTTCGGCATCCGCGCCGCGTCCGACCCGGACAATGCTGCCGCCGATTTCGATCTCAATCACACCACCAGTTCGCGGCGCGGCAGTGCGCCCGCTCGCCGGCCGCTCCTCGATTACCGCCGGGACGAACATCGGTCCCTCGGCCGCGCTCGGGAGCGACGCCTCCCGCGCCTGCCTGCGCCAGGTGAACACCTGCTGTGGACTGAGCCCGTGTCGGCGCGCGATCCGCGACACCACAGCATCCGGAGCGAGCGTCTCTTCCACGACCCGCCCTTTGAAGTCGTCCGAGAAACTGCGGCGCCGACCGGACCCGCTGATCACTTCCAGCCGCTGGACGGACGCCGTCTCCGGCTCAACCATATCGTCAAGTCTAGACACAAGCCGATCTCCGATTCAGAGATCGACAGTCGCGCTCAGCTCGCCCAATTAAAAGGTGCCCCCGAGACAGCGCTTA
>JARRQH010000372.1:0-4060 GCA_037381985.1 Pseudolabrys sp.
GCCAATTCGGAGGCCATCCTTAGTCTGCGTCGTCTTTAATCGACGCCGTTATTCTTTTGATCTCAACCAGTAAGAATAGCTCATCGTCATTGGTAACATAGCGGGCATGCATGGTGCAAAGACGTATCGGGTGCAAGCGCTGGAAAGACTCCCTAATGCTTTCACGGCGCCGAAATGTCGATTTGAAGACGGCATCCCAGTTATCGCGACGCTCGATAATTCGGATATAGTCCGTAAAATCCGCATAATCGATTAGGGCTTCAGCCTGCTCGCCATTTTCCAACGCCTTGTGTCTCTTTCTTTCCCAATCGTCTCTTATCTCCCCCGGAACTTTTTGCTTTACCCAATCTCTCCCAAACGCAGAAGTCATTTTACGCTCGATAAATCGACGGAAACTCCTTTCGAATCTTTGTAAGCAATCGTGAGCCCTATTGGTTCTAGCATATGAACGCTCCTCCTCGCTCAACTCTTGATCATGTAAATTTGGCGCGCTTCGAACAGCCAAGCCAGCGATGTTAACGATTTCGTCAAACGCATCAGCTGAGAAATCCGTTGTGCGACTATCTAGACCCTTCTCATTGTAAAACGCGAGGCGTTCAACAGGATTAGCCTCAAGACCTTCTGGCCAAGTAATAGGATCTCTCCAATCACCTATCGAGGCCCGAAGATGTCCTGTCAGGTCGTCGTCATAAGGAGGCTGCTGACCCAACACTCGACCGAGCGCGAATAATTCAGTAAAACCACTGGCGGACGAAAGCGCATTCTGCGTATTCACCCACGGCGAATGCATGCTTGCCATGCCGAAGTGAGCTTGAGTGATCGCATTCGGAAAGGCCTTTGAAATCGCTCCAAGCGGAAGGTCTGCAATCGTCTTGGCAAAGAATGCGGGCTCGTTGATCATGTGAAGTCGAAAGCGCGCATTCTCAGTTAGAGCGACCTGGTCAAGGACGGTATTTTGAAATGCACTTTCCAATGAATGTAGCTCTGAGATTGCTCGAGCAGATGCCATCGCCTCACAATTGGCAATTGCATAAGTGGCGGCGCTGTTTGCCTTGAGTCAATCAAGTGCGCCGGTAGGCCGAAATGCA
Source organism: Pseudolabrys sp. (assembly GCA_037381985.1). Taxonomy (GTDB): domain Bacteria; phylum Pseudomonadota; class Alphaproteobacteria; order Rhizobiales; family Xanthobacteraceae; genus Pseudolabrys. Next base: position 1,089 of record JARRQH010000372.1, read on the forward strand.
TCAACAGCCGAAAGTAGTGAGTGCTGCAGAGCGAAAGTCTCATACGACCGATTGAGTGCGGTGAAGTGTACAGACGCGGCCGTAAGCGTCGATGCATCTAGTGCTGCCGCCAGGGACGCCTGCTGAGCAACGGCTTGGCGTGCTCTATCAATTGCCGCCAGATGAGACGATACAACGGAGAAGCCCGATACTTCCACGGTGGTGATTCTTGGCAATTCTAGGGTGGGTTGTTCTAAACCCCGTCCTTCGTGCTCGCTTTCGCAAGGACGAACGGGGCGGCGAGGCCCCGCCCTAACGGTTCCCCTGCCCCTGCGCTTCGGCAATCAACCTCACACTCGCCGCCTCGATCTCCCCACTCAGCTTCTCGAAGAACGCCTCCTTCGCCATCCCGGGCGGGATGGGGTCGAGGATTTCCACCACCACCTTGCCGGGGCGGCGCAAAAAAGTGCGGCGCGGCCAGAACAGCCCGGAATTGAGCGCCACCGGCAGGCACGGCACGCCCATGTCTTCGTAGAGATGCGCGATGCCGAAGCGGTAGCGCGGCTCGGCGCCGACCGGCCGCCGCGTGCCCTCCGGAAAGATGATGAGCTGGCGGCCGCGGGCGAGCTCCACGCGCGCGCGCGCGGTCATGACGGCGAGCGCCTTGCGCCCGCGCGCGCGGTCGACCGGCACCATGCGGCCCTTGATCATCAGCCAGCCGAACAGCGGGATCCATTCGAGCTCGCGCTTGACGATGAACAGCGGGTTGTCGAACAGGTGCAAGAGCGCGAAGGTCTCCCACGCCGACTGGTGCTTGCCGGCGACGATCAGCGGGCCGGCCGGGATCTTCTCACGGCCCCTGATCTCGTAGTCGATGCCGGCGATGACGCGCAGCAGCCAGAGATTGGCGCGGCCCCAGCTCTTGGCGATCCAAACGATGCCGCGATAGGGCATGAAAAGGGTCGGCAGCCCGGCGATCACCCACAGCGTGGTGTTGAGATAAAATGCGACGTTGAAGAGGACGGAGCGGATGACGAGCACGTGAACCGGCTCCTTATTCGGCGAGATCGGGGTCGACGTGGAAGCGCACCAGCGCGAACAGGTATTTCACGTATTCGGCCGCCAGGAAACGCGCGCTTTCCGGGTCCGACCACCACGGGTCCTGCTTCAACCGCCGCGAGATCACCGGATAGGGGATCAGCTTGCGGTCGGGCAACTGGTGGGACATCTCGACCATGGCGCGCGGCATGTGCCAGTTCGACGTCACCACGATGAGCGACTCGAAATGGTGCCTATGCGCCCAGCGCCGCGCCTGGATGGCGTTGCCGTAGGTGTTGAGCGCATCGCGATCGAGGTCGATGCAGCAGGCGAAGAAGCGGTTGTAGAGCGGGCTCAGCCGCGCGATCTCGCGCGCGCGCGTGTTGCGGTAGACGCCGGTGATCAGCAGGCGCTGGCCGCGCCCGTCGGCGAGCAGGTGGATGGCGTCGGGAATGCGCGCGGCCGCGCCCGTCAGCACCACGATGCCGTCGGCCTTGCCGTCGAGCGTCACCTCCTGCTGCGGGATCTCGCGCACGAACCAGAAATAGCCGGCGACGAACGCCACGGCGGCGATCGCGGCCGCCGCCATGGTGAGTCTGCCGATGAGACGGGCGAGACGACGGAACATGTCAGTTGATCGTATTGGATCGAGGCGGCGCGGCAAACGCGACGCGCACCTCTCCCCGCCGGGCGGGGAGCGGTCGCCGACCGAAGGTCGGCGGGTGAGGGGGTCTATCCACAAACGCGATCGCGTAACGCCGGCGAAGCAGCCCCTCACCCCGACCCTCTCCCCGCAAGCGGGGAGAGGGAGAGCAGGCGCTGTGCCACACCGCTTCGCTCCGGTCATCCATCAATCGATCGTCTCCAGCGTGCGGTTCACCGTGTGGCGCGAGGTCCAGGCCGTCACCAGCGCGATCAGGACGATGAGCCCGATGACAGCCATATACCCCCAGAACCCGATGGCAAACGAGCCGAACAGCGCCGTGGTCTCGGCACCCACCGCGCTACCGCTGAACCAATCGCTGATCAGCGCCGCCAGCGCGAACAGCGCCATGGCAGCAAGCCCGCCGATGGCGCCGCCCTGCAGGCCGAGCACCAGGAAGTGGCGCTGGAAATGGCGCGCGATGAAGCCGTTCTTGGCGCCCACAAGATGCAGCACTTCGATGACGATCTTGTTGCTGGCCATGGCGCCGCGGGTCGCGAACGACACCGACAGCATGGTGGCGGCGAGCACCAGCAGCAGGATGGCGACGCCGATGCCGACCGCGGTGCCCGCCATGGTGCGCATGCGGTCGATCCAGCCGCGGTGGTCGTCGAGCGTGGCGCCGGGCGCGGTCTTTTCGAGCCGGGCGCGGAGCTTGGCGAGGTCCGGCGTGGCGCCGGGCGTGAGCTTGACCACGATCAGCCGCGGGATCGGCAGGTCGTCGAGGGAGAGGCCGGTGCCGAGCCAGGGCTGCAGCAGCTTGCCGGATTCTTCCTTGGTGTAGGGCCTGACCGCGTCGATGCCGGGAAAGGCGCGGGCGATCGTCGTCGCCTTGCGCACCGTGGCGTCGACGTCGATGCCGGGCGCGGGGATGACCTGGATCGTCACCTCGCGCGCCACGTCCGATTCCCAGGCGCTGGCCGAGCCACCGACCAGGATGGCGCCGCCGGCGGTGAGCGAGGCCAGGAAGGTCATGATCGCCACCACCGCCACCAGCGCGCGGCCGGCGATCGACTGGCGCGGCACCAACGGCGTCTCGAAGCGCGGCTTGCCGGCGCCGAAGGCGCGCGGCGCCTCGGTCATGTCGGTGGGGCCGGTGTCGAGGGCGGGCCAGGATTCGTTCATGTCGGTTCAATCGGCGCGTTCTGTCGTAGGTGTGCAGGCGGCCGTCGTGCAGCACCAGCCTGCGGGCATCTTACTGGTCCATCAGGCCGATGTCGTGGGTGGCGATGATGACCGAGGTGCCGGATTT
>JARRQH010000373.1:0-2908 GCA_037381985.1 Pseudolabrys sp.
GTTCTTCCTGGCGGCGCTCAACATCAAGCCCAAGGACGGTTCGGTGAAGCTTGCGAGCCGGCTGGTGCGCGAGACCCTGGCGCTCGGCGGCCAGGCCTGCCATCCGGTGATCGCGCGCGAGGGTATCGGCAAGGCCTTCGTCGAGCCAGCCTTGGCGTGGCTCGACAAGCACGGCGTTACCGTCGCCCTGCAGCACGCGCTGCACGAATTTCAATTCGACGGCGGCCGTGTTGCCGCGCTGAAATTCGCCGACGGGACCGTGCCGCTCGGCAGCACCGACAGCGTGATCCTCGCCGTGCCATCCTATGCGGCGCAGAAATTCATAGCTGGTCTGACGGCGCCGTCATCTTTCCGTGGCATTGTGAATGCACACTTCCGAATCTTTCCCCCCAAAGACGCGCCTCCCATGATCGGCGTCATCAATGCCATGAGTGAATGGATTTTCAGTTTCGACGACCGTGTCGCCGTCACCATCAGCGACGGCGGCGAATGGTTCGACACCCCGCGCGAGAAACTGGCCGCGGATATCTGGCGCGAGGTCGCCGCCGTCTTGAAGCTGCCGGCCGACTTGCCCCCTTGGCAGATCGTGCGCGAGCGCCGCGCCACCTTCGCCGCCACGCCGGAGGAGAACGCCAAGCGGCCGGGCCCGCTCACGCAATGGGATAACCTTTACCTCGCCGGCGACTGGACCGACACCGGCCTGCCGGCGACGCTGGAAAGCGCCGTGCGCTCCGGCAACACCGCCGCCGAGCTGGTGCATTCGTCGGGGAGGGTGGCGGCATGAGCAACCTCGCTATGAAGCCGCGTCCGGACGATTTCGATTCCGCGCTCGACAGCGCCACCCAGGCTGCGACGCGCGCGCTGCTCGATCGCCAGCGCGACGACGGCCATTGGGTGTTCGAGCTCGAGGCCGACTGCACCATTCCCGCCGAATACGTGCTGCTGACGCACTATCGCGGCGAAACCGTTGACACCGAGCTGGAGCGCAAGATCGCGGTCTATCTGCGCCGCATCCAGAGCCCGAAGCATCACGGCTGGCCGCTGTTCCACGACGGCGCCTTCGACATGAGCGCCAGCGTGAAGGCCTATTTCGCGCTCAAGATGATCGGCGACGACATCGACGCGCCGCACATGAAGCGCGCCCGCGAGGCGATCCTGTCACACGGCGGCGCCATCGAGAGCAACGTCTTCACCCGCATCCTGCTGTCGCTGTTCGGCATCCTGCGCTGGCAGAGCGTGCCGGTGATGCCGGTCGAGATCATGCTGCTGCCGGAATGGTTCCCGTTTCATATCACGAAGATTTCCTACTGGGGCCGCACTGTGGTCGTGCCGCTCCTGGTGCTGATGACGCTGAGGCCGCGCGCGAAGAACCCGCGCGGCATCACCATCGATGAACTGTTCCTGCAGCCGCCGTTGACCATCGGCCCGCCGCACAAGGCCCCGCACCAGAAGTGGACTTGGTTCTCGGCCTTCCGCCTGATCGACATGGTGCTGCGGCCGCTCGATAAGGTCGCGCCCAAGGGCCCGCGCCGGCGCGCCATCAAGCGTGCGGTCGAATTCGTCAGCGAGCGGCTGAACGGCGAGGACGGCCTTGGCGCCATCTTTCCGGCCATGGCCAACGCCTGCATGATGTTCGACCTGCTGGGCGATGCCGAACAGGCCAGAATCGCCCGCGCGTCCCTCGACAAGCTTCTGGTGATCAAGGACGACGAGGCCTATTGTCAGCCCTGCGTCTCGCCGGTGTGGGACACGGCGCTCGTGTGCCACACGCTGCTCGAGGAAGGCAGCGAGGAGGCCAAGCGCGAGGCGCGGCGCGGGCTCGAATGGCTGAAGCCCCTGCAGGTGCTCGACGTCGAGGGCGACTGGATCGCGCGGCGGCCGGGCCTGCGGCCCGGCGGCTGGGCCTTCCAATACGCCAACGCGCATTACCCAGACCTCGACGACACCGCGGTGGTGGTGATGGCGATAGACCGTGCCCGCCGCACGGCCGGCGCCGGCGATGAATTCGACGGCGCGATCGACCGCGCCACCGAGTGGATCCACGGCATGCAGAGCTCGAACGGCGGCTGGGCCGCCTTCGACGTCGACAACATCTACGACTATCTGAACAACATCCCCTTTGCCGACCACGGTGCGCTGATCGACCCGCCGACCGAGGACGTCGGCGCGCGCTGCGCCTCGATGCTGGCGCAGCTCGGCGAGAGCCCGGAGAACAGCGAGGCGGTCAAGCGCGGCGTCAACTATCTGCGGCGCACGCAGCTTGACGACGGCAGCTGGTACGGCCGCTGGGGCATGAACTACATCTACGGCACTTGGTCGGTGCTGTGCGCGCTCAACGCCTGCGGGCTGAAGCCCGACGACCCCGCCATGCGCAAAGCGGCGGACTGGCTGACTGCGATCCAGAACGAGGACGGCGGCTGGGGCGAGGACGGCGACAGCTACAAGCTCGGCTACGAGGGTTATGAACAAGCGCCGTCAACCGCGTCGCAGACCGCCTGGGCGCTGCTCGGCCTGATGGCGGCGGGCGCGCTCGAGTCACCCGCGGTGAAGAAGGGTGTCGCCTATCTGCTCGAACACCAGGGCGACGACGGCTTCTGGGACGAAGAACGGTTCACCGCCACCGGTTTTCCGCGCGTGTTCTATCTGCGCTACCACGGCTATCCGAAGTTCTTCCCGCTGTGGGCGCTGGCGCGCTACCGCAACCTCACGCGCAGCAACGAGCGCAAGGTTCAGTTCGGGATGTGAGTCTGCGCGCGCCGCACGCTCACTTCACCTCCCCCCTCCAGGGGAGGGTAAAAAAAGAAATGCCCGGCGCGAGGCCGGGCATTTGGCAGTCCGCATTTGCTTCAGCGCCGGCGCTATTCCGCCGCTTCCATCGGCACCGGCGTGTCCTTGTTGGCGTCCTTGG
>JARRQH010000374.1:0-2871 GCA_037381985.1 Pseudolabrys sp.
GACGCGGGTCTGAGGCGGCTCTGGTTTAAGAACTGTTAATCGAAGCACGCGAGCTTGTGATCGCATTGAGACCCGTCGCCTCGGCCGACGATGCTCGGAGCATGGTGCCGACGGCGGGAGCGGCCGATTCATGCGATGCGCCTTGGAACGACGAACGGGCAGGGGAATGCGGCGCGCCCGCGCGGAGCGGCCATGCCGGTGATGCCGTTCTCTTGGCAGCTCTGGCGCGACAAGCGCGGGCGACTTTCTTATTTGCGCATCGCGACGCTGCTGCTGCTGTTGTTCCCACTCGCCAAGGCGTTATTCGATGCCCAGGCGATTTATGGTGGCGCGCGGCCGATCAACGACCTTATCCACCGCGCCGGCTTCTGGGCGCTGATTTTCCTCGGGCTCACATTGGCCGTGACACCGTTTCGCGCCATTGCGCGCTATGGCCAGCTCGTCGACGTGCGGCGCATGCTCGGTGTCGGCACCTTCTGCTATATCGCCGCGCACCTTCTGCTCTATATCGACGACCAGATGTTCGACCTTGGAAAGGTCGCCTATGAGATCACGCACCGCTGGTACCTGATCGTCGGTGGCACCGCCTGGCTGGGGCTCGCCGTGCTGGCGGTCACGTCTACCGACGGCATGATGCGTCGGCTCGGGGGCCTGCGCTGGCGGCGGCTGCACAGTATCGTCTACGGCATCGCGCTGCTCGCGCTCATCCATTATTTCCAGCAGACCAAGGCCGACGTCACCGTGCCGGTGTTCGCCGCCGGCCTGTTCGGTTGGCTGATCGCCTATCGCGTGCTGGCGTGGTGGCAGGGCAAGCAGCAGCTTTCGACACGCAGCCTGTTCGCGCTGACCATCGTGGTTTCGGCATTGACCTTCTTCGGCGAGGCGATCGGCATCGGTATTGCATTCCATGTCTCGCCCATGGTTGTGCTCGGCGCGGCCTTCGATATCCATGCCGGCATCCGGCCGGGTTGGGAGGTGCTGGCCGCGGGTCTTGCGGTGGTGGCGCTCGACTTCGTACGCTCGCGCTTCAACAGCCGTAGTGCGCGGACGCGCACCGGCGCGGGAGCGGTCGCTGCCGAGTGAGGGGATAATGGCGACATTTCTGATCTGTCACGGCGCTTGGTCGGGGGGCTGGGTGTCGAAGAAAATGCGTCCTTTGATGCGCGACCGAGGTCACGAGTTTTTTACGCCGACCTATACCGGACAAGGCGAGCGCGCCCATCTCGGCACGCCTGACACCGACCTCGAGACCCAAATCGCCGATATCCTGGGCGCGCTCGAAATGGAGGACTTGGCGGGCGTCAACCTGATCGGCCATTCCTATGGCGGCATGGTCGCGACCGGCGTCGCCGACCGCATTGGCAAGACCCGCCCGACAACAGTGTTTGGATTCGATGGCGTATCTGAGTTCGCTGGGGCTTATTTTCTTCACGGCCTGTCCCTCCACATGGGATGGGACCGCGCGGTGCACGCGACGCTCCACGGCATGGTCGAGGCGGTAAGCGACGGCACGCGTCAGGAATGGCTGCGCGAAGCCGAGGCGCTCGGGCACGCGGCACGCTGACGTCACTCGCGCTTCGAGATCGGCGCCGGCTGTAGCGCGCCAGGGCGCGCGGGCGCGAAGTGCGCGGCGGCGTCGACGAACGGCGCCACCAGCTCGCCCTTGACGGTGTGGGCATCCTTGTGGCCCTCGACGCCGAAGGTCAGCTTCTCGCGCTCCTTGGCCGGCACATAGAGCGTGCCGAACATCCAGTCCCACAGCGCCAGGCAACTGCCGTAGTTGCTGTTGTAGTGCACGGGATTGTCGGAGTGGTGGATCTGGTGATGCGCTGGGCTGATGAAGATGCGCCCGAGCAGGCCGCGGAACGAGATCCACATGTGCGAGTGCTGCAGGTGCACGTAGGCGTGGATGAACACCACCAGGATGATGTTGGTGTCGTTGATGGCGTATTGATAGGCCGTGTCGCCGAACGCGTAATGGCCGAGGCCGTTGGCGACCGCCGCTGAGAAGGCCAGGATATTGGCGAAGATCCAGCTAGAGATCGGATGGACGCGGAAGTTGGTGAGCGGCGTCAGTACCTCCGCCGTGTGGTGCACTTTGTGGAATTCCCACAGGAACGGTACTTTGTGGCTGAGCCAGTGGTCGAACCAGTAGCCGAGCTCATAGGCCAGGAACAGCATGACCGTGATGGTCGCGCGCGACACCCAGACCGGCAGCGCGGACGGCGTCGCCGGGCCGAACAGCGCCACCACGCCGGCGATGATGCCGTTGCTGATGAACTGATAGGATAGCACCGCCCAGCCGAACATCAGGCCGAACAGGAACACGTTGAAGAAGAGATAGCCGATGTCGGCTTGGTTGGAGGGGCTGCGCAGGATGCGGCGCGGAAACAGCGCTCGCAGGATGGTGCGCCAGCGCACGCGCCGTCCCCGCCGCTTGCGTTGCACGAGGAACCACGACACCGAGACGAGCAGCGCCACTAGCAGTGAGGAGAGGGAGAAATCCGCGCCGACCGGCAACAGCAGGTGGCTGATCTGGTGTGCGAGATACGCAAGTCCGGCAAACAAGGCGGGAGCCCCCGATACAAACGTCGAAGGCCCGAAATGTATTACCGGAGGGTAAAGATTGCGTTAGGTGGCTGTCCCGATTTTGTTCAATGCGCTGGCTGTTTTTCGCTGCTTGATCTTGTCGCGGTTCCCATCTCGCCTGGAAACGTCTAGCCCAGCAAATCCGCATAGGCCGGGTTGCGCTTGATATAGGCGCCGACGAACGAGCAATGCGGCACCACAGTCAGCCCTTGCGCGCGGGCGATGTCGAGCACGCCCTTGACCAGGCGCGAGCCGATACCGCGGCCTTCCAGGCGCTTGGGC
>JARRQH010000375.1:0-2857 GCA_037381985.1 Pseudolabrys sp.
CCGAATCGCAGCCCGTTCAGATAGCGTTAACCATTGCGGGCCGGGGTTAACGGGGCGTTAAGAGGCGTGGCGGAGGGCAGGCAGGCGGCCGTCCCCAACCACTCTTGCGCGGCTCCAAAACCCTGCCTAGCTCTATGGCCGTTGAGGGGAGCGCTAAATGCCATGGATACGCCGGATCTGGAGCCGCTGAAGTTCGTCGTGCTGGACGAAGAGGACCTCGAAGTGGTGTCCACCCACGTACAGGACGCCCTCGTCAAGGTTGAGGACGTCATCTGGCGGCCGCAGGAAAAGCGGCTGGTCGTCGGCCTCAACCGCTTCGATTGGGAGGGCGCCCAGGACCTCCACCCCGACTACCGCCGCCGCCGGGCGGCGCTGCGCTTCGAGCGGGTGATGTCCTGCAAGTGCAAGTCGGTGGATCCGGCCGGCAAGGACGCGATGCTCAACCTGCTCGCCGTCGAATTCGCCGAAACCGACGCCCCAGCGGGCCAAGTGACCCTGATTTTTTCGGCCGGCAAGGCGCTGCGGCTCGAGGTGGAATGCCTGGAGGCCGAACTGGCCGATCTCGGGCCCATCTGGGCCGCAGCCGGCCGACCGGACCACGCCACCGAGCCCCCGGCTGCCGACCGCGCCGAATCCTGATCTGCCGGGCCGGCAATCTGGCACATCCCGCTCCGAAATCGCGCCCGCGCCACGCGCCGCGCAGGCGGCGCTGGGCGTTTTGAGGCTTTTACCCGCATCTCGGGCGAGGGTTGACGGCAGGGGGCCGATCACCCATTGACCATAGCGACCGGGGCGCTTTTCGTCCTTTGAACCCTGCCGGACTGCAATGCCGCTTCGCCTCGACAGCCAGAGCCCCGATTTCGCCGACCGTTTCCGCGCCTTCCTGGGCGTCAAGCGCGAGGCCGCCCAGGACGTGGAACAGGCGGTGCGCGCCATCATCGCCGAAGTGGTCGAGCGGGGCGACAAGGCACTCCAGGAACTCACCCTCAAGTTCGACCGCGTCGATCTTGGCAAGATCGGCATGAAGGTGACGGCGGCCGAGATCGACGCCGCCGAAAAAGCCTGCGATCCGGCGGCGCTCGATGCGCTCAACCTCGCGCGCGACCGCATCACGGCCTATCACACCCGCCAGAAGCCCAAGGACGAGCGCTTCACCGATCCGCTCGGCGTCGAGCTCGGCTCGCGCTGGACCGCCATCGAAGCGGTGGGGCTCTACGTGCCTGGCGGCACCGCGGCTTATCCCTCGTCGGTGCTGATGAACGCGGTGCCGGCCAAGGTCGCCGGCTGCGAGCGCCTCGTCATGGTGGTGCCGGCGCCGGACGGCAAGCTGGCGCCTTTGGTGCTCGCCGCCGCGCGGCTCGCCGGCGTCGACGAGATCTACCGCATCGGCGGCGCCCAGGCGGTGGCCGCGCTTGCCTACGGCACCGAGACCATTCAACCGGTCGCCAAGATCGTCGGTCCCGGCAACGCCTATGTGGCCGCGGCCAAGCGGCTGGTGTTCGGCAAGGTCGGCATCGACATGATCGCCGGCCCCTCCGAGGTGCTGATCATGGTCGACGGCGACGGCAATCCCGACTGGATCGCCGCCGACCTGCTGGCGCAGGCCGAGCACGACATGAGCGCCCAGTCGATCCTGATCACCGACAGCGCCGATCTTGCGGCCCAGGTGGAGAAGGCGGTGGAGGGCCAGCTCAAGGTGCTGCCGCGCAAGGACATCGCCGGGGCGTCCTGGCGCGATTTCGGCGCCATCATCACCGTGCCCAAGCTCGAAGACAGCATCCCGCTGGTGGACCAGCTCGCGCCCGAGCATCTCGAGATCGAATGCGCCGACGCCGAGGCGCTGGCCGCGAAAGTGCGTAACGCCGGCGCCATCTTCCTCGGCAGTCATACGCCGGAAGCGATCGGCGATTACGTCGGCGGCTCCAACCACGTGCTGCCGACCGCGCGCTCGGCTCGCTTCACCTCGGGCCTCGGTGTGCTCGACTTCATGAAGCGCACCTCGCTGCTCAAGTGCGGCCCCGAACAGTTGCGCGCCCTCGGCCCCGCGGCCATCGCGCTCGGCGAAGCGGAAGGGCTGACGGCGCACGCGCGCTCGGTCGCCATCCGGCTCAACAGATGATGAGCCCGGCCAAATCGGCGGCTGCCCAGCAGCGCCTGGTCTCCGTCATGCTGGACGAGGAGACCATCGGTCGTTCCAACCCGGACGTCGAGCACGAGCGCCAGATCGCGATCTACGATCTCCTGGAGCAGAATACTTTCGCGCCCATCGGCCACGAGAAGGAGGGCCCGTTCGCGCTCAACCTCAGCATCACCGGCAACCGGCTGGTGTTCGATATTCGCACCGAGGACGGCAAGCCGGTGGTGGCGCATTTGTTGTCGCTCACGCCGCTGCGCCGCATCGTCAAGGACTACCACCTGATCTGCGACAGCTATTACGCGGCGATCCGCACCGCGACCCCGGACAAGATCGAGGCCATCGACATGGGCCGGCGCGGCGTCCACAACGACGGCTCGCGCATTCTGATGGAGCGGCTCAAGGACAAGGTCCATCTCGACACGGACACCGCGCGCCGGCTGTTTACTTTGCTCTGCGTTCTTCACTGGAAGGGCTAGCGCATGATCCCGAAAAGTGGGTACCGGTTTTCGGACAAGATCATGCGCAAAGGAAAGTAAGCCCGCATGGCCGCCGAGCGCAGCTCGCGCCCCCAAGCGGTCTTGTTCGCCTGCGGCATGAACACCGTGCGCTCGCCCATGGCCGCGGCGCTGTTCCAGCAGATGTTCGGCAAGTCGGTCTACGTCGCATCCTGCGGCGCCATGAAGGGCGAGCCCGATCCGTTTGTGACCGCGGTCATGGACG
>JARRQH010000376.1:0-2824 GCA_037381985.1 Pseudolabrys sp.
CCGGCCGAAAGCGCTCTTTTGACCGTTGGCAAGCCGCCGCGCCATCTGGGGCAGATAGACCTTCCTAAGGAGCCGGGCGACCGCATCTGGGCCCTGCCTGACGGGCAACTCGACGACTGCCTTTTTCAGGACGGGCTCGAGACACTGGCAGCCTACGGATATCTGGTCAAAACAGGATATTTCGTATGGAACAGAGAAAAGGAACGCTATCGCACCGGCTTTAATCCCCGTGCGAACGAGGTTCCCCTGTTCTGGGCTCATAACATTCGTCCAAACGAAATCTGCCGGCCCTTTGACAGGGACTCCACCACCGACCGTATCGGCATGGTGAGGATCGCCAAGGACAGCACGGCTCTGATCGCTTCCGACGCTATCCTTTTGCAGCGGACCACAAACAGAAGGCAGAAGCGCCGGATCATAGCCGGCATCATTCGCAAAAGGCTGGTGCCGGGCGGCCGGGGATATGTGAGCGAGAACCACACGATCGTCATAGTCCCTGATCCGGACAAGAAGCAGGCGATCGCGCTCAAAACCTTATGCCGGCTTCTCAATACGGAAGCGGTGGATGCCCGGTTCCGGCGAATCTCGGGTTCGGTCAGCGTTTCCACAAAAGCGCTGCGCCAGCTCCCGCTGCCAACCCCGGATGCTGTCCGCGGAGCATTTGCGGTCATCGAGGACGATGAGGCCGCCGCGGCGCAGGCATATGCTTCCTCGCTTCCGGACACTGCAAACCAAGCGACACCCTCAGATAGCGGGCGGTGATGACGCCTAGCCCGAACGCCTCACTCTCACCCGAGTTTGCCGGGGCTTACGCTGGGATACCCCTGCGGCGGCGTAGCGCGCCGGAAGAAGTCCAGCATCTTGGCGCTTCTGCAGAAGAGATTTTACGCCGGTTTGACGAGGTAATCCGCTCGGGAACGAGCGAGGCGCTGCTACTCTGGCCTCAACGTCCGGACGGCGTGGCGGTCTTCCATGCTCTGGCGGCTCTTGGCCGGATTGGGACCTGCGATCAAAAGCCGCTCGCCACGCTGCTATTCCCGTGGAGCCGCGGCGTCGGCGGCACACAAAGAACGCTTCTGGTCGACCGGGATTTTCTTTCGGCGACGACGTTGCCGGCGCTCAACCGGGTGCTTTCCGCTCCCGGCCATCCCGCCTTCGGCTATTTAATGGCCCTCCATAGCCTCAAGCATGTCTTTTCCAGCGGAAAGAAGGATTCGCGCTTCAAGGCGAAACTGGAAGCGGATCCGGGTGTCGTCCATCCGACGCTGTTTGAAATCACCTCCCAACACGGCGTTCAAAATTTCGGGCTTCGGCCTTACGGCGATCAGTTTTTGCGGCGGCTGAGACGCCACACATGGATTGGCGATCAGTCAGCGCATGTCGAGGCCGCGACAGATCCCGCCAAGACGCCGTTTTTCCTGTTTGGCATTCACGCTGACGCTGTGCGCGTGAAACTGTTGCGGGATGCGGGCCTCGATCCATGTCACGGCGGCCGCGTGCCTGACATCGTTCTTCTTGATCTCACCCGCCGCGGCCGCAATCGGCTGGGGGCCAGATGGCGGCAATCTCTCACGCGTTTTTTTGCCACCATCTGCGATTTCTATGCAGCGTCGCAGGCGCCGCCGATCCTTGCCGTCACCGATGATGTGTTTGTACTTCGCTCTCTCAGGTGGGAGATCATCAAGGACTATGAGCAGCGCCGCGGCACGTGCGCCACTCGCGACAAAAAGCCGGAAGCCGCTCGGCTGATCCTTCATCCCAAGCCTGATCCTCTGGAACAGGAAGTCATTCGTCCAGGTGCTCTGCCGGCGCTGAAAGCCGAGGTTTACGGCTCCGACGTTCTCAAGATCGTCGAGTCCGCCCTGAAGCTCAGACGAGCTCTCCTGGCATCGGGGGATGACGAAATTGCAGATGCCGTCACCACCGCCATGCAGGTGGTCCAGAACTTGATCGGTTTGCCGGGCTCACCGAAAGAGTTTCATGATTTTCTGATCGAGAACTATGAGGGCTATGAACGCCAGAACATGGGGGCACGTTATGACCCTCTGGCCCCCCGAAGCCGTATCCAGTCCGCCCTCCAGCAGGGGCTTGCCGGCGTCAATCACAAGCACCTGTCCCAGTTTCTCGACGCGTATGACAAGCTCCGCAAGATAGCCGATTCCGGCAACCCGGGAAGCAAGCTCTTTGACAAGTGCATCAGCGAGCTGGTGCGGAAATCAACGCGCTCGATCGTCGTCTTTTCGAGCGAGTTGCTGCGGGGCTTTGCCGAGTGGCGGTTGGATTCCGATCCAGCTATTTCGCGACATGTCGGGCGCAAGCTGCTTCTGGTTGATCGGCGGGAGGCTATCGAAGAACTGGAACTCGACGGGCAGGAACAGAAGCTCTTCCACCGGATCGTCTTCGTGGAGCCTTTCCCGGATGATCTCCTCCATGTCCTTATGCGGCCGTGGCTGCCCCAGAATGTCATCATTCTTGCCAACCTCGCCCTCGCCGAGCAGGCGCGCCGCCGTATTCATATTCTACGCGACCTTGAGGGCGCCGCGCCCATTCTCGACTTGCTCGCGGCCGTAGAAACTGAATTCGCGCGGGTCCTGCAGGGGCACAGCGTGGAGGTGCCCGATCTCGACGCGCCGCCAGCGCTACCACGACTGGGGACGCTAGATCTGACGACCGCCAGCACCTACGGTTCCGGCTCACTGCGGCTCATCAGGACATCGGGGGACCTTGAAATCCGGGCGTTCGACGGCTCCGAAATGGCGGCCTATGACCCGGAAGCCTTGCAGGTCATTTCAAGAAAGAACGCGAAGGACCTCATACCCGGCGA
>JARRQH010000377.1:0-2822 GCA_037381985.1 Pseudolabrys sp.
GCTTGATGCCGGCAAAGCCGCCAATGGCACCGCCGGCGATGAACAGCCCCGCTAGTTGCCAGTCGCTGTAGCCGGACCAAGCGTAGCTCGCCGCGGTGGTGAGGCCGAAGGCGGTGACCGACACCAATGATGAGCCGATGGCGTTGATCAGCGGCATGGCGGTAGCGGCCATCAGGCCCGGTACGATCAGGAAGCCGCCGCCGATGCCGAAGAAGTCGGACAAGGCGCCGACCAGGAAGCCGGTGCCGATCAGGAACGGCAGCAGCCGGCCCGCGCTCATGGCGATCAGCCTGACGTTCGGATCGCCGCCGGACTTGCGGGGCCTGCGCATCAGCGCGCCGACGACCAGCATCAGGAAGCCGAAAAAGAGAAGGAGTTTAGGACCATCGACCAGCTTGCCGATGTGGGCGCCGGTCGCCGCCGCCCACAATGCCGGCGAGCGCGAAGGTGATGACGCAGGGCCACTTCACCGTGCGGTTCCGGGCGTGGCCGGCGAGGTTGAAGGCGGCGCTGGCGGCGACGGCCAGGGCGCTGGTGCCGATGGCGACGTGGGCGTTCGGCACGTCCACCACATAAACCAATAGCGGCACCGCTAGAATCGAGCCGCCGCCGCCGATCAGGCCGAGCGTAAAACCAATCATGCTGCCGGAGGCGATCGACAGCAGGTAATGCAGCGCCAGCATGGCCGGTTCTGCTTTGTGTGTTAGCGGAACAGGCTCGAAAGCTTGCTGAGGAGGCCCTGTTCGTTGCTGTTGGCGGCGCTACCCGCGGGCTGCCGGGAGGTCGGCAAGCCGGCGCGCTTCCAGGCCTCGATGCCGCCGCCGAGCAAGTAGACGTGGCAATCGCCCGACCGCGCCGCGAGCTTGGCCGCGTTCATGTTGGTGCGCGCGCCCGACTTGCAGTGATAGATCAGCACCGTGTCGCCGTCCTGCACCGGATGGCCGCGGTCGATCTGCGACAGCGCGTAATGACGCGCGCCGGGAATGTTCTCACGCGCGTATTCGTGGGATTCGCGGACGTCGATCAGCACGGCGCCATCGTCGATCAGCTTCTTGGCGCGCTCGGGGGTAATGTTCTCGACTTTGCTCATGACGTCTTCTTGGTCCTTGGGTGGTCGTTGGGGCGGGGGATCAGGGGCAGTAGATGTCGCGCAACAGCGCCAGCAGGCGTATCGCGTTGGCATCGGCGAGGCGATAGAACACCGTCTGCGCCTCGCGCCGGGTGCAGAGCAGGCCGTCCTCGCGCATGCGCGCCAGATGCTGCGAGATCGCCGATTGGCTCAGGCCCACCGCCTCGGCGAGGCCGTTCACCGACATTTCCGGGGTCTCGGCCAGGCGGCAGAGGATGACCAGCCGGTGCTCGTTGGCGAGCAGCTTCAGGAGCTGCGCGGCATCGGCGGCCTTCTGTTCTAACTCGTCGGTGCCGGCGCCGGGCGTCGCGCCTGCTTTGGCGCCTCCTCTGGCGGGTCCGCAGCGGGCGGTCGGAACGGACATGGGTCTCGTCTCCCCTTGATTAGCTATTGCTAATTTAGGGACAGCTAATATATAGTCAAGCGTATACGAGAGAGGGAGCGCAAGATGACTATAAAGCCTGAGATTCGCGCCATTTTCGACGAGCCGACCAATACGGTCAGCTATTTGGTCTGGGATTCGGCCACCCTGGACGGGGCGGTGATCGATCCCGTGCTCGACTTCGACCACCGCAGCGGCAAGGCCAATGTCCATTCCGCCGACGCCGTCCTGGCTGCGGCGAAAGAGCTGGGGGTGAAGATCGGCCTCGTGCTCGAGACCCATGCCCACGCCGACCACCTGTCGGGCGCGCCCTACATCAAGCTCAAGACCGGCGCCGCGGTCGGTATCGGCGAGCATATCCGCGAGGTGCAGAAGATCTTCCGCCCGGTGTTCAACGCTCAGGACGTGTCGGGTGACGGCTCCGAGTTCGATCATCTCTACAAGGACGGCGAGCGCTTCAAGATTGGCAGGCTCGACGTGGAGGTAATCCACACGCCGGGCCATACGCCGGCCTGCGTGTCGTACAAGATCGGCGACGCCGTGTTCGTTGGCGACACGCTGTTCATGCCGGACTTCGGTACCGCGCGGGCGGACTTCCCCGGTGGCGACGCGCACGCGCTCTACCGCTCGATCCACCGCCTGTTGTCGCTGCCGCCGGAGACGCGGCTGTTCATCTGCCACGACTACAAGGCGCCGGGCCGCGATCAATACGCCTGGGAGACCACGGTCGGCGAGGAGCGGGCGCGCAACGTCCATGTGCGCGACGGCGTCAGCGAGGACGAGTTCGTCGCCATGCGCACCAAGCGCGACACCACGCTCGCCGCGCCGCTGCTGCTGCTACCCTCGATCCAGGTCAACATGCGCGCCGGCAAGCTGCCGCCGGCGGATAGCAATGGCGTGCGCTACTTGAAGGTGCCCGTGAAGTTAGTGGCGTACATGCTTGTATGAACGATAACAAAGGGCCGGAGCGATCCGGCCCTTTCATGTTTCAGGCGAAGTTCACTCCCAGCTCTTGACCTTCACGTAGGAGCCCGGTGCGTCCTCGATCACGGCGAGCTTGCCGCCGCCGATCTCGCGCGCCGGCACGGTCTCGGCGTCGTGGCTCTTCAGCCAGTCGAGCCAGTGCGGCCACCACGAGCCGGGGTGCTCTTCCGCGCTCGCCAGCCATTTGTCGACGTCGGAGCCCGAAGGCTCGCCGCCGGTCCAGTACTGGTACTTCGGCTTGCTGGGCGGGTTGATCACGCCGGCGATATGGCCGGAGCCGGCGAGCACGAAGGTCACCGGCCCGCCGAAATACTGCGAGCCGAACAG
>JARRQH010000378.1:0-2788 GCA_037381985.1 Pseudolabrys sp.
AACGCGCGCCGGGTGAGGGGTTATTGCCTGACGAGTATCATGCCCCCCTCACCCCACCCTCTCCCCAGAGGGGAGAGGGAGTGAAACGCCGAGTGCGAACTTCAGCTCGCCGCGAACTTCATCAGCTTGATGGCGTCGAAGTCCTGCACGCCGCCGCCGACGCGCTTGGTGGTGTAGAACAGCACGTAGGGCTTGGCGCTGAACGGATCGCGCAGCACCGACACGCCGGCGCGGTCGACCACCAGGTAGCCGCGGGCGAAGTCGCCGAAGGCGATCGACAGCGAATTGGCCGCGATGTCCGGCATGTCCTCGGCCTCGACCACCGGGAAGGTCATCAGCGAGGCGCGCCCGCCCGCCACCGCCGGCGGCTGCCACAGGTAGTTGCCGGTCGTATCCTTGAACTTGCGGATCGCCGACTGCGTCTTGCGATTCATCACGAAGTTGCCGTTCTGCCGGTAACCGGCGTTGACCGCGTAGATGAGATCGACCAGCACGTCGGACGGATTCGACGCCGGAAAGGCGCCAGCCGCCCCGCTCGCCACATAGCCGATGTTGCCCCAGGTCCAGGAGCCGTTATCGACCGTGGTGTAATCGAGGAAGCCCTTCGGCTTGTTCGTACCGTCGCCGGTGACGAAGGCGGTGCCTTCCTGGGCGGCGAACACCTGCTCGACCTCCTGCGCGATCCACTGGTCAATGTTGACCGCGCTGTCTTCGAGCAGCGTCGCCGTCGCCGCCGGCATGGCGTAGAGCTCCATGGCCGGGAACGACAATTCGTCCAGCGTCGGCGACGTCGTCTGCGCGCGCGCGTCGGTCTCGCCCACCCAGCCGACCGCGGGGCCGGCCGTCATGAACGGCTTCTTGTAGACGTTGCCCGAGATGGTGCGCGCGCCGGCGATGGAGCGGATCGGCGAGATCGCCGTCAGCCGCTGGCCAATCATGGTCTCGACCTCGGGCGGCACCAGGTAGCCGCCGTCGGCGTTAGAGCCGACCGAGAGCGCCTTCTGCTCCAGCGCGCGCAAGGATCCGGTTTCGCCGGCGCGCACATAGGCCTCGAAGGCGGCCTTGTGCTCGAGCGCGGCGGCGCTGCGCACCGCCCTGTCGGCGCCGATCGCCGGCCGCGCGCCCTTCAGCGTCATGTCGTCGAGCCGGCGCGCCTGGGCGTCGATCGCCGCATTGATGCGCGCGAGCTTTTCCTCGAGCACGACATCGCTCTCCTTCTTGTCGAGCCGCTCGTCGTTGGCGTCCTTGAACGCCTCGAAGGCGCGCATCATCTCGCCATGCGTCACCACCGCGTCGTGCGGAATGCCGGCCTTGGTCTCCAGTCCGTCGTGGGTATCGATATCCATGGATGGTTCTCCTCGTGAATGGATGTGTTCGCGTTGCGGGTCCCGCAAATGAAAATCGCCGGGACGAGCCCGGCGACGATGTCTGGTATTTTGAACAGATGCTGCGTCAGCGCCCTCTCAAGCGCCGGTCATCTTGACCCTGTTTGCCGTCACCAGACGAACCGCCGTCTTGCGCCCCGCGCCGTCCCCTCTCGGCGCGCGCCCTGGCTCGGTCATGTCGGCTTCCGTGTTCCCTTTTGCAGCGACATCAATGTGCCTCGCGCATAGGCTGCTTGCGGGTACTCGTTGCGGTCACTGACGTCCTGCAGCGCTTGACGCGCCGCGGCCGGCGCCACCGCCAAGGTCGCCTGCGCTGCGTCCAACCGCACTTGCGGATTTTCGTGCGCAAGCAATGAAATCAGCGCCGTCCTCTCGTCCCCGGTCCGGTTCTTGAGCTCGCGCTCAATAGCTTCCAATTGATCATACAGTCGATTGTACTTGGCGATTTCACCATATAATTCAGCTTCGAACTGGCCCAGCGCAAGTGCCGTAAACCGCTCCACCAACTGCGGCACACTCATCTTCGCTAGATCAACACTCTTCGTCACTTGAGAACTCCACACATTCCCAGGGCATCGAAGCCAACCGCTTTGCGGAGATCTCGGCTCCTACTGCTCAAATGTTCGCGCAGCGAGAGCTCCTGTTCAAGGCGCCTCAAGTCGGCCTGGAAATCCCTTGATCGAGCGCCCACAGGCACATTCCTGCGTCGCCAGCTTGGGGATACTCCTTCGAATCCGCGATGCTCTGAACGACTTCTCGGGCTGCTGTCGGTGCAACCGCCAGCGTCAGTCGCGCGGCATTCAAACGCACCTGCACATTCGGATGATCGTAAAGGCGCGTCAGAACAGAGCGCTGATCGCCCGGCCGGCGTTTCAATTCATCCGCCACGGCCCAGCCCTGCTGGATGAGTCTGTTTTGTTTTGCGATATCGCTTTGAAGCTCCGCCTGAAACTGCGCAATCGCCAACGCCGCAAACCTCTCAACCAATTCGGTCACGGACATGTTTTGGAGGCCGACATGTTTCACCGCTCAAGCACTCCAAATTTCCGGAGGGCTTCCAGGCCGACCGCCCTACGCACGGCCCAGTTCCTGCCGCTCAAGTACTGACGCGGCGAAAGGCCGCCAAAATCCTTATTCCCGGCTTGATGCCAGGCGTTGATCTCCTGGTGCCTCAGACGCGGAATTCGCACCAGATTTTGGGGGCTGTTGATGACCTCTTTGGGGAAGCCGTCATTGGCCGCCTGCGTCTGCTCGACGATATGATGGATATCATACCCGGGGCCGGGCGTCGAAACACCCCTTTGCAATTCCTCCAGCGATTTCGGTGGATCGTTATAGGTCGCGACCTCGGCGGATGTCGGGATCGCCGATGGCCGTCAACCAACCCCGCAGCACGTTGCGTT
>JARRQH010000379.1:0-2736 GCA_037381985.1 Pseudolabrys sp.
CCTTCGCGCTGGGGGCGTGCGGCCGCAAGGGCCCGCTCGATCCGCCGCCGAGCGCGGTCTCCGCCACCGGCCAGCAGGAGCCGGCCAACACGGCTCTTATTCAGTCGCCGTTCGAGAAGCCGGCCGACAAGTCAAAAGCCGCGGCCAAAAAGATGCCGGATAAGAGCTTCATCCTCGATCCCCTGCTCAACTGAGCACTAACTCAACTGAGCACTTAAGATGAATCACTTCGCCTATCGTGACGGCGTGCTGTGCGCCGAGGCGGTGCCGCTCGATCAAATCGCGGCCCAAGTCGGCACACCGTTCTATTGCTATTCGACCGCGACGCTGACGCGGCACTATCAGGTGTTCGCCGGTGCCTTTGCCGGCATAGACGCGCTCATTTGCTACGCCATGAAGGCGAACTCCAACCAGGCGGTGATCAAGACGCTTGGCCTTCTCGGCGCCGGCGCCGACGTGGTGTCGGGTGGCGAGCTCAAGCGCGCGCGGGCGGCCGGCATTCCGCCTGACCGAATCGTCTTCTCCGGCATCGGAAAGACGGCGGCAGAGCTTTCGCTGGCGCTCGACGAAGGCATTCTCTGCATCAACGTCGAGTCGGAGCCCGAGCTCGATCTGCTGTCGGCGATCGCGGCCGGGAAGGGGCGCACGGCGCCGGTGTCGATCCGCGTTAATCCGGACGTCGACGCCAAGACCCATCACAAGATCGCGACCGGCAAGGCCGAGAACAAGTTCGGCATTCCGATCAGCCGCGCGCGCGAGGCCTATGCG
Organism: Pseudolabrys sp.; assembly: GCA_037381985.1. GTDB lineage: Bacteria > Pseudomonadota > Alphaproteobacteria > Rhizobiales > Xanthobacteraceae > Pseudolabrys. The sequence goes on from JARRQH010000379.1 coordinate 769, forward strand.
CACGCGGCGAAGCTCAAGGGCATCAAGGTCGCCGGCGTCGACATGCACATCGGCAGCCAGATCACCGATCTCGAGCCGTTCCGGAATGCCTTCACGCTGCTGGCCGAGTTCGTGCGCGACCTGCGTGCCGATGGCCACACCATTTCGCACGTCGATCTCGGCGGCGGTTTGGGCATTCCCTATCACGACAGCAACGAACCGCCGCCGCTGCCGGACGCTTATGCGGAGATCGTGAAGACGACCATGCGCGACATCGGCTGCCGCCTCATCTTCGAGCCGGGGCGGCTGATGGTCGGCAACGCGGGTATCTTGGTCAGCCAAGTGATTTACGTGAAGCACGGCGACGCCAAGAACTTCGTCATCGTCGACGCCGCCATGAACGACCTCATCCGGCCGACGCTCTACGACGCCTATCACGACCTCAAGCCGGTCAAGGAACCGTCGTCGGCGGCCGGGCGCTTCCGCGCCGACGTGGTCGGGCCGGTGTGCGAAAGCGGCGACTACCTCGCCCACGACCGTGAGATGCCGGAACCCAAGACCGGCGATCTCATGGCCGTCATGACCGCCGGCGCCTATGGGGCGGTGCAGGCGGGCACCTACAACACGCGGGCCCTGGTGCCGGAAGTGCTGGTGAACGGCGCCGAATGGGCCGTCGTCCGCCCGCGGGTCGAGGCGGAACAGCTTATTGCCCTCGATCGCCTGCCGGATTGGCTCTAGAGCGTTTCCAGGCGAAGTGGGCACCGGTTCGCCGTCCGGAAACGCGACAAAAGATAAAGAGCGTTTCCAGGCGAAGTGGGCACCGGCTCGCCGTCCGGAAACGCGGTGAGACAAAGAGCGTTTCCAGGCGTAGAGTTGCGTCGATAGAGGCGCAGCCATGAGCGATTTCAGGCGAATTACCCAAGATCCGGAAGTCATGGGCGGCAAGCCCTGCATCCGCGGGATGCGCGTGACCGTCGGCATGATCGTCGGGCAGATTGGTGCCGGGCGAAGCGTCGAGGATTTGCTGGCCGATTATCCGTATCTGGAGCGCGAGGACATTCTCGAGGCTTTACGCTATGCGGCGTGGCGCTCGCAGGAGCGGGAGATCGCGCTGACCGGCGATAAATGAACTTTCTGGTCGACATGAACTTGTCGCCGCGCTGGGCGGATTATCTCGAAAAGTCTGGATTTGCTGCCGTTCATTGGTCGGATTGCGGCTTGCCCACAGCGTCCGACCGCGAACTAATGCACTGGGCCGAGCAGCGCGGCCATATCGTGCTCACCGCCGACCTGGATTTTCCAGCCATCCTGGCGGCTACCGAAAGCCGGCAGCCGAGCGTTGTTGTGCTGCGGGGCGACGAACTGACGCCTGAAGCACTTGGTTCCGCCTTACTGGCGGCAATACGCCAGATGGAGCCGGAACTTAGTGCTGGGGCCATCCTTTCGGTGGATGCTCGACGGGCGCGGCTCCGCATTCTCCCCCTTCAGGGGCGTTGAACGGCAAATCGGGCTCCCGGCCACCCGCCATCAAACCGGCCCAATCATTGCCTCCGATGGCCATTGACCGGCACGCCGCCACGGCTGTGGGCGCGGAAAATGCGCGCGTAGCTTGGGAAATTCGCCCGTGCTAGCGTGTCGATGGGCTGAGAGATTTTCTTGGTCCGGGCGACGGAGCGGTTCTTGGACAGCGACGACCACACTCCCCATCGGGAGGTGCCCATCCGGGTTTTGCTGGCCCGGGCCGTCCAGCGCGCCCGCGGTAGCCTGCTGTGGGAGCGGTTGTGGCCGGCGCTCGCCACCTTCGCCACGGCGGTCGGCCTGTTCCTCGTCTTCTCCTGGGCCGGTCTCTGGCTGGTGCTGCCGCCGCTCGGGCGCGTGATCGGCCTTGTCGTTTTCGGCCTTCTCATCGTCGCCACAGCGCTGCCGCTGATCCGGCTGCGCGTGCCGAGCATTCAGGATGGCCTGCGCCGGCTCGATCGCATGAGCGGC
>JARRQH010000380.1:0-5447 GCA_037381985.1 Pseudolabrys sp.
TTCGGCCAAAAGCTTGGGCCAAGAGGGGGAAGCAAGCGACTGTAAGGAGTCGGCTCGGCGCACGCGCCCTCAGCCTGCGTAATAGAGCATCGGCGGCGATCGTTGCGGACGCCGGCTCCTTGCACCCCCGGCCACAGGCCCCAGCCCGATCCGCCTGGCGGCGTCTTGGCCTCGTCCTTGGCCCGCCGCGCGGCGCACGCCCGCCCCGGGGATTACGGAGAAAACGCGAAAGACCGCCTCCCGGGACGGTTGCTGTCGCATTTCCGCTAACGTACGGCTTGACGAATCATCATGCCCGTGGCCGATTGTGCGCACGCATTCGCTCACGCGGGCCGGCCGTGTTGGGTTAGCCGACCCGCCGCTTGGTTCCTCCCGCGTGGCGTTAAAACTGGGCGGCCCAATTGGCCGCCTTTTTTCGTACCCGCGCGCCTTGTCCCAAAAACAGCCTTTGAGCCGAGAGCGGTGGCCTCGCCCCGGCCGTTCGGGCGGCCACGTCGGCGTGTCGCGGCTCGGACCGCGGCGAAGCGTCTTCCTGCCGGGCCGCCGGATCGATGGCCTCGACCAGCCGCAGGAACGAACTGCCCGGCAGCGGCGGCGGCCGACGGCGTCCACGAATATCTTGTCGATCTTGATGATGTCGACGCCGAGCTTAAGAAGGTACGACAGCCCGCTGTGGCCGGTGCCGACGTCGTCGATGGCAATGCGCACGCCGAGCTCCTGCAGCGCGGCGATGGTGCGCCGCGTCTCGGTGAAGTTCTCGATCGGGTCGCGCTCGGTCACTTCCAGCACCACCTGCGAAAACCGGATCGGCCCGCCGGCAAAGGCGTTGCGAACTTCGTTGACGATCGTCGGATCGCTGAACAGGTAGCCGGCGAAATTGAACGAGATCTTGAGCGTAGGCCGCCGCCCGATGGCCTCGCCCGCTTCGCGGCAGACCGCCTTCATGAGATGGCGGGTCATGGGCCGGATCAGCCCGCTCGATTCCGCCAGCGGAATGAACGAGCCCGGCGACACCAGCGTGCCGTCCGGCTTGCGCCAGCGCACCAGCACCTCGGCGCCGCGCAACTGGCCGGAGGCGATATCGACGATCGGCTGGTAATAGGGCACGAATTCGCCGGCCTTGAGGGCGCGTTCCATTTCGGCGACCGGATTCCTGGGCGCGCGCCGCCGCATGAACAGAACGAACAGCGCCACCAGCAGCAGCACGCCGCCCACCGCGATATTGGCGATCAATTCGATGTTGCTCCGCGTGGCCGGCACCAGCGCCCGCGGCACCACGATGTCGTAGGCCATGCCGAGGGGCGCGACGTTCGCTCGTTTCGTGAAGCTTGGTTCGCCGCGGCGCGGGCGCACGCCGGCGGTATCGATCACCTGGCCGTCGGCGGTGACGAGCGCGATGTAGGCGCTCGTCCGCCTGTCGCCGAGCGAGGCCTGCGGCAGCAACAGCCCGGCCGGCATCAGCGCGGCCAGCTCGTTGACGCCGGCGGCGACCTTGCGGCGCAGCCGGATCATGGTCGTGCCGCCGGGCGCGCGCATGATATCGAGCGAAAGACCGGGCTCGCCGGATAGCGGATGCGAGGACACCAATTGCAGCGACCCGAGCGGCATGGCGGCGCCAGAGCACAGGGTCTGCCCCGCCGGTCCGATCAGCAGGACGTCCTTGATCGGCGCGGCGTCGAAAGCGGCCTGCCGCATGGCCGTCACGGCGGCGGGATTGCAGTCGCGCACGCCGGCTTCGGCCGCGGCATCGAGCGCGGCGCGCACCTGGTCGATGCGGCCCTCGGCGAGCGCCACGGCCCGCCGCGCGGCGACCGAAATCTCGGCCTGGGCCGCCTTGTCGATGAAATCGCCGAGCCAGAAGTCGAATGCCACCAGGGGAGCGCCGGCCAGCAGAACACCGGCCGCGATCGCAATCAGATTCCGGCGCGTGAGCCCACGCAAAACCGTTCCCCGCATTCCTCCGGGCTCGCCCCGCAGCCGCTACCCCTTCGCAAGCTGAGGCCAGTAAGTCACGGGCGCCGTGAAAGGTCCGTTAAGGCTGGAGGTCCGTTTTTGCAATCATTGAGGGCATTTTATAAAAACGCAATCAGCATGGCGCGGGCGGACCGTCAGGCCTGCTTGGCCCGCGCGCGGCGCGCCGTCTTAGGCCGCGCTTTGGCGCCGGTCTTGTTGGCGCCGGCTTTGGTCGCCGCCGCGCGCGCACGGTGCGCCTTGAAGCCGGCGACGAAGCGCGCCAGCGTATCGGAGGTCTTGCCGCGCGGCAGCATTACCTCGATCAGCGAGAATTGTCCGCGCTGCTTGAAAGCGCGTTCGAGCGCATCGGCAAGCTCGCCGCGCGTCCGCACGCGTTCGCCCACCCCGCCGATGGACGCCGCGATGTCGGCAAAATGCCAGTCGTCGAGATCGTTGAAGCCGGACTCCGGCTGGAACACGCGCAGCATCTCCCAGCTCTGGTTGTTGAGCAGCACGACGATAGGGTCGAGCCCGTAGCGCCGGCAATTGCCGAGCTCCCAGCCGGTCATCTGGAAGGCGCCGTCACCCACCAGGATGAGCGGTCGCAGGCCCATCGCGGCGGCAACGCCGATGCCGCCCGGCACGCCATAGCCCATGCCGGCGTAATAGCCTGGCGCAGCCAGCTTGGTGTTGTCGATCTCCATGGCGATGAACAGGCAATCGCCGATATCGGAGACCATCGCCATCTTGCCGTGGCGGTCGAACAGGTCATTGACGGCGGTGGCGACGTCGGACGGCGCGATGGCCCCCTTGTCGTGCTTGAGCCCGCGCGGATAACGCAGCGGGCGATGCTTGATCTTGGGCCGCGTGAGCGTGGGTGCACGGCGGGTGAGCGCGCTCACCAGATCCTCGATCGGCATATCCGGCTAGACGTGATGGCCGATGGTGACCTGACGGCCGAACGCCATCCAGCTTGGTAATGGCCGGATCGCCGGCCGCGCCCATATAGGTGCCGGCCAGCACGTCGCCGGCTTCTTCCAGCAGGCCGCGGCCCATGAAGGTGGTCACCACCGGCAACCCGAGCGCGCGCGCCAGCTTGGCGATCTCGCGCTCGATGCCGTAGCGGCGGATCTCGACGTCTACGACCATCACCGGTCTTTTCGCCGCGGCGAGGCGTTTGAGAATTTCGTCGGCGCATTCGGCAAGAGCGGCACGATCGGCGGCGCGGCGCGGCAGCACGGGCACCGCGCCGGTCTCGGCGTCGACCAGGTCGCGCGGGAACTCGATATAGACCGGCAGCGACTGCTCCAGCGCGCTGCGCAGCACGCGGGCGATTTCCGCCGGCGCGGTGGCGGGGTCGTTGAGCACGGCCTGGTCGCAGGTGATCTCGCGATAGACCGCGAGCTGGGTATCGACGGTCCGCGCCTGGTGGTGCAGCAGGAAGCCGGCGGCGCGCTCCTGCGCGCCCGGCGCGCCGGCAATCACCACCACCGGCGAGCGCTCCGCGTAGGCGCCGGCGACCGCGTTGACCAGGTTGAAGGCACCGGCGCCGTAGGTGACGACGGCGACGCCGAGGCCCTGGTGGTAGCGCGCGGCGGCGTCGGCCGCGAAGCCGACCGCCGGCTCGTGGCTGAGCGTATAGCTCGGCAGGATTTTCGATTCCTCGATGATCTTGTAGAGCGGCAGCACGAAATCGCCGGGGATGCCAAATATCTCCCGGGCGCCGTGATCCTTGAGGCCTTGCAGAAGCGCGGTAGCGAGCGTGGGCATGCGGGTCACCCTAACCGGACAGGCGCATGGCCTACCACACAATCTAGCGCCGCGTCAGCCTTTCGGCGCCGTGCCATTCGCGATATCGGCAATGAAGCGCGGCAGCGCGAAGGCGCCGACCTGCAATTCCGGAGTCCAGTACTGGGTGGCGAAGCTGCCCTCCTTGGCGTAGCGCGCGGCGATCGTTTCCGCTGGCGTGCGCCGAAGCTCCGTGTTGTCGGTGGCGAAGCCCATCGCCATGTGGCCGCCGACATAGGTCGGGATCGAGGCGACGTAACAGGTGCCCTCGGCGAACAGCTCGCGGAAATAACCCACGCTGGTGGCGAGTTCCTGCGCCTGGAAGAACGGCACGCCATTCTGCGTCACCAGCACGCCGCCCGGATTGAGGCAGCGCTTGCAGCGGGCATAGAAATCCTTGGTGAACAGCACCGCGCCCGGCCCCTGCGGGTCGGTCGAGTCGACGATGATGACGTCGAAACGGCGGTCGGTCTCGCCGACGAATTTCATGCCGTCGTCAATGACGCTCTCGAAGCGCTCATCGGCGAAAACCGGGATGGTGAATTCGGGGAAATGTTCCTTGGCGAACTCGACCACCGAGGCGTCGATCTCGACCTGCGTCAGCCGCTCGACCGACTTGTGCTTGAGCACCTCCTCGGCAATGCCGCAGTCGCCGCCGCCGACGATCAGCACCTGCTTGGCGTTGCCGTGGGCGAACAGCGGCACGTGGCTCATCATCTCCTGGTAGACGTATTCATCGCGGCTGGTGATCTGCACCGCGCCGTCGAGCACCAGCATCTTGCCGAAGAACCTGTTCTCGAACAGCACGAGTTGCTGATGTTCGGTCGCGACCTCATAGAGGATCTTGTCGACCTCATAGCTCACATGGAAACCCAACTCGTCGAACAGGGTTTCCGCAATCCAGCGCTTCTCGGCCACCGGCTTTATCCTACAGTTTGATGCAAACTGCGGTCATGGCCGGGTTTGTCCCGGCCATCCCGCGTAGAACGGCACGGTATTGCCTAACTAAGCGGGGTCACCGGGACAAGCCCGGTGACGACGAGTTGAAATCAATTCGCCAGAGTTCAGGCTACGGCCTGGCCGCGCAGATGCTCGCTGACGGCGATTTTCTTCGGCCCGAAGGCCTCGCGCAGCACCGGCACGCAGGCGTCCGGATTGGCGTCGCCGCACATGAACACGTCGAGCGCGGCGTAACCGTTTTCCGGCCATGAATGGATGGAGATGTGGCTTTCCGCCAGCACCGCCACGCCGGAAACCCCGCCGTTGGGCTCGAAATGGTGCAGATGGATGTGCAGCAGCGTCGCTCCCGCGGCATCGACGCAACGGCGCAAGGTCGTCTCGATATGATCGAGGTCGTCCAGACGGTTGCCTTCGTACACGTCGATGATCAGGTGCGCGCCGGCGCAACGCACGCCGTTGCGCACGACGAAGTGATCGTCGCGCAATTCCTCATCCACGGCCGGCGCCGCAATGACCGTTTCTTCTTTTCGGGTGGTACCTGGAGTCCCCAAGCCCTTCCCCGATCGCAAGAGGGCGTTCTGAGACATGCCGCTCTCCCCAACCAGAGATCAAAGCCCGAGAGACCGGCGAGCCGGCTCGCGGAAGTGAAAAATGCCGCGTCACGGAATTGTCGCACGCGGCAGGCTTGACATAAGGGCAAGCCACGGAAGGATCAAGAGGAATCTGAAAAAGTGGGGCATTTTCGC
>JARRQH010000381.1:0-2731 GCA_037381985.1 Pseudolabrys sp.
GTTGCGGCGGACCATACAGGGTCCGCCGCGCGGATGTCATGCATTATACCGGGGGCCATTGCAAGCACCATGAACGGGGGTATCGACCCGGAATCAGGCGGTTTTTCCCGAAAATCCCGCCTTCCCCGCTAGCGGACCCTCGCCCCGGCCGGGCGGGCCGGGCAAATGCCGTCGGCGGGCCCCAAACGACCTTTGACCGCCGGCCGATCCGGCTGCTAGGCGAACCGCCTGCCCCGGCCGAGCCCGGCCAACACTCTGTACATAAAGACGACATGGCCCCGCCCCTCCTCCAGCTCAAGGACATCGCCCTCACCTTCGGCGGCACGCCACTGCTGAGCGGGGCCGAACTGTCGGTCTCGACCGGGGAGCGGGTCTCGCTGGTCGGCCGCAACGGCTCCGGCAAGTCGACGCTGCTGAAGATCGCCGCCGGGCTGGTGGAGCCCGACCGCGGCACGGTCTTCGTGCAGCCCGGCGCGCTGGTCCGCTACTTACCACAAGAGCCTGATTTTTCAGGTTTTTCGACTACACTTGGCTATGTCGAGGCAGGGCTGGCGGCAACCGACAACCCATACGTCGCCCACTCCGTGTTAGAGGAGCTCGGGCTTTCCGGCGAGGAAGACCCCGCCCACCTCTCCGGCGGCGAGGCGCGGCGGGCCTCGCTCGCCCGCGCGCTGGCGCCGAACCCCGACATCCTGCTGCTGGACGAGCCCACCAACCACCTCGACCTCACCACCATCGAGTGGCTGGAGCGGGAGCTCGATTCCCGCCGCACGGCGCTGGTCATCATCAGCCACGACCGGCGGTTCCTCTCCAACCTGACCCGCCAGACCGTCTGGCTCGACCGCGGCCAGACCCGGCGCGTCGAGCGCGGCTTCGCCCATTTCGAGGAATGGCGCGACCAGCTCCTGGCAGAGGAAGAGCGCGAGCAGCACAAGCTCGACCGCAAGATCGCGGCGGAAGAAGACTGGATGCGCTACGGCGTTACCGCGCGGCGCAAGAGGAACATGCGCCGGGTCGGCGAACTGCAGGCGCTGCGCGAGGCGCGGCGCAGTTATCGTGGTGTGGCCGGCAACGCCACCATCACCGCCGGCGCCGCCGAGGCGTCCGGAAAGCTGGTGATCGAGGCAGAGCACCTGTCGAAAGCCTATGGCGGGCGGCCGATCGTCGGCGACTTCTCGACGCGCATCCAGCGCGGCGACCGCATCGGCATCGTCGGCCCCAACGGCTCGGGCAAGACCACGCTGATCAGCCTGCTCATCGGCGCGCTCGAACCCGACAGCGGTACGCTCAAGCTCGGCGCCAATCTCGAAATCGCCAGCCTCGACCAGCACCGCGACAGCCTCGATCCCAACACCACTGTCGCGCAGGCGCTCACGCGCGGCGCCGGCGACACCGTGATGGTCAACGGCAAGCCGAAGCACGTCATCGGCTACATGAAGGACTTCCTGTTCGCGCCCGAGCAGGCGCGCACGCCGCTGTCCAAGCTTTCGGGCGGCGAGCGCGGCCGGCTGATGCTGGCGCAGGCGTTGGCCAAGCAATCGAACCTGCTGGTGCTCGACGAGCCGACCAACGATCTCGACATGGAAACCCTCGACATGCTCGAGGAGATGCTCGCCGACTACGCCGGCACCGTGCTGTTGATCAGCCACGACCGCGACTTCCTCGACCGGCTGGTGAGTGGCGTGATCGTGCCGGAGGGCGACGGCCGCTGGATGGAATACGCCGGGGGCTATTCCGACATGCTGGCGCAGCGCGGCGCCGACCTCACGCGCGCACCGCGCAAGGCGGACGCGGACAAGCCGGCCAAGGTGTCATCGAAGGCCGCCGCGCCGGCGGAACCCAAGCGCAAGATGACCTTCAAGGACAAGCACGCGCTGGAGACGCTGCCCAAGACCATCGCCAGGCTGCAGAAGGAAGCAGCCAGCCTGCAGGAGAAGCTCAACGATCCGGATTTCTACACCCGCGACCGCGCCGGCTTCGAAAAAACCACGACCAAGCTCGGCGAGCTCCAGCACCAGATCGCTACCGCCGAAGAGCAGTGGCTGGAACTCGAGATCATGCGCGAAGAGCTCGCGGGCGCGGCCGGCGGGACGTGAGAGCGTTGCGGGCGGCGACGGCGCCATGCGTCGCGCCGAGCCTTTAGATTCGGTGGTCCTTGATCCGGCTCTTCATTCGGGTCGCGATCGTCTCGAGCGCGATCGCGAAGGCCAGGATGATGTAGGTGATCAACCCCACCTCGCGCAGGTCGAAATAGTAGCCGCTGGCCATGAACAGATCGAAGCCGACGCCGGAAGCGCCCGCTGCGGCCCCCATGGCGACCGCATTGGCGAAATTGATCTCGAAGCGCATGAAGGTCCATGACAGCAGGTAGGTGGACGACGACGGGATGACCGCCTGGAACACGATCTGCCACCAGCTGGCGCCGCTCGCCTTGAGGGCCTCGATGACGCTGCGATCCAGGTCTTCGAACGACTCGGCGTAGGCCTTGGTCAAGTAGCTGATGGAGTGGAAGGTCATACCGACCACCGCCGCCGTAGCACCCAAGCCAGCGGTCACCGCAAAGATCAGCACCCAAAGGATGGTCGGCACCGCCCGGATGATGGCGACGAAGGCCTTGACCACATTGGTCACCCACCTCGGCGCCAGGTTCTGCGCGCCCAACAGCCCCAGAAGCAGCGCGATGCCACCGCCGAACAAGGTGGTCAGGAACGCCAGTCCCAATGTGATGACC
>JARRQH010000382.1:0-2728 GCA_037381985.1 Pseudolabrys sp.
GGAAACCGCCGGGGGTTTCTCCCCATGAGGGGAAACCGGCAAGGCGAGGTTTCTCAAGATCAACCTTGTCGCAACACGTCAGCAAACGCGTTTTTCGGTCGTCAGCATGCAGACCGGTACCCGCAACTCTCCCGATCTCGTCGCGCTCATGCGATTCGAGCGGCGTTGCTTTGCCGCCAAAATTCGCACAGCGCGCGCGATTCTGGGGTGGAGCCAAAGCGAATTCGGAGCGCACGTCGGGCTCACGCAGCGCGCCGTCCATAAACTCGAACAGGGCGAAACGGAGCCGCGCCGGGCGACCCTGCGGGCCATAGAAGAGGCCTGGCAGGCGCAAGGCATCGAATTCGAAGATATGGCGGACGGCGGCTTTCGCGTTGTCGTGCGCGCGCCTGTTGTGGACCGGCCGGCAGCCGCGGCGGATCGCCGGCGACAAACCGAGAAGAGCATGGACACCGGCGTCGGCAGCCTTGCGGCGCACATTCACAGCACCTGAGCGGCGCTGGCGCGGCCGTCAAGATCATTCAGTCAATCATCCCGGCGTCTGCATCGGGCCTGCCGTGAGCGGTCCCCGTACCCGCCGGCTCAACTGGCGATGCCCTGAGCCGGCGCCTCGTGCGTGGCGCGCGCATGCCGGCGGTCGCAGGTGATCGCGAAGTCGGCGATGCGCGCGATGGTGTCGTCTTCCGCCAGCAGCGGCGCATGGCCCTGGTCGGGCACTTCGAGAGTCTCCATCCGCTCGCGGCGCGCGCCCATGGCCGCGACCGTCTCCGGCGACAGCAGGCCGGAATTGGCGCCGCGAATGATCATCAACGGCACGTGGGCCAGCGCGTCGAACGCCGCCCACAGCGGCGGCGGCCGCTCGAAATCGATACCTTCGAGCGTCTTGGCGAGCCGCACGTCATAGGTCGGCACGAGCCGGCCATTCTCTTCCTTGAAGGTGCGCAAGGAGGCGGCCATCCAGTCCTCGTCGGTGAGCTTAGGGAATTGCGCGCTGGAGAGCCGCTGCAGGATCTCGGCACCTTCGTCGAAGCTGCGCGGCTCCGGCAGCTTGCCGACGTAGGCTTTGATGCGCATCAGCCCCTTGGGCTCGATCACCGGGCCGATATCGTTGAGCACGACCCCGGCCAGCGCCGTCGGCCGCATGGCCGCCATCAGCATGGCCAGGATGCCGCCGCGCGAGGTGCCGACGACCACCGCCGGCAAGGCGTCGAGCGCGGTCGCTACCGCCAAGACGTCGGCGAGTTCGACGTTGAAGGCGTAGTTGGCCGGATCGCGGTCGTAATCCGAATGCCCGCGGCCGCGATAATCGACGGCGATGACTCGGCGCGGATGTTCGGGGTGGCCCGACAGCGCTACCGCCAGCTTCTCGAAGTCGGCCTCGGTGCGCGTTAGCCCCGGCAGGCAGAGCGCCGGCAGGCCCGGCAGGCTGGCGGGACCGTAGCAGCGCGCGTGCAGCCGCAGGCCGTCGGGCGCCGAGATGAAGGTGGAGGTGGCAATGTCTTGCAGGATGTCGTGCATGGGCGTGGAGACTAGACACGTTCACCGGTTCACGGAAGCGGAGAGCGTGTCTGAGTTTTTGTCTTGTCGCGTTTCCGGACGGCGAGCCGGTTCCCACTTCGCCTGGAAACGCTCCAACACGCCGCTCCCGCGGATGGCAGCGGGCTGACGAGCGGGACGCGCCTCGCGTCGCGCACTCATTTCGCGGCGCCGCGGGTGGTGTCCGCCTTGATCAGCAGCCGGGCATTGCCGGCAAAGCGGGCGCGGTAGACCCCCAGGTTTTCCAGGATGCGCTGCACGTAATTGCGCGTTTCCGAATAGGGCAGCCGCTCCACCCAATCGACCGGATCGACCTTGGGATTGCGGGGGTCGCCGTAAACGCCCATCCACTGTCGGGTGCGGCCGAGCCCGGCATTGTAGGCGGACGCGGTCAGCAGGTAATTGCCGTGGAAGTATTGCAGTAGGTGCGAAATCTCGGCCGCGCCCATTTGCATGTTGTAGACTGGATCGCTGAGCAGGCGTTTGCGGCTGTAGTGGACCTTGTAGCGCCGCGCGGTGTCGCGGCCGGCCTCGGGCGTCACCTGCATGATCCCCATGGCGTGTGCGCTGGACACGACGTCCTGGTGGAAATGGCTTTCCTGGCGGGCGATGGCATAGGTTATGGCGCGGCCGATCGGCGCCGCGATCGGCTTGTAGTCGGGCAAGCCGGTGACCGGATAGGCATAGTAGTCGAGCGGTAGGCCGTGCCGCACCGCGGCCTCAGCGAGCAGCACCATGGCGCGGGCGTCCTTGTGCTCGCCGGCGATCGCGGCCAGCGTCGCCAGGGCGGCGACGTCGCGGCCGTTGACGCCGAGTGAGGCGTACATGGTGGCCAGCAGGTCGCGTTGGTCGAGCGCGAACAGCAGCTTGGCCGCGCGCACGATCTCCAGCCTGGCCAACTGCTTCTTCTGCGTTTCGGTGAATTTCAGCGGCCCGCGCAAGGCAAGGTCCCGCACGTTGAGCCGCGCGCGCGCGAGCTGGCCGTAATAGGTGACCGTGAACTTGGCCGCCTCCTTGTAGAAGCCGTCGGCCTTCGCTTTCTCGTGCAAGGCCTCGGCGGCGCGCCCTTGCCAGTACCTGCCGCGTGAGAGAGCGAAGGGGTTATTGGTGCCCTGCGCGATATGCGCGAACAGCGCGGCCGCGGTCTTGGCATCGTGCAGGAAACGCAGCGCGATCCAGCCGGCGGTGAAAT
>JARRQH010000382.1:2744-4295 GCA_037381985.1 Pseudolabrys sp.
CAAATACTTGCCGACCCGGTAGACGTTGCGGCTCGGCGTCACCGCCTCGATGGCGACGCGGTAGGCTGTCTTCGGATCGTGCTTGTCGAGCAGGGCGCGCACCAGGATGCGCCGCTCGCGCCACCAGGCGTCGGAATCGATCAGCGGTCCGGCCTTGCGCGGCGCATGGCGCATCTCCCGAGCGGCCGCCTCGTACTTGTCCTTGCGGATGAGCCAGCGCGCGCGCGCGAAGATGTAGCCGGGATCGTCGCGCGCGCTTGCCGGCACCGCGTTGAGGCGGGCGTGGGCGTGGCGCGAATGCTTGAGCACGGCCGTCCAGGCGCGGGCGATGGCGAGCTCGCTGCCGCCGAGCCGGTGCGCGGCGCGCATGCCGGCTTCGGTGTCGTGCTGATAGAAACGCTGCGCCATGCGCACCTGGTTGTCCTCGGGCGTGATCATCGCCCCGAACATGTCGATGACCTCGTTTTCTACACCTTCGCTGCAGTCCTGCTAGCGCCAGGCGTGGCGCACAAGCGCCGCGGCGCCGGCCTTGTCGCCCTTGGCGAGCAAGGCGTGGGCAAGGACATAGCGGCCCTTGGCGGTGATCGGATGGTGCCGCGAGAAGTAGTCAAGCACGGTGGCACCCTCGATGCCGCCGTTCCACAGCGCGACCTCGGCCCGCCGGGCGAACAGGGCGGCGCGCGGCCAGTCCGGATGGTTCTTGATGAAGTCCGCGTAGCGCTGGAAGCCGGGGCTGGTGTCGTTGCTGCGCAGGATCACCCATTCGGCGAGCGTTTTGGCAACGGGATCCTTGATGGTTGCTTCGGCCCTATCGGCCTCGGAGTCGTTGCCCTTCTGGGCCGCAACGATGACCCGCTCGAGGGCGGCGCGGTCGGCCGCCGAGGTTTCGCGGGTGGGGGCGACGGCGAAGGCGCCCTTGGCGGGGCGCTCGGCCGGCTCGACGGCGGAGTGGCTGGCGAAGACGGCACCGCGCGGACCGAGGGTGGTTTTGGCGAAGGCGGCCGCCATCTTGGCGATGATCGGGCGCTTGCGCGGTAGCGGCACCGGAGCGGGGATCGTGACCTTGGGAGCCGCCGGGGTGGCTTTTGCCGTCGGCACGGCCTTGGCCGTCACCGCCGGCCGCGGGTGGGGCAGGGGTACCGTCGCCGGGGCCGCCATGACCCAGCCGGCCCAGATGCCGGCGCTCAGCGCGCCCAGCCCCAGGATCGCCCAGCCCGTCAGGCCCGCCCAGTCGGCGCGCCTCGGCACCATCCGCCCGACTGGCGGGTTCCGCTTCGCCACGGCCATTCGAAGCCCTTTAAGTCCCGTCTCAGGTCGTGTCCGACCTTTCCGTGTGGGCAACGCCCCCGATTCGACGGTCGTGCGACCCGCCCCATTAGGCCAGTCCGGTTGCAAAAAGGTACCCTCATTCGCGGGCCCTGCGACGATAGGTGGCGAGCGGGGCGAAAGCGGGGCGAGCGCCAGCTGCCACCCGAAAGGGCCGGTTTTGGTCTTTATCCTCTTTGTGAGCACTTGAGCATTTGATCTTTGTGAAGCAATCTTTGTGGCATT
>JARRQH010000383.1:0-2717 GCA_037381985.1 Pseudolabrys sp.
GCCCGCGACCGGCAGCGACAAGGCTATATCGAGATTGTCGCCCAGGCCACCGAAATAGGTCGCGAGCATCACCTTGAGGTTGGGCAGCACGTGCGCGATCTGGCCGTAGGCGTTTCGCAGCGCATCGCGCGCGGCATCATCGAGATCGAGAACAAGGCACGGCTCGTCAAGTTGCACCCATTCCGCACCATTCGCGGCAAGGCGGCGGAGAACGTCGATATAGACAGGCACAAGGCTTGGAAGCAGCGAGAGCGGATCTAAGTTGGCATCCTTGCTCTTGCCAAGCTTCAGATACGTCACCGGCCCGAGCAGGACCGGCCGCGTCTGATAGCCGAGCGCCTTGGCTTCCCGGTATTCGTCAACTGCCTTGAAGGATGAAAGCTCGAAGCGCTGGCCCTTGGAGAACTCCGGCACCATGTAGTGATAGTTGGTATCGAACCACTTGGTCATTTCCTGTGCGGGCGCGCCGTGTCCCGCACGATGAAGATGACCGTGGGCACAGGATGCGTCATGAGCATCGCCCTGCGCGCCGCGCGCCATCGCAAAATATGTCGCCAGCGGCACCGGGCCGCTTTTCCAGCCGTAGATATCGGGAATCGCACCAACCATGACGCTGGTATCCAGCACTTGGTCGTAAAGCGAGAAGTCATTCGACGGAATAGCCGAGACGCCAAGCAATTTCTGGCGCGCCCAATTCGCCGCGCGCAGGGCGGCAGCGGTTTCCAATAGTGCGGCTTCGTCTGATTTGCCGGACCAGTAGCTTTCAAGCGCCGCCTTTAGCTCGCGGCGCGGTCCGATGCGCGGCGTACCAAGAGTAGCAACAGGTAATGAAGAGACAGACATTGGCTTAACCCCATGTAGTTGGGGGCAAGGCCGTAGCGACGCGACATGGGATTCCTCGGCACGACGCCGACAGGATTGCACGCGCACCACCGGGACACCCCGCCCAAGGACGTTATTTTGTCGGGGCAGGTCTCCTGGCTCACGGGTCGTCGCCTTCGTCCGGTCTTCCCAGGATCGCTCCCAGTGACATTGATGGACGTCGGCTCGCCGCTCACAGTTGCGGGGGCAGCTCCGGCCTTGGCTTGCGCCGCACCGGCTTCCCTCTTAGCTCCGGGGTGAATCGTCCCAGAGAACCTCGACAATCTACCCTATGGGCCAGCACCCATGTCGCCGTCAACCGGATATAAAGATACCTTTATATCAATCAGTCGCTGCTGGACGACTGTTCGTCATCATGCCGGTCGAGTTGGGTTCCGGCGATTATCGGCTGGCGGCAGCTCGGCCCTTTCTCCTTTTGGCTTGCCCAAATCATGAGGAAGGACGTTCCACTAGCGCTACAATTATTCAGCGGCCTGCGGGATGACCGTTTCCACGATGGAGGCATCGAGCGCCTCGAAATCCTTAAGCCCGATCAACTCATAGAGTTCGGTGCGGGTCTGCATCTCGTTCAGCATCGTCTCCGTGCCACCATCCCTGCGGATCGTGGTATAGAGCTCTTCCTGCGCCTTGTTCGCCACGCGCAGCGAGGACACCGGCCAGATCACCATGCGATATCCCATGGCCTCGAATTCGCTCGCCGTGAAGAACGGCGTTCGGCCAAATTCGGTCATGTTGGCCAGCAGCGGCACGCCCGGCATCCGCCTGGCAAATTCCCGGAACATCTCCGCCGACGTCATCGCTTCCGGGAAGATCGCATCGGCGCCGGCCTCGACGTAAAGCCTCGCGCGCGCCACCGCGCCATCCAATCCCTCGCTCGCGGCGGCATCCGTTCGCGCGATCACATAGAGGAGCCGTCGAGCCTTTGCCGCGGCCGCGACCTTGGCCGCCATATCGTGAGCGTCGGCCAGCTTCTTGTCGTTGAGGTGGCCGCATTTCTTGGGCAAGAGCTGGTCCTCGATATGGACCGCGGCTGCGCCTGCGTCTTCGAAGGTCCGGACCATGTGCATGACATTGAGCGCCTCGCCATAGCCGGTATCGCCATCGACGAGGAGCGGAAGGCCGCTGGCGCGCGCGATCTGCCGGATGAAGAAAGCCACTTCATCGACGGTGATGACGCCAAGGTCCGGCAGGCCCATGGAGGCGGTCATCGCAGCACCCGAGAGATAGAGCGCCTCGAAACCCGCCGCTTTCGCCTGAAGGGCGGCCATGCCGTTATGTGCGCCCGGCATCTGCACGATGCCGCCGCGTGTGACCAGAGCCCGCAGACGTTGACCAGCCGGTTCGGTAGGCAGGTCGGATGCAACCAGATAGGGCATTTTCTTTTCCTTCAGGCAGCTCGCTTGGAGGGCGAGGCACCGCGCTTTTCAAGCGGCACGAAAGCGAGATTCTCCGGCCCCACATAATTGGCGGTCGGACGGATGATCTTGTTGTCCTGCCGTTGCTCGACGACGTGCGCGCTCCAGCCGGAGGTGCGTGCGATCACGAATAGCGGCGTGAACATCGCGGTCGGCACGCCCAGCATGTGATAGGAGACCGCGCTGAACCAATCGAGATTGGCGAACATCTTCTTGCTTTCACCCATGACGGCCTCGATGCGATCAGCGATATCGAACATCTTCATGCTGCCCGCCTCAGCGGACAGGCGGCGCGCGACATCCTTGATGATACGGTTGCGCGGATCGGCCACGGTATAGACCGGGTGGCCGAAGCCGATGACGATTTCCTTCGCGGCAACGCGGTGGCGAATATCGGCTTCCGCCTCATGGACGTCGACG
>JARRQH010000384.1:0-2708 GCA_037381985.1 Pseudolabrys sp.
CCGGATCAGCACGTCGTTGGGCGAGCCGAACTCCTGCAGGTGGACCTCGCCGAGCCCCAGGCCGTTCAGCGTCGTG
This sequence comes from Pseudolabrys sp., assembly GCA_037381985.1. Lineage (GTDB taxonomy): Bacteria > Pseudomonadota > Alphaproteobacteria > Rhizobiales > Xanthobacteraceae > Pseudolabrys. The sequence goes on from JARRQH010000384.1 coordinate 77, forward strand.
CGCATCTTGGCGATGTCGGCTTTCGGCGCCTTGGTCTGGATTTCGATCAGCGTGCCGCCGCTGAAGTCGATGCCGAAATTCAGGCCGTGGGTGAAATAGAGCGTGATCGCCAGAATCGACATCAGCGCCGAAATCGGGAAGCTGATGCGCCGAAAGCGCATGAAGTCGAACTTGGTGTCGTCGGGGACGATCCGGAGCAGGCGCACGAGTTTTCGTCCCTCTAGATCGGTACGTGCTTGGGCCGCCACCAGCGCACCCAGAAGGCGACGATCAGGCGGGTCACGGTGAAGGCGGTGAACACGGTGGTGATGATACCGACCCCGAGCGTCACGGCGAAGCCGCGCACCGGGCCGGTGCCGATGTAGAACAGCACCGCGGCGGCGATGAAGGTGGTGATGTTGGAGTCGAGAATCGTCGCCAAGGCGCGGCTGAAGCCGGCGTCGATGGCGTTGATCGGCGAACGCCCGGCGCGCACTTCCTCACGTATGCGTTCGTAGACCAGCACGTTGGAGTCGACCGCGATGCCCACCGTCAGCACGATGCCGGCGATGCCCGGCAGCGTCAGCGTCGCCTCCAGCAGCGACAGCACGCCGAAGATCATGGCAACGTTGACCGCCACCGCGAGATTGGCGAACAGGCCGAACAGGCCGTAGGTGGCGAACATGAACAAGATCACCATGGCGCCGCCAACGTAGGACGAGATCTTGCCCTGGCGGATCGAGTCGGCGCCGAGGCCGGGGCCGACGGTGCGCTCCTCGACCACGGTGAGCGGCGCCGGCAGCGCGCCCGCGCGAAGCAGGATCGCCAGGTCGTTGGCGCTCTGGACGGTGAAGTTGCCGGAGATCTGCCCGGAGCCGCCGAGGATCGGCTCGCGGATCACCGGCGCCGAGATCACCTTGTTGTCGAGCACGATGGCGAACGGCTTGCCGACGTTTTGCTGCGTGGCTTCGGCGAATCTGCGCGCGCCCGAGGTGTTGAAGCGGAACGAGACGATCGGCTCGCTGGTACGCTGGTCGAAGCCGGGTTGGGCGTCGGTCAGGTCGCCGCCCGAGACCATCACCCGCTTCTGCACCACGTAGGTCCGCGTGGCTTCCTTGCCGGCGCCGTGCAGGATCTCGTCACCCGGCGGCAGGTTGCCGGCTTCGGCCTGCTGCGCCGACACTGCGGTGTCGACCATCTGGAAGTTGAGCTTGGCGGTCTCGCCCAAGAGCTTCTTGAGGCGGGTCGGGTCCTGCAGGCCCGGCACCTGCACCAGGATGCGGTCGTTGCCCTCGCGCGCGATCAGCGGCTCGACGGTGCCCAGCGCGTTGATGCGGCGCTCGATGATCTGGATCGACTGGCCGACCGCCTGACGCACGCGCTCCAGGATCGCGGGCTCGGTGGGCACCAGGCGAATCTGCCGGTTGGCGCCGGTGGTGACGTTGAGGCTGGTATGACCGGTGGCGCTCAAGACACCGCCGAGCGGCTGGTTCAGCTTGCGCAGCTTTTCGAGCGCCTCGTCGTAGCGGTTCTGCTCGCGGATGGTGACCTGCACACCCTTGCCGGCGTTGCGCAGGCCGATATAGCCGATGCGGGCGTCGCGCAGCGTGCTGCGGACCTCGTCGCGCAGCGCGTCGATGCGCTCCTTGCGCACCGCCTTGGTGTCGACCTGCAGCAGGATATAGGAACCGCCCTGCAGGTCGAGGCCGAGCACGATATGGCGCTGCGCCCATTTCGGCCAGCTCGAGACCGTGCCGGCAGGCAGGAAATTCGGCACGGCAAACAGCATGACGACGAGTGCCGTCAGCAGGATCGCCGCCGCCTTCCACCGCGTGAAGTAAAGCATGATGTCCCGACTGGATGGGGAAGGAAAACGCCGGCGCTTAGCCGGCCGCGTCTTCCTTCACCGGCTCACCTTTGGCGCGCACGTCGGTGAGCATTCCCCGCATCTGGCGAATACGCACGTCGTTCGCGATTTCGATTTCGATCTGATCGTCGTCGATCACCTTGGTGACCTTGCCGACCAGCCCGCCGTTGGTCACGACGGTGTCGCCCCGCCGCACGTTCTTGACCATGTCTTGGTGCGCCTTCACACGCTTCTGCTGGGGGCGCAGGATCAGGAAGTACATGATCACGAAAATCAGGGCGAACGGCAGAAGCGACATCAGCATGCCGCCCTCGCCGCCGAAGGGCGAGGCGCCTTGCGCAAACGCCGGCGTAATGAACATCAACAGATCCTTCAGGCTAACGCCGCACGGCGGCTCGGGTGGTCCCGAACCGGCGCCCGGCTCAAATTTGCGCGGACTATACCGGCCGCGGCTTCAATTGCAACGCCGCGCCGCCCCCTAAAGCCTACGATTTAGGGCCTTTTCCGGGCGGCCGCCTTGCCCGGGCCGGCCCGCCCGGCTAAGAGCACCGCCAGTTCAGGAAAAGCGTCAGGACACGTCTCCGCAGATGGCCAAGTCGAAGAAGAAACCGAGCCCGAAGCCGAAATCCAAAGCCCGGAACAAGGCCAAGGCGAAGGCTCAGACCAAGCCCAAAGCCCCGGCGGCCGAGGGTCTCGACGGGGCGCTAGTCGCCCGCATCGCCGCCGCCCTGGAGCGCCTGGCGCCGCGCGCCGTGCCGCCGGTCGATTTTGCCGCAGCCGACGCTT
>JARRQH010000385.1:0-4212 GCA_037381985.1 Pseudolabrys sp.
CTTTGGCCCAAGCCCCTTGCTTAGGCCGCTTCGAAGGTGCTGACGGTTTCGAACGACGAGCCGCAATCCTCGCATTGCCAGAGATAGCGGATGCGATCGGGTTCGGCGTATTCCGACCGCTCGGGGACATAAAGGCGCTTGCCGCACTGGTCGCATTCGACGATCGGGCGCGAGAGCGCGAACATCCAGGTGGCATTGGCATCGCCGAACTGCATCGGTCTTCTCCGGCATCGCCCCCTTAGCGTGGTTGCTGACTTGCGATCCGAACGCTAGCGCCGTTGCCGCATGAATGAAGCAGCAAGGCTGACATATCGCGTGCTCTCTTTTGTCGCGGCTTATTGTTATTGCGGCTTATTGCGCGGGTATGGCGGCGGGCGACTTCGGAGCCGAGCGCGATGATGATGCCGGAGAGGCCGGTCTTGATGGCGAGGTAAAGCATGGGGCGTTTTGGCTCCGTGGGTCACGCCTCGCCATCGTATGGCAGCGTCCCCGGCCGGCGGAAGCGGGCCTTGCGGGACGGCGGCAAAGGCGTTGAAATCGCCGGCAAGCCGCCTCGCGAGAAAGCGGTGGCCATGCCATGCCCTCGTGGCGTCTTGCCTTCGTTCAGGACCCATGCAACTTTTGGTCGCAGTCGGGGGTGGGGCGGCGGGCCTGGATTCGCGCGATATCATCCGCGCGCTTGAGGTGGATGGCTGGGTCTATATCGGGGCGACTGGCAGCCATCGTCACTTCAAGCATCCGGCCAAGCCGGGAAAGGTGACGGTGCCGCATCCGCGCCGGGACTTGCATCCAGACGGTCAGGTCGCTCTATCGATAGGCGGGCTTGAAAGAGCGACGATAACGAAATGACAGCCTATATCGCACTGGTGCACAAGGACGAGGGGACGAGCTACGGCGTGAGCTTTCCCGACGTGCCCGGCTGCATTTCCGCCGGCGATGCGTTCGAGGAAGCGGTGGCGAACGCCGCGGAAGCGCTTGCCGGTCATGTTGCGGCCATGCGCGCCGACGGCGAGACGGTTCTGCCACCGCGCCGCTTCGGCCGGCTCAGGCGCGATCCGGCGTTTGCCGAGGACGCTGAAGGCGCCATTGTGACCATGATGATGCCGCGCGAGATGGTGTCGGCGAGTTAAAGCGCCTTCGTTGGGTGGGTGGAGCGAAGCGAAACCCGCCGACGATCCCCGCCAAGACGATGGGTTTCGCTGCGCTCAACCCATCCTACGGGCTGATAATTTGCTCATCAGTAAATGTGAATGTCATCGCAAATCCTCCTCGAAGCTTTCTTCAAAAGATCGATTTATCGCCGCGGCGTTAGAACTGCTCCGACAAACTCGAGCACCGCCTTATCGACATCCATCCAATGCTTTTCGGCCACGGCGTCGCTCCTGAAGGTGTAATGAATGCGGGCGTGTGCCCCGATCAGAAAAGAACCAGTCAAATTAAAGATGCGGTCTTTGGATGATATAGGTCGCTGGAAAAAGAACAGCGGTCTGCCGTCGGGCCGGCTGTAGAGTAAGCGCCGCATCACAAAACTGACGACCGGCCGATCGAGGACGCGGAAGCCATATTCGTCAAAGTTGCCGCGGTCCGGGTCGTTACTCAACCGTTCGATGGCGGAGAGCATATGCTGGTTGCCAATCTCTCCTTTGACCAGATCCTTTTGCAGATGAATTTCAATAAAGATCGCAAGCGGCTTGGTTTTCGGGATCTTTGCAAGACTGTCGATCGCACTGGAGCTCATCGAATCCGGGGAGTAGGTCAGCTCAATTTTCTGGGCATTGTCTATGCGCTTCTGAATCTCTTCGGCGTACGGTGGAGCGACATCCGTTTCGTAGTGGCCGTCAGTGGCAATCGACGTCGACAATCCTCCGACTCCAATACGCGGCCGATAGAAAATCACCGCGTCGTAGCCGACGATTTTCAGCGTATAGGACGGATAGTCGCGCGGTGAGAACGCCAAAGCGCTGTCTCCAACTTGCGCAAAGAGCAGAACGGCTATGAAGAGCCAGAGAAGAGCCAAACCTCTTCGCTGGCGGATGCCAGCACGAATTTTCAACTTCGCGCCGGCGCGAATAGCCGCTCGCATCGTTAGGCTGGGCTCGTCGTCCGAAAAGACCGGGTGCATTTTAGATATTGCCCCCACCAAATTCGCAGCGCTCTGCTCGTTACTGCTTATGGAGAACGGTAGAGATGCTTTTCACGATAAGAAAATGAAAGTTGCATGACTTGTGGATGCCCGCTTCGCGCGATCGGCCTGTTGGCCGCTCTTCGGGCCGCTAATGATCCGCCATAAAGCGGGATTAAAATCGCCGATGAGGCGATGGTTGCTTTCATCGTAATAGAGTGCCCCATTTCCATAGCCGGTTGGCGCTACGGTCGCAGATTCATCTTTGTTGTTTGCCAGCAGCGCCGCATACTCGACGATGATGTCGCTCAGAGCTTTTTGAACGTAGTCGTTCTGCGCTATAATATCCGACGCATCTTGGATTTTTCCTCCAGTACCCGTATCCAACGTTGCTCCCGTCCGCAGCTCGTACTGTTTGGCCGTGTATGCGCGGATATACGACGCGAACTGTCCAACATTCGCATAACGTCGCGCGCGCCCTCGACCCAGACGTGAGCAGCCCTTGCTGCCTTCGCATCAGGCGTGCCGTCGTTGGGGTCCATTAAGGCCACCAGATAAAGGTCTCGCACGTCACCTTTCTCCTTGGCTGCGTAGTCGAAGAGAAAGCGGAAAACGTTCGCCGCACTGTTGACGACGTTACGCCAAGTTTCACGCTTGTGAAAATTGCGAGAGAAACGATACAGGAACGATACCTTTTGGCTCACACATGTTGTTGCTACGCAAGAGCCAAATGAATTGCAGACAAAGCTGTCAAATTGTTTAGGCAAACCTGCCAGGTCGCGGCTCCGCACATAGAACCATCTTGGAGGCGGCTTTAGATTTGCAAACTCGGCCCAGCCATTGGCGTCGACCGGCACGTGTTCGTTGACAAGTCGTTTGCGATAGCGATCGAAGGTATCCAACCATGCACGGCAGTTCGCCAAAGACGCACTGTCAAATCCAACCGAAAACACGAAATTGAAAAGTTTTTTGCGATCAAACCGGCCAAGAAATAGACCGGTGCGGTTATGCAGGTTAGGTATCGTGATGGTCAAAACGTCGTTCTTGACGAAGAAACGTCGGGCTTTTTCAGGTGAATCGATGACTTGGCCCAACTCCATATTTCGCTTTCTTGTGTTAAAGCGTACGTCGTGACGATCGGGTCCATCTGCGGGAAACGCCAATGTGACGCCTCTCACAGTAATGAGCACGCGCCCGTCCGGAAGCCGGGGCCATTCTTGCGCGTGAGCCGTAGCTGTAACCATTGAGACAGCGCAAAGGATTGCAGGTAGGCGCATCACGCTCGCACCCCCGCATCAGCACAAGCGCTCGCACACATTTCAAGAGCGGAAACGTCGGCTGCAACCACCGTCTTCATTCCGGGTGTCGCCCCCCGTCTTCTGACTTCCAAAACCGGGTAGCGATCACTTCGCTGTCGGCAATAAGAAAAGCTAATGCGATCATCGTGCCGACGCAAACGAAAGTTGCATGACGTGTTGATACGTCACGCGTGTTTGTCAGCACCCCAATCACGCGCTCTTATTCGGCCATAAGCGGTGACAATAACAGAAGCGGAAGCATCAGGCCTTGGTAGTCTGGAATTGACATCTGGTCCTCATTGAGCGCCGATTGTCCGCGTCTGTTTGATTGTGAAGAATGGCATGATGCCAAGTTGAATCAACCCTTTGTGCGACTTGTCGATAGATTCAAGGTCTATCCAGGCTAAGAAATTGCCGTGCTCTCCTTGGTGTCGATGGGCCATCCCGGAACATCAAAAAAACTTATCCCCGCGCGCTCCCACGCCCTTATCATCCTCCACGTCCGGCTCGACTGAGGGCGTCGTCGCGAGACGTCACGATGATGGAGCTGGATGCGGCGCCCGCGGGTGGGGCTCGTAACCCCGCACTCGGGAGGCCCTGGCCAGCCGTCCGCCGGCATTACGACCGGCCGCCTTCAATGGCTGGACGCGGCGGCGACGAAGGGCGGCGGAAGTTGCCCGGATCGGGGATCCGGCTCGGATCCCGTCGCAGCCCGGAAGCACGGCGCCAGGGACAGAAATCGCCGCGTGTGGCGCGCCGAGAGGCGCCACGCCTTCGCAAAGAAGGCGTGCA
>JARRQH010000386.1:0-2664 GCA_037381985.1 Pseudolabrys sp.
GGCGAGGCAATCCACCGCACGGCGGTGGAAGAGTCGGTGTCGAGCCTGTTCGACTGACGGCCGACTACGCGAAATTACTGCGCGATATCAGCCTATTGTGAAATAGTTGGTGGGTAGTCCGATGGTACTACCCATAGCGAAATTTTATTTGAAATAACCACTCTTAATGGCAGAGACCGTGACGCCGAACGACTTCTCAGTTGGACAGGTCACGCATTCCGAACGTTTCGAAAATGAATGAATCGCCACGGGCCGCCGCCGCCACATGCGCTTGCGTCAAACAACAACCAGACATGCGAGCCTTTGCGCCCATGCGACAGCACCGAGGAAGCCGAGCGCGCCGCTCGTGAAAACGGCGCCCAGACACCTTCACCGCGTCACCGAAACGGCGGCGAGTTATCCACGACCGAGTCACCTTGCCGCGGGATTGCTTGTGGAGATTCCGGCCCCCGCCGTTGCCTCGCTCGCGCAAATCACGGCTCATTGAACCATCAACGATGGCTTTGGCGGTCGAATCGAGCGGATTATAGTCAACGCGTCTCTGATTCGGTCGGCGGCAAACCACCCGGTATCCTGAAGAGTCAACCCTACGGTCCGGACCCGAAATGGGTCTTCCGGCGGCGTGCGATGGTGTGCGTTTTTTCGTGCTCCAGGCAAGGCGGAGACATCATGTCCCATATCGACTACGCGGATGACCCTCGCAACAACCCCCTCGACGTGGTCGAGCGGCTGGCGACGGGCAACGACTGGTCGTTCGAACGCGCGGGCGACGACGAAATCACGATCCTGGTGACCGGACGCTGGGCCGAGTACCAGCTTTCCTACACCTGGATGGACGAGCTTGAGGTGCTGCATCTGGCCTGCGCCTTCGACCTCAAGGTGCCGGACCGCCGCCTCGCCGAAGTGCAGGCGTTGATCTCGATGATCAACGAGCAACTGTGGATCGGCCATTTCGACCTCTGGACCCAGCAGGGCCTGATCATGTTCCGCCATGCGCTGGTGCTGGCGGGCGGCGAGCCCTCGAGCCGCCAGTGCGAGTCGCTGCTCTCGACCGCGCTCGACTGCTGCGAGCGCTATTTCACCGCCTTCCAGTTCGTGGTCTGGGCCGGCAAGGGCGCCCAGGAAGCGCTCGCCGCCGCCATGTTCGAGACCTCGGGCGAGGCTTGAGGCGGAATGACAATGCGGCGGTAAGCGCTATCATGCGGGCATGAAAAAACCCGCCGCCAAGAAATCCGCCACCAAAAAACCTCTCGCCAAATTTCCCGGCCGCCTGGTGCTGCTCGGCTCCGGCAAAATGGGCTTCGCCATGCTGGAAGGCTGGCTCGCGCGCGGGCTCGATCCACGCAAGGTGATCGTGCTGGACCCGCAGCCGGCCAAGGCGGTGAAGGCGCTCACGCGCCGCGGGCTCAAGATCAATCCCAAATCTTCCGGGAAATTGACCCCGAGCGAAGTCATCGTCGTCGCGGTCAAGCCGCAGATGGCGCCCGATGCCATGCCGGCGCTCGCCCCTTACGTCGGCAAATCGACGCTGGCGCTCTCGGTCATGGCCGGCCGCACCATTGCCTTCCTCGCCGACGCACTACCGCCGAACACGCCGATCGTGCGCGCCATGCCGAACACGCCCGCTTCGATCGGCCGCGGCATCACCGTCGGCGTGCCCAATGCGCGGGTATCGGCCCGCCAGCGCAAGCAGGCGTCCGAGTTGCTGGCGGCCACCGGCGGCGTCGAATGGGTGAAAGACGAAGCGCTGATGGACGCGGTGACCGCCGTCTCCGGCTCCGGCCCGGCTTACGTGTTCCTGCTGGCCGAAGCGATGACGCAAGCCGGCATCGCCGCCGGCCTGCCGGAGGCGCTCGCCGCACGGCTGGCGCGCGACACCGTCGCCGGCGCCGGCGAACTGCTGCATCAATCGACGCTCGACGCCGGCACGCTGAGGCAGAACGTCACCTCGCCCGGCGGCACCACCGCCGCCGCCCTGTCGGTTCTCATGGGCGCGGACGGCTTCGGCCGCTTGCTGACCGAGGCGGTCGCCGCCGCCGCGCACCGTTCAAGGGAACTCGCGGGGTAGCTCCGGCGCTGCGGGTTCCGTACCCGCACTGGAATGGTGGGCGCAGCGGGCTTAGATTAGGGGCACCAATACCCGCGACGGAGGTTCTCGCCATGGCTCGCAAAACCGCCCCCAAAGCGAAACGCGCCCGCAAGGCACCGGCGAGCGCCCCACCCCCACGCGGCACCAGCGACCGCGACAAGGCGGTCGACGCGCTGATGACGCTCTTGGCCGAGCGGCCGCTGGAGGACATCGGCCTCGCCGAAGTCGCCGGCCAAGCCGGCCTCAAGCTCTCGCAACTGCGCGCCGCCTTTGGCTCGGTGATAGCGATCTATGCCGCGCACGTGAAGGACATCGACCGCAAGGTGCTCGACGGCAGCGATGCCGACCTCGAAGAAGAACCGGCGCGCGAGCGGCTGTTCGACGTGCTGATGCGGCGGCTGGAGGCGATGGAGCCCTACAAGGACGCCGTGCGCTCGGTGATGCGTTCGGCGCGCCGTCATCCCGGCCTGGCCATTGCTCTCAACGCCATGGCCGTGCGCTCGCAACGCTGGATGCTGGAAGCCGCCGGGATCTCCGCCAACGGCCCACGCGGCGCCATGCGCGCGCAAGGCGCG
>JARRQH010000387.1:0-2652 GCA_037381985.1 Pseudolabrys sp.
CATGGGCGTAAGTATATTTGTGATCGTAGCCCTCGGGCATGCCGCGCATGCGCCAGTTGAACCGCTTGCCGCAGGTGTTCTGGTCGCCCGGCGCGCACCAGCAGTCGCGGCCCCAGTCGCGGAACGACTCTACAAGCGTGGCGAACGATCCGCGATTCATGAGAACCGCGCCGCCTTCGCCCATGGTGATGTGATGGGCGGGATAAAAGCTGATGGTCGCGAGGTCGCCGAAGGTGCCGACGTGGCGGCCGTCGTATTCGGCGCCAAGCGCGTCGCAGCAGTCCTCGATCAGATAGAGGTTGTGCTCCTTGGCGAGCGCGGCGACGGCGCCGACGTTGAACGGATTGCCGAGCGTGTGCGCCAGCATGATCGCGCGCGTCTTGGGGCCGATCGCCGCCGCCAGCTTGTCGACGTTGACGTTGGCGGTTTCCAGATCGACGTCGACGAAGACCGGCGTGCAGCCGTTCTGCACGATGGGCGCGACCGTGGTCGGGAACCCGGCGGCGACCGTGATCACCTCGCTGCCGGGCGCGATCCGGCGCTCGTGCAGCTTCCAGGAGGTGAGGGCGGTGAAGGCAAGCAGGTTGGCGGCCGAGCCGGACACGGTCAGCCGGCAGTGTTCAAGGCCGAAGCGTGCGGCCAGCGCGCCCTCGAATTCGGTGGCGTAGCGGCCGGCGGTCAGCCACATGTCGAGCGAGGCGTCGAGCAGGTGGCGCAAATCGTCGGCGTCGAGCACCTTGCCGGCGCAGGGAATGTAGGTCTCGCCGGGAACGAAGGTCTTGTCGCGTTCGCGCTCGGCAAAGAAGTCGTCGCCGAGCGACAGTATCTGCTCGCGTAAGCCGTCCGATCGGGAAGCTTGTTTCGGGGCTACGGGCATGGGGCGCGACGAGCCTCTACCTCGGCGGAGGATGGACCGATTCGGCTCATACCATCCGGACCGGTGATTCGCGATCTTGGTCGCCTTCCGCGCCTTTTCGCGCGTGCCGTGTCGCGCCGGTGTCGCAACCGGGTGCCACGGCGGCCAGCGCGTATTAAGACTATGTTTATGCGATTCGCCTGTGCTTGCGATTCGCCCGCGGGGTCTCCATCAGCAGGGAACGGAACGCGATGATCAGGCTGTCCATCGTCATGCCCACGAACCGCGACCACCTGACTGCGATTTCGCGCATCGCTCAGGCGTGTTCCTGGGCGGGGCCTGAAACAGAGGTTATCATTCGCGACAATTCGGGCAGCGCCTCCAAGCTGCGGCTGGTGAAGGAATTCGAACGGGACAACTGTCGCATCATCGCGGCCGACCCTTGCGGCGTGCACGAGAACTGGTTGGGCGGATTCGACCAGGCCAAGGGCGACTTCGTCCTGTTCGTCTGCGATGACGACTCCTGCTTGGATCGGAGCATCGCCGCGCTTCCCGAGAAGATCGAAGAGGTCCTTGGCGACAGCACGGTCGCCGGCATCACCGGCGTCACGGTGGTCGATAACGTTCGGGGCACGTCGCTCGCCGGCTACGAGAAAATCGATGCCGACGACGGCATGACCCGCCTGATGGGATATCTCGGGTCGAACCACCCGCCCGTGCTGCTGTATTCGGCGGTGCGGCGCGATGTCATGCAATGGGGCATGGATATCGTCCGGTCGAAACCGTTCAAGCTTTCTTTCGACGATCAGATCGGCGCGCTGCTGTATCTTCTGCGGGGTAAGTTCGTCCCTCTCAGGCGGATACTGTACTGCTATAATCAACAGAACTGGGAGGCCTTCGACGGCGCGCAACGAGAGGATTTGAAATACTATCTCGGGGCGGCTCTCGATCCGGCGCTCAACAAGCTGCACTGGCTTTTGTGCGCCTTCGAGGGCGCGGCATTGATCCGCAACGTGGTGTCGGACTCCGATCATCCCCTGCCTGCGCGTCAGAAGATGGCCGACCTTTGGTTCGCGACCATGTTCCAGCGCTTCCGCGCGCATCCGCGCGAAGACCTCGGGTCGGCGCTGGCGCCGGAGGCCGAGAAGCTGTGCGTCAAGTGGAAGGGCGCGGCCGGCCAGTTGACGTTCGAGAACATCCTGGCCGACATCTGCCAGTTCGTGGCGCTGTTCTCGCAGGAGGAGGCGATGAAGTACTTCGCCTACTGGGGCAACATTCTCGGCTTGCAGCAGGCGCCCGCCGCCTGACGGCGGCAACGAACGAGCGGATGGGTTGAATTGGCCCCAGGGTTCGGCGGACTTGATATCGAGGATTTGGACGATGCCGTCGCGCACGCCGGGCCGGCGCTCGCGCGCCTGGCCGGCGCCTCGCTGTTCATAACGGGCGGAACGGGGTTCATCGGCCGCTGGCTGCTGGCGGTCCTGGCGCGCGCCAATGCGACGCGCGATCTTGGCACAACGATCACCGTCTTGACCCGCTCGCGCGCCGGCTTCGCCCGGCACTATCCGGAGCTTGAGTCCGACGCCGCTATCCGTTGCGTCGAAGGCGACGTCCGTACGTTCGACTTTCCCGCCGGACGGTTCAGCCACGTCATCCACGGCGCGACCGATACCAGCGTCGAAGCTGACCGCCAGCCTTTGCAACTGATCGATACCATCGTCAACGGAACGCGCCGCGTCCTGGAATTCGCCAGCGCGGCCGGCGCGCAAAGGGTTCTGCTGCTCAGCTCGGGCGCG
>JARRQH010000388.1:0-2627 GCA_037381985.1 Pseudolabrys sp.
GGCGAGCACCCCGCCGGGCTTGAGCACCTTCGCTGCGGCCGGCGGCACCTGCCGCAATTCGTGGAAATAGATCAGCACGTCGGCGGCGAGGATGAGATCGTAGGGCGCGCCACGCGTGGCCTCGCCGCGCAGGAACGTCATCGCCTCGGCCTCGACCAGTTCGTCATAGAGCCCTTTTCCACGCGCCTCGCTGAGCATGCCGCGCGAGAGATCGACGCCGGTGAGCCGCTCGCAGAGCGGCCGGAACGCCGCGCCGCTCAAGCCCGTGCCGCAGCCGAGATCGAGCGCGTTCGCAAATCGCATCGTCTCGCCGCGGGCCCGCGCCACCGCGAACAGCAGCATGTCGGGCCCGCGGTAGCCGAGGCCCCCGGTCAGCGCCGCGTCGAAGCCGGATGCGTAGCCATCGAACAGCGCGCGGATGTAACCGACCGGCATGGGCGCCGGCGGCGTGGCGCCGAGGCGGGCAAGCCGCAGCGCCGCGCCCTGGCCGTCGGCGGGATCGGCCGCCTTGGCGCGGGCGAAGGCCTCCACCGCGCCAGCGGCATCGCTGGCCCGCTCGCGCGCCTCACCCAAGAGAAACCAGGCCGGCGCGTAGGCGGGGGCCAGCACCAGGATCTGCTCGGCGAGGTCGATGGCTCCGCGCAGGTCGCCGACGGCGAGGCTTTGGCGCGCCCATTCGTAGCGGCGGTCGATGATGAGGTCGCCGGAGGAGAGGACGGCAGCGGGGCGGACGGCGGTCAAGGAGGTCGAGCTCGAAAAAGGCCGGGCGGCCGGGCCGCTGATATCGGACCGCCTGGGCATTTCGGCAAGCCCCTAAATTTACCTCCCTCGGTCCCCGCTTTCGCGGGGACGAACGGGCAAGGGGACTTTCGCCTTACAGGATCGAACGTCTGGCGGTCCGTTGCGCGGCTTGACCGCAAGCGCCATCTAACGTCAGTTGGCGCCGACGCCCCAGGAGCAACCGCATGAACGACGAAACCACGACCCGGAACGACATGACGACCCGCATTTTCGGCGGCTCGCCGCTCGCCGTCGCGGCGCGGCTCGTCCTGGTATCGATCCTGGTCGGCGTCATCCTGTCGGCGCTCGGGCTCGACCCGTTCGACATCGTGCTCAGTATCGAGCGCCTCGCCCGCACGCTCTGGAACATGGGCTTCGACATCGTGCGCTACGTCTGGCGCTATTTCCTGCTCGGCGCCGTGCTCGTCATCCCGATCTGGATCGTCATCCGCATCGTCAACGCGCCGCGCGGACGTTGATGTGACCGACGTCGCGGTTTCGAACGCCCGGGTGTTCACCATCGCCGGGCCGGCGATGCTGACCAACGTGACGACGCCGCTGCTCGGCGTGGTCGCCACCGCCGCCATCGGCCGGCTAGGCGACGCGGCGCTGCTCGGCGGCGTGGCGCTGGCCTCGGTCGCCTTCGATTACCTGTTCTGGCTGTTCGGCTTCCTGCGCATGGGCACGGTCGGCCTCACCGCGCAGGCGCTGGGCGCTGACGACAAGCGCGAGCAGCGCGCCGTGCTGGCACGCGCCCTGCTAATCGCGGGCGCCGTCGGCCTCGTCATCATCGTGGCGCAGGCGCCGTTCGCCACCCTCTTCTTCGACGCCATGGGCGGCAGCGCGCAAGTGACCGCGGCGGCGCGCACCTATTTCTTCGTGCGGGTGTGGTCGGCGCCGTTCGCGCTCGCCAACTTCGTCATGGCGGGCTGGCTGGTGGGGCTGGCCTACGTGCGCACGGCCATGGCGATCCAGATCGCCCTCAACATCGTCAACATCGTGCTGGTGGCGGCGCTGGTGCTTGGCCTCGATCTCGGCGTCGCCGGCGCGGCGCTGGCGTCGGTGATCGCGCAGGCCCTCGGCTTCGCGGCCGGCACGGTTGCCGCCTGGCGCATCATCGGCGGGCGTCTCGATCTCACGCGCGCCGTGCTGTTCGACCGCGCGCGCCTCACGCGCATGCTGGCGGTCAACCGCGACATCATGATTCGAACCGCGGCGCTCGTCACCGCTTTCGCCTTCTTCACCGCGCGCGGCGCGCGCTCCGGCGACGTGGTGCTTGCCGCCAACGCGGTCCTGCACAATTTCACCCTGGTCGGCGCGTTCTTCCTCGACGGCATCGCCACCGCCGCCGAACAGATCTGCGGCCAGACCTACGGCGCGCGCGACCGCAAGGGCTTCGGCAAGGCGGTGCGGCTGGTGCTGATCTGGGGTTTCGCGTTCGGCGCGGCGGCGTCGGCACTATTCGCCGTCACCGGCGACCGGCTCATCGACATGATGACGACGAGCCCCGACGTGCGCGAGACCGCGCGCCGGTTCATGAGTTTTGCGGCGCTGGCACCGGTCTGTGGCGTGATGGCGTTCTGCTACGACGGCATCTACATCGGTGCCACCTGGGCGCGCGACATGCGCAACCTGATGCTGGCCGCGCTCGCCACTTATTTCGTGGCGTGGTGGCTGCTAGACGGCCTCGACAACGAAGGGCTCTGGATCTCGCTCCTGATCTTCTTCGTGGCGCGCGGCGCCTTCCAGGCCGCGCGGTATCCATCATTGGTGCGCAAGCCGTTCTCATAGAAACGGCGCAATCAACATTGCGGCAGTGCGGCACATTGAGGGGGAGGGTCGGCGGG
>JARRQH010000389.1:0-2570 GCA_037381985.1 Pseudolabrys sp.
GATGCTTGATTTTGGTCCACCGCGCCACCCATTGCACAGGGAGATGATAGAGAGGTACAACATAAAATCCCGACAGCAGCACGCGGTCGAGCGCCCGGACGGCTGCCACGAAGTCGGCTTCCTCGACCGCCGCCAGCCAGGCGTGGATCATGGCGTCGACCGCTTTCGACTTCGCGCCCATGTAGTTGCGGCTGCCGTGCTGATCGGCGGCGGCCGCGCTCCAGTACAGCAGTTGCTCGTTGCCGGGCGAGAGCGATTGCTCCCAGTGGTACTTCATCATGTCGAAATCGAAGGCGATGCGGCGCTGCTCGAACTGGGTGGCGTCGACGTTGCGTACACGCGCCGCGATGCCGGCGCGCCGCAACATGCGCGAGAAGGCGAGCGCCAGGCGCTCCTCGTCGCGGGTCGCGGTGAGGATCTCGAAGCTGAAGGGCCGGCCCGTGGCGCGATGGGTGAGCGCGGTGCCCTCGATATGCCAGCCGGCTTGCGCGAACAAAGTGAAGGCGCGGCGTAGCGCGCGGCGGTCGCGGCCCGAGCCGTCGCTCTTCGGCAGCGACCATGTGCCCGCCATGATGTCGGGACGCACCGCGCCGGGAAACGGTTTCAGCAGTTCACGTTCGCGCGCATCGGCGGGACGGCCATGCGACGACAGCGGACAGTCGTCGAAATAGCTCTCGGTGCGGCGATAGAGATCGTAGAAATAGGTGTGGTTAAGCCATTCGAAGTCGAACAGGGTCACGAGCGCTTCGCGCACGCGCACGTCGGCGAAGATCGGCCGGCGCGTGTTGAACGCCAGGCCCTGCATGCCTTTCGGCAATCCGTAAGGGAACTGCTCCTTGACCACCTCGTGCTTGCGCACGGCCGGGAAGTTATAGGCGGTCTGCCAGCGGTTCGGATCGGTCTCCTTGCGCACGTCGTAGAGGCCGGTCTTGAACGCCTCGAAATGCGTATTGCCATCGCGGTAGTAGTCGAAGCGGATGGTATCGAAATTCCATAGGCCCCGATTGATCGGCAGATCGCGGCCCCAATAGTTCGGATCGCGCGCGAAGGTGACGCCCGCGCCCGGCTTTACCTTGGTCACCGTGTAGGGGCCGGTGCCGAGCGGCGCGGTGAAGCTCGTCTTCTCGAACGCCTCGGGCTCGGTCGCGTGCTTGGCGACGATCGGCATCAGGCCGAGGATCAAGGGTAGTTCGCGGTCGTCGGCGCCGGTGAGATCGAAATGCACCTGGCGGCCATGGGCTTCCGCCTTCGCCACCTTGGAGTAATAGAGGCCGTAGAGCGGACGGCCGTGATCGCGCAGAAGCGCGAGCGAGAACAAGACGTCCTCCGGCGTCACCGGCCGGCCGTCGGAAAAGCGCGCGGCGGGATTGATCGAGAAGGTGACTTCGGTGCGCGCGGCATTCGTCTCGACGCCGTTGGCGATCAAGCCGTAGAGCGTGAACGGCTCGCCGTAGCCGCGCGCCAGCAGGCTCTCGATCACGTAGCTGCGGATGCTGAGGGCGGGCAGCCCCTGCACGATGAAGGGGTTGAGGCTGTCGAAGGTGCCGAGAACGCCCTGCACCAGGGTGCCGCCCTTGGGCGCCCGCGGGTTAGCGTAGGTCGGATGGCTGAAATCAGGCCCCCAGGCTGGCCGCCCGTGCATGGCAATGGCGTGCCGGAACGCTCCCGTCGCTTTCGTCGTTTGCGCCGCCATGCTGGCGTGTGCCAAGTCCGGGATCAAGTCCGGCACGAGTCCGCTCGCCGCCGCCAGCGCCCCGAACACAATCGAGCGCCGGGAGGGCTGCCACGCCGGATCGGCCCGGGTGTCGATGAGGGGCAAAGGCGCGGGCGGGGATACGGGTTTGGGCACGGCGGGTGCGATTCTCTACGCGATTTAAGCCTAAACTAGCACAGCCGGACCCCGTATTTTCGGCACATTCATGGCTTTATTGCCGGCTTGAGATGGGTTATCAGGCACTAGTGGTCTTATTCCGACATTTGCGTCTCGCTGCCGCAAGCTCCCGAGCAAATGTCGGAATCAAAGGACCACTAGCAACGATTTGATGCTAGTGGAGCTTTGAATTTGACATTCGATGAGCCGCTAGCCGCAAATGGGTATCGAATGTCAAATTCGCTCCACTAGTTGCCAGGTCACGCTTTCGCCCAAATTCGTGCGGAGAGAGCCGAGGAAAGCTCGTGGCAACCGTGCGGTCTGGTGACGGGCCGCGGGGGCGGTGGGAACAAGGGAACCAACAATGACTAATCGGATTGCATGGCCGCGGCCCTGCTGGGGCCGGGCGCTCAGCGCCGCCGCGGCGATCGTCGCGGTGATGGCGGCTGCCGCCCTGTTGGCGGTGCCGCCGGCGCTCGCGCAGAACAACAAGAAGAAGCCGGCACCGGCCGCCAAGCTCTCGGCCAAGGCCGCGCAGAACGGCAAGCCGCAGCTGATGTATTCGCCGTGGATCAAGATGTGCGGCAAGAACAAGCAGACCCAGGACAAGAAGGTCTGCGTCATCACCAAGATCGGGCGCCTGGAAAACGGCATGCCGGTCGCGGTCGTGCAGCTGTTCGAGCCCCAAGGCCTGCCGAAG
>JARRQH010000390.1:0-3078 GCA_037381985.1 Pseudolabrys sp.
CGAACTTCGCGCCGGAAATTCTGCGACGGGTCAAGCTCGGCGATCCGATGAAGGCCAAGAAGCTGAAAGAGGCGCTGCAGCAGATGGCGGAGGAGGGCGTGGTGCAGGTCTTCCGCCCGATCGACGGCGCGCCGGCGCTAGTCGGCGTGGTCGGCTTGCTGCAGCTCGATGTGCTGAAGACGCGGCTCGCCCAGGAATACGGCCTCGACATCGGCTTCGAGCAGCCGGAATTCCAGCTCGCGCGCTGGGTTTCCAGTGCGGATGCCAAGAAGATCGAGGACTTCGTGCAGGCCAATTATTCCAGCATCGCTGAGGATCTTGACGGCGACCGTGTGTTCATGGCGCGCAGCGCCTTCATCCTCGACTACACCCGCGAGCGTGCGGCCGGCATCGAATTCGTCGACATCAAGGACGTGAAGAACAAGGTCGCGTAGCGGGCGCCGGATTTCGCCTTGCCACGCATGCAACCCCCGCATGCGTTCCTGCAATTCCAATATACCGGCGGCTTCGCCGCTTGCATTGCGCTGCACCATCGCCTTTACTGCGCCGCCATTCGCGCCATCTGCCGGGAGGGCTTCATGGGGCTTTCGATTCTCGTCGTGGGGCTGGTCGTTTTCTTCACCAGTCATTTCTTCGTCGCTGCGCGCGCGCTACCGCGCTGACGGCATGATCCCGATCTGGTCGCCGCCGATCTGGATGCGCCATGTCACCGTCGGTCTGATGTTGATATCGATCGTGGTGCTGGCCTCGTTCCGCATTCCCAGCCACATCCAGGCCTGGACCAAGCATCCGATGCTGGCGTCAATCAAGATCTGGGCCTTCGCCCATCTTCTGGTGAACGGCGATCTCGGCTCCATCCTGTTGTTCGGCAGCTTTCTCGCCTGGGCCGTGCTCGCGCGCATCGCGGCAAAACGGCGCGGCGATCTGGGCCCGCGGATCGCGCCCACCGGTTGGCGCAACGATATCATCGTCGTGGTCTTCGGTGTCGTTCTCTATCTGCTGCTCGGGTTCTATTTCCACCCGTATGTCATCGGTATGAAGGTGTTCAGCGCATGATCCCGAAAAAGCATGTCCCCGGCTCGATCGGGGATGGGTACCGATTTTCGGATGAGATCATGCGCAGGGAGAAGTAAACCATGTCGGTTCAAAGTGACATCCGCCGGCTCACCGCGCCCGATATTCTGGCCCGCAAGGGTGGCGAGCCGATCGTCTGCCTGACCTCCTACCACGCGCATACCGCAGCGCTTGCCGACAAGCATTGCGACGTCATCCTAGTCGGCGACTCGCTGGGCATGGTGATGCACGGCATGGAGTCGACGGTGCCGGTCACCCTCGACATGATGATTCTGCAGGGCCACGCGGTGATGCGCGGCTCGCAACGCGCGCTAGTCGTCATCGACATGCCGTTCGGCTCTTATGAGGCCTCCAAGGAACAGGCCTTCATGAACGCCGCTCGTATCCTGAAGGAGACCGGCTGCGGCGCGGTCAAGCTCGAGGGCGGCAAGCGCATGGCCGAGACCATCCGCTTCCTGTCCGAGCGTGGCGTGCCAGTGATGGCCCATGTCGGGCTGACCCCGCAGGCCATCTACGTGTTGGGCTCGTTCCGGGCGCAAGGGCGGGAGGAGGCGGACTGGGCCCGCATCGAGGCTGACACCATCGCGGTCGCCGACGCCGGCGCCTTCTCGGTGGTGATCGAGGCGGTGGCCGAGCCGCTGGCGCGCAAACTCACCGGCGCGGTGACGATACCGACCATCGGCATCGGCGCCAGCGCCGCCTGCGACGGCCAGGTGCTGGTCATGGAGGACATGCTGGGGCTCAGCCCCTGGGTGCCCAAGTTCGTCAAGCGCTTCGGCGATCTCGGCCCCGGCATCGAGAAGGCCATCGGCGATTACGCGGCGGAAGTGCGCGCGCGCAGCTTCCCGGGCCCTGAGAACGTCTATGCCATGAAGGGCAAAAAGGGCTAAATCCCTGAAAGTTAACGCTACTTGGCCTTTGCCTTGTGTGCGCCACATGGTTAGGTTAGCGGCTAATTGGCGCCCCCGCTTTAGAGGTGGGGACGGAGGGATAATATTGGCGCCATCGATAGGAATGGGGTCGGGAGCGTTTCGTGGCCGATATCTTTAACGAAGTCGACGAAGAAGTCCGCCGCGAACGGCTCAAGCAGCTCTGGGACCGCTACGGCATCTTCGTGATCGCGCTCGCCGTGCTGGTGGTCATCGGCATCGGCGGCTGGCGCGGCTACGAATGGTACCAGGCCAAGAAGTCCGCCGCCGCCGGTGCCGAGTTCGAGCAGGCGGTCGCCTTGAGCGAAAAGGGCAAGCAGAAGGAGGCCGAGGCCGCCTTCGCCAAGATCGCCAAGGAAGCGCCGTCCGGCTACCAGACGCTGGCGCGGTTCCGCGCCGCCGCCGGGCTGGTGAAGAATAATCCGGCCGAGGCGGCCAAGGCCTACGACGCGCTCGCCACCGATCCCACCATCAGCCCGACCTTGCAGGATCTCGCGACCGTGCGCGCGGCGCTGTTGCAGGTCGACACGGCGTCGTTCGGCGATCTGGAGCGCAAGCTCACGCCCGTGGCGGCCGCCGGCCGTCCGTTCCACGCCACCGCGCGCGAACTGCTGGCGCTGTCGGCCTGGGGCCATCACGATTACAAGCAGGCGCGCCACTATATCGACTTGCTGATGGGCGATCCTGAGACCTCGCAGGCCATGCGCGGCCGCGTCCAGATCCTGGCGGCGCTGATTGCCGGCACCGCCAAGCCATCCGAAAAGCCCGCCGCGAAACCGGCGGCCGCGCCGGGCGCCAAATCCAGCGGCACGTCCGGCGACAAGCCGGCCGCCAAACCCGACGGCAAGAGCTGAGGACCGCTTGATGCTTCGTCTGCCTCGTATCGCGTTGCTGCTGGTCGCGCTTGTCGCGGTGGGGCCGGTGCTCGCCGGCTGTTCGAGCTTCGACCCCGACCAGCTCGATTTCCTGCACTTGAGCGACAAGAAGCCGTTGCCGGGCAAGCGCGAGGCCTTGTTCCCCAATGGCGTGCCCGGCGTCACCAAGGGAATTCCACCGCAATACAAGGAAGGCTATC
>JARRQH010000391.1:0-4309 GCA_037381985.1 Pseudolabrys sp.
GTGTGCCACTGCGGATGCTCAATGGCGCCGTCCTTGCCGTAGAACGACATGTCGTAATAGGTCATGGCGCGCTCGACCACTTTGGCCGGCAACGGCAGATAGCCCATGCCGTCGCGCGAGATCATCTTCGCCACTTCCTTCTTGTTCTTGGACGCATAGATCTCGGCGCGAACGATGGCGTTCATCACCTTCTGCGTCCATTCCTTCTTCTTTTTCGTCACCTCCTCGTGCATGCAAACCACGCAGCAGGGATGGTTCTTCCAGATGTCGCCGGTGAAGCGCAGCATGCGCGCGTGCACCTTCATCTCGCCGAGGGCGTTGAACGGTTCGGCGACGATGTAGCCGTGGATCTTCTTGGCGGCCAGAGCGGCCGGCATTTCCGGCGGCGCCATGACCTGCAGGTTGCACTCGTCGGCGGCGAGCTTGGCGCTCTGCGGCTTGATCACCGGCTTGATGCCAGATTGACGCAGCCCGTACTGCAGCACGATGTTGTGCATCGAATACCAGAACGGCACGGCGATCTGCTTGCCGCCCAACTCCTTGAAGGAGTGGATGCCGGTGTCCTTACCGACGACGAGGCCGGAGCCATTGGTGTGGGCCCACGCCATCATCTTGACCGGATAGTGGTTGTTGTAGCGCATCCACACCGGGATGGGCTTGAGGAAGTGGACCAGGTTGAGCTTGCCGGCGGCGAAGGCTTCCACCAGCGGCGACCAGCCGCGGATCAGCGTCGGCTTCGCGGCTTCGAGCCCTTCGTCCTTGAAGTAGCCCATGCCGTGCGCGACCAGCAGCGCGGTCGCGTCTGTGATCGGCAGGTAGCCGATGCGCACCACTTCATCGTCGGCGGCGTGGGCTGCGGACGAGAAGTTGCCGAGCAACGGCGCCAGCGCGGCGGCGAGACCGCCGGCGGCCATCATGTCCAGCGTCTGCCGGCGTGTCACCGAGACCCGAAAGCGGTCGTCCTCGGTGTAGACGGCATCGACTTCGTCTTGCAGCTCAAAGGCTTGCGTATCGCGATCCATCGTCTTCTCCTGTCCTGCTTGGATTATCGGGTCCCGGCAAGGGCGAGCTTGAATTCGGTCTTGTCGAAGTCGGGCGGCGGCGCCGACGGCTCGACCGCGCGCCCGGAAGCGCGCTCGAAGGCAGCCTGCAGCCTGGCTTGCGCCGCTTCCGCCGCGGGGCCACGGCGTTCGCGATCCTCCGCGTCGAGATCGATCGGCACGATCTCGGCGACGCGGCCGGGATCGGGCCGCATCACCAGGGCGCGGTCGGCCATGGTGACGGCTTCCGGAATGTCGTGGGTGACGATGACCAGGGTGATGCCGAGCTCGACCGCGATGCGGCGCACGTCGCGTTGCAGCGCGCGCCGGGTCATGGCATCGAGCGCCGAGAACGGCTCGTCGAGCAGCAGCACTTCCGGCCGCACCGCCAGCGAGCGGGCCAGCGCAACGCGCTGCTGCTGGCCGCCGGACAATTCCTGCACGTTGCGTTTGGCGTAGCCTTCGAGCTCGACCAGCTTCAGCAGTTCGGCGACGCGTTCGGTGGTTTCGCGGCGCGTCCGGCCGGCAAATTTCAGGCCCAGCCCGACATTCTGCGCCACCGTCATCCAGGGATAGAGGTTCGGCTGCTGGAACATGACGATCCATTGCGGCGACGGCTTTTCGACCAGTGCGCCGTCGATGCGGACCTCGCCGGTGCTGGGGGCGGTCAGCCCGGACATGATGTGCAGCAAGGTCGACTTGCCGCAGCCGGAACGGCCGACCAGCGCCACCGCCTCGCAAGGCTGCACTTCGAACGAAATGTCGCTCAGCGCGAAACTGGACGAACGCCGATAGCGGTGGCTCACGCCGGTGATGGCCGATCCGTCGCCGCGCCAACATGTGCGCGCGCGCATCGTTGACCGCATCGACGGCGACCAGCCGGCCGTCGCAACGGTATTCGGCGGAGAAACGGGCCGCGGCTGTGTCGCCGACAACATCGCAATGGGTGTGGCCGTCGTTCAGACCAGCGATCTGCAGCTTGATGTCGTATTGATCGGACCAGAACCACGGCACCGGATCGTAGGTGGCCGGCGCGCCGAGCAGCGTCGCCGCGGCAGCCTTGGCCTGATCGACCGCGTTCTGCACGCTTTCGAGCCGCAGCCAGCGACGGTAACGCCGGCTCGGCAGGCGCGCGCAATCGCCGATGGCTTGGACGTGGGGCATGGACGTGCGGGTGAACTCGTCGACCACGATGCCGCCCTGGCAGGCGATGCCGGCGCCAAGCGCCAGCTCGTCGTTGACGCGGGCGCCGGTGGCAAGCAGCACGACATCGGCAGCCAGCGTCTCGTCGTTATCGAGCGCGACCGCGATGACGCGGCTCTCGCCGACGATGCCGGCAAGCCGCGCGCCGAGCCTGATATCGACGCCGCGTCCACGATGCAGCGTGTCGAAAAACTCCGAGACGGCCGGCGCCGTCACGCGCTTGAGCACGCGGTCCTCGGCTTCGACCACCGTCACCACCCTGCCCTCGCCGCGCAGCACCGCTGCCACCTCGAGGCCGATATAGCCGCCGCCGACGATGACGACGCGCGCGGCCGCGTCGAGCGCCGGCCGCAGGCGGTGCACGTCGCCGATGGCGCGCAGGGAGAAGACGTTTTCGAGATCGGCGCCGGGCACGGGCAGCGCGGCGGCGCGTGTGCCGGTCGCCAGCACCAGCTCGCGGTAGCCGAGCTCGCGGCCGTCGGCGAGCGTGACGACCTTGTTGTAGGGGTCAATGGCCCGCGTCGCGACGCCGAGCTGCATATCCACGTTCAGATCGCGCCAGAAGCTTTCGGGGCGCAGGAACAGGCTGTCGGGCGCGGGACGCTCGGTGAGGAATTTCTTGGACAGCGGCGGCCGCTGATACGGCGGAAAAGGCTCCGCGCCGATGACGACGATGTCGCCGGCGAACTCACCCTGGCGCAGGCTGATCGCAAGCTGCGCCGCCGCCTGGCCGGCGCCGATCACCACAATCCGCTCTTGCTCACCTGCGCGGCTCATGCCGCCTCCTCCTTCATTCCAAGTCCGGCATGCGGCGCCGCCTGTTGAAGGCGACGCCGCAGCTTTGTCATCAGGCCGCCATCGACGGCTTGGCGCCGAACGGCAGGCCTTCCTCGATCGGCAACGCGGGGTCGCGCGACCACTCGTTCCAGGAGCCGAAGTACAGGCTGACGTCCTTGATGCCGGCTTCTTTCAAAGCCACCAGCGTGTTCGAGGCGCGCGCGCCCTTGAAGCAGTAGAGAACGACTGGCGTGTCGGGTGTGATCCCGACCGATGCGCATTCAGCCAGTATCTCGGCGGGCGACTTGAACATCGGTCCCTCCGCGGTCGGCTTCATCATGCGGTACCACTCGATCCAGACGGCGCCGGGGATGCGGCCCTTGCGCGGGCAGAAATCCTTGCCGTAGGGCGAGGAGCTCTCGGCGATCCATTCGTCGACGTCGCGGGTGTCGAGCTTGGCCTTGCCGGGATCGGCGACCGCTGCCTTCATGCCTTCGAGATCGACCAAGATACCGGCGCCGCTCGGATCGATCGGGAAGGTCTTGGGGGTGGGCGTCGGCACGTCGGTGGTGACCGGCAGGCCTTCCGCCACCCAAGCGGCGTAACCGCCATGCAGGATCTTCACCTTCGGATAGCCGAGATATTTTAGCAGCACGTAGCCGCGGCAGGACTGGCCGAAGCCTGAGTCCATCGACTGCTCGTAGATGACCGCGGTTTCCTCGCCGGAGAGGCCCGCATCGCCGAAGGCCTTGGCGAACTTGTCGCGCATCTCCGCCACGCCTTCCGGCGTGGAGGTGGCGAGATAGCTGAAGATGTCGCGGATATTGACGGCGCCGGGCAAATGGCCGGCGGCGTAGGCGTCGGGGTCGCGGGTATCGATCAGAACGGTGCCCGGGGATTGCAGCACCGTCGAGAGCTCGGTCGGCGTAACCAGAACCTTTTCACTCATCTTCTCGCTCCTCATCTGCTCGTTTCGAACGCGTTCCCCGGCAATCCTGACGACGGGCGTGGCGCCTAATGCGCCATGTCCGCCAGCATCTTTCTGAGCTGCTTAGTCGCCGGCGTGACGATGGCGACGAAATAGGCCTCGCGCAGGCGGCGCTGGGCGGCAGCGTTCTGCACGTAGCCGCGGGCGCCGCAGTGGAGCATGGCCGCATGCGCGGCGGTGACCGAAGCCTCGCCAGCAAGCAGGCGCGCTTCGATCACGGCTCGCCAATAACCGGAATCGCTCTCGAACGGCGTAGCGGACAGCCGCGCCACCTCCGCCTCCATGGCGACGAGCTGCTCGG
>JARRQH010000392.1:0-2516 GCA_037381985.1 Pseudolabrys sp.
GAGCGGAAACGCAATCCTCGCGCTGCTGTGGTTGGTCTTTGCGACCGGCCTTATTGCCGGTTCTGCGTTCTTCCTCGGCTGGCTCGACGACCGCGCCGAGAGACGGAAGGCGCACCACGCGGCTGAATGAGCGAGTCGTCGCGCGCCCGGAAAATAATCTTTGACAGCGTGACGCTGCTCCCTTAGCCTTCCGGCATCCTCCACAATTGAATCAGGTTGCCATGACCCGCCGCTCGTCAACGCGCGCGCAGGCGCAGGAATTCTATCGCCAGATGGTCGATGACCGGGCGAGTGGTCCGCCCAGCTCGTGAGCGCCTACCCCAGATATCGTCTCAGACCGTCGATGAAAGAGCGTACTCGGATCGAAAGATGGCGACGGCTGGGATAAATCGCGTGGACTGCTATGCTTGCCGCTCTTTCCTCAGGCAAGACCTCGACCAACGTTCCTTCGTGCAGGTCACGTTCGACCATGAAAGAAGGTAGCAGGCCGATCCCTAAGCCAGCGATAGCGGCGACCCGGATGCCATCGCCGCTATCGAAGCGGGTATAGGTCTTTCCGTCGATATGTACGCTTCGACCTTGACGGTCAGCGCAGCTCCACGTCGTGGCTGCCGTGCCAAGCCCGTAGATGAGGCGTTGATGGCGCTCCAGATCGACAAGGCTATCCGGGCGCCCCCGCCGCTCAAGGTAGTCCGGCGAAGCGCAAAAACATGGGCAGGCGCGGTCAATCACTTGGGTCACGTATTGTGCACCCGCGGAAGCCGCGCCAACCCGGATGGCAAGGTCAAAGCCCTCTTCGACTAGGTCCACAATCCGGTCAGAAAAGCTCATCTCGATGGCCAGATCTGGCGCCGCTTCGAGGAATTCCCTGAGATAGGGAATGATCTTCGCCTTGCCGTAGCCTTCCGAGGCCGTCAGACGGAGTATTCCCCGTGGACGAGGTCGGTGCTGGAGTACACTCGCTTCGGCGTCCTGCAGATCCTCAATGATTTGCAGGCACCGATGATAGAACTCGTGTCCGTGCGCCGTCAGCGACAGGCGTCGCGTCGTGCGATTCACCAGCCTTGTTCCAAGATGATTTTCGAGACGCGCCAATGCTTTCCCGGCGGCCGAGCGTGTCAGTCCCATCGCTTTCGCGCCGGCGACAAAACTCCCGGACTCGGCGACCGCGACGAAGATGCGCAATGCACCAAGATCCAGTTCAGAGGACTGAGGCGTTCGTTTCGGGAGTCTTGGGAGAGCCATAAGCGAAATCCATTCGTCAATGTCCGCCCTATATGGGGCATTGTCGAACAGAAAGCGAAAGGCTTTTCAATGCTCCCGAAGAACGCGCAGGCCGCACTTGATGGGTGGATCGCCGCCGCCACCCCAGTCGTACAGAAGCTCTATGGCCAGTCTGAAGCTGATTGGTCGATCGTCCGCGCTCACTATATGGAAGAGCTCGACAAGCTCTTTCCCGCTATCGATGGCGTCTCCTTCGGAACTACGACGCTTGGGGCGGCCCCGGCAATGAGCGTTAACCCCAAGGATGCAACAAATGGTCGCGTCGTCCTCTACCTACATGGCGGGGGTTATGTGCACGGCGGCGTCGAAGCCTATCGTGGCCTAACGAGCCGGCTTGCAACTGGATTGGGAGCAAAAGTCTACGTCCCTGATTATCGACAGGCCCCCGAATTTCCGTTTCCTGCTCCCATCGACGACGTGTTTTCCTCCTATCGCGCGATTCTCGATAGTGGCGTTGCCCCTCGTCAGCTCGTGCTCGTCGGAGATTCGGCCGGAGGTGCAATGGTCGTTACCATAATGCGCAAGGCGCGCGATGCCGGCATCCCGCTTCCTGCTGCAGGTGTGGCGATCTCGCCGTGGGCAAACCTCACCCACAGCGGGCTGTCTGCGACCGTGCGCGACGGCATCGATCCAATTTGCCGGGTGGAATTCCTGAATATCCTGGCCCGCAGTTTTCTTGCGGGGGAACTGCCGACACATCCGGATGCTTCGCCCGTATTCGCCGATGTCCACGGTCTGGCACCGATCCTGATTCAGATCGGTGAGAACGAGGTCATGTTGAGCGACGCGATCCGTCTTGCATCCAATCTGGCTGAGGCCCGGGTACGCACATCCCTGGAAGTCTGGCCCGGGATGTTCCATGTCTGGCATCTGTTGGCTGGAATGCTGCCTGAAGCTGATCAGGCCTTGCGAAACGCGCTTCGGTTTCTTGATGACGCCCTGACACTGGCGGCAGAGCACAAGGCATAGTCTCGGACAACGGCGATGTTTTTGATGTCGGTTAACCGCTTTGGCTCGCTGGACGCTGTTGTGAAGGTGCGCCCTGCGGCCCAGCGTACAGGTGCTCATGTGAACACGCGCCTAAGTGTCGCTTAATGGAGATCATGTTGCGATGGAGGGCGACAAGGAAGCGACGGAATGGGGCGAGCGGCATCGCGATGTCCTTCAGGACATAACATTGGTTTCTCTGCGCCATGCCGTCGTCGTTGGTGATAGCGTTCGGTTGTTTTGTG
>JARRQH010000393.1:0-4255 GCA_037381985.1 Pseudolabrys sp.
CGTCGGCGTCGACCGCCATCTCGCGCAGTTCCTCGATCGAGGCGACGCCCTTCTTCTTGATCAGGTTCTTCATCATCACCGTGGCCGCGGCGTCGACGCCGGGGATGGCGGAGACGATGTTCGGCATGCCCATATGCATGCCCATCATGGGCATTTCCATGGCCGGATTGCCGAGGGTGGTGACCTTCAGGTCGAGCTTCTTTTTCAACAGCGTTAGGCCGTAGAAGGTGAAGAACATCGTCACCTCCAACCCCATGGCAGCCGCGGTGGTTGCCAGGATGAAGGGCGGGTAGGCCCAATCGAGCGAGCCCTTGGTCACGATCATCGACATCGACTTGGTGTTGGTTTCATCGCTCATGACTTCCCCTCCTCGGGGCCGACGGCCCAGCGTCTTATTCGCAGCCGGCGAAATTGTCCGCCGTCATCTTGGCTTCATAAGGACCGGCGACATCCGCGCCCGGCGTCAGCGTCGCCTTGGCCGCCGCCCAGTCCGCCGGCTTCACCTTGACCATCCAGCCCTCGCCGTAGGGTTCGGCGTTGGCGAGCTTGGGATTGCCGGTGAGCGTGTCGTTGACCTCGACCACCTCGGCGTCGAAGCCGATCTTGGCCGGGCCCACCCACTTGCCGGATTCGACCGTGGCGCAGGACTTGCCGCTCTGCACCTTGCGGCCGGCCTTCTTGGCGGTGAAGGCCACGAGCTGGCCGGCCATGGCGGCGGCGACGGCGGTCATGCCGAGCGTCACCGTGCCGTCCGGGTTCTCGCGGTACCAGATGTTGTTCTCGACGTCGTACAGCAGTTCGTCGGGAAGGTTGCAGCCACGTACGCTCGGCATCGATCCCTCTCCTCTTAATTCAAACGGTTTGGTCCGACCTGGATTCAGCTTTTGCCTCATCTTGGCGCAGCGGCCGCGACGAGCAGCAGAAGTCGCCGAGACCGGCGACCTCCAGCTTGCCGCCGACGAATAGCGCCAGATGCCGCGCCACCATAGCACCAAGCCGCAGGCGGCGGGCAGTATCGGGATGGGCGGGATCGAGACGGACCAGATTGTGGTGGTAGACCAACTCACGGCAGGTCTCGCGGCAGGCGTTGAAGCTCGGCTCGCCTCGCGCGCCCTGACGGTGCAGGGCCAAGAGGCGGAAGCCCTCGACCGTGTCCGCGGTCGGCGTCTTGCCGTGCGCCAGCAGCCAGCGCTCAAGGATCGTCTCGCCCAGCGCCAGCAGCTCGCCGGCGCAGGCGGCGGCTCTTTCCTCCAACGCAACGTCCGACGCGGCGTCGAGCGCATCGAGGCGCGCGGCGACGTCGTCGAGGTTATCGGTGTGGTTGGCGTCCATCAGGCGAGCCCCTTCTCGCGGATGAGATCGGAAGCGTCGGAGAAGTTCTCCTGCACGCCGACCTTGCGCGGCGAGAGACCCAGCGCCATGCCGAGAAGTTGGGTGAAATAGAGGATCTTCACCGTGGTCTTGCGGCCGAACACCTTCTCGGCCCGCACCTGATGCATTTCGAGGCCGGTGTGGCAGGTCGGGCATTCGGTGGCGATGACATCGGCGCCACAGGCTTCCGCCGTCGTGAGCAGGTTCAGCACCAGCTTGGTCGAGGTGTCGCTGTCCGACAGGGTATGGGCGCCGCCGCAGCAGGCGGTCTTGAGCGGATAGTCGACGTTCTCGGCGCCGGCAGCGGCCAGCAGGTCGTCCATGAAATGCGGCTGCGAAGTCGACTCCGAACCCGGCCCCTGGTCCTTCTCCGGAAAAATATGACGCGGGCGGGTGTACATGCAGCCATAGTAATTGGCGATCTTGAGGCCTTTCAGCGAGTTCTTGACCCGCGCCTTCAGGCCCTCCTCGCCGATGCCTTCCTTGATCCAGTCCAGCGCGTGGATGGTCTCGACCTTACCAGCCTCATAGACGCCGTGGCCGGCCTTGGTGGCAATGCGCTTGTTTGGCAATGCGCTTGTTCACGTCACGCGAGGCGCCGTCGTTCTTGAGGTCGTATTCGGCCTTCTTGAGATTGTGGTAGCAGCCGTTGCACGGCGCCATCACGGTGTCGAAGCCCATGTCCTCGGCGATCGAGAGATTGCGCGCCGAGAGATAGGTCTGCAGCTTGGGGTCGACGTTCTTGACCTCCATGGCGCCGCAGCAGTTCCAGTTCTTGAGTTCCGTGAGCTCGAGGCCGAGCGCCTTGCCGAGCGCCTTGGTGGAGCGGTTATAGGCGTGGCCGGTGCCTTCCAGCGCGCAGCCGGGGTAATAGGCGACCTTCTTGTACTTGCCGCTGCTCATCATTCCGCTCCTTGCGTGTCGAGCTTGAGCGCGCGGGCATCGGCCGCATGCCGCTCGGCGACGTATTCGTCGATGGCCCGGCTCGCCGCCGCCCAATTGCGTGTGCGCGGTCGGAACACGGTGGCAAGCCCCAACTTCATCATCAGCGAAACCGGCAACTTCATCAGCAGACCGCGCACCAGCGCCACTAGCCAATCCTGCATGAGCGGGATGCCCATGCGCTTGAAGAATTGTTGCAGAACGCGGCCGTCCTCGATCTTGCCGGAGGCGAAGACCTGCTCGGAGAACGCCTCGTCGAACACCATGGACGGCTTCTTCTCGGTGAAGCCCTTCAGCTCCAGCCAGTGAGCCGTCGCCTTCATGACGCCTTCCGGGACGACGTCGCGCGGGCAGGCATAGGTGCACTTGTTGCAGGAGACACACTGCCAGATGATGTCCTTGTCGCGCAGCAACTCGTCCTGCATGCCCATGCGGATCAGGTAGATCCAATAGCGCGGGTTGAAATCCGGATTGACGGCGTTAACGGTGCAGGCGTTGGTGCAGGAGCCGCATTGCCAGCAGCGGTGGATGAACTCGCCGCCCGGCAGCGCGGCGATCTCTTCCTGCATCGCCTCATTATAGTCGGTGACCGCGCGCGAATTGATGAACGTGCTCCAGTGCCCGGAGACGTCAACGCCTTCGAGCTCCAGATGCTCGTGGGTGACCAGGTTCTCGGGCCGGATCAGCGATTTTTCGTGGATCGGCATCGGTTTCCCTTATGAACTCAGCCGGCGCTGCTCGCCGAGCACGTGCGCTTCACCGTCGATCAGCTTGAGGCGGGTGCGGCCGGATTCGGTGTCGACCGCGTCGAGCCCGAGTAGCCGGCGGGTATGCGCCATGGAATCTTCCTGGACCTGGCCGCAGAAGTCGGCGCGCAAGTAAGCACCGCCCTTGTCGTTGATGTAGCCGGCGTAGACATGGGCGCAGAGGATATCGACGTAGAACGGCATGTCACGAAAGACGCCGTTGTCGCCCAGGAAGCTTTCCAACTCCTCGCGCAGCACGGCGAAGGTGGCGAAGTCGTCGGCAATGTGGAGCTTGCCGGCCGGCACGCCGTTGTCGTCGTGCCAGATCTCGCGCAGCACGCCGGTGTTGACGCGCGCGTCCCACACCCAGCGGGTCATCAGCGGGTAGTGATGCGGCGCGGTGTAGTGCAGCACCTCGGCACCGAGATCGCGCACCCAGCGATGCTCGCGGTCCTCGGGGATGCCAGCGCAGAACGTCGCCATGCGCTGGTCCGCGGTGGACACGTCGGACCAGCCGTTGAGCAATTTGACGAGCCGCGGATGCAGGCTTTCGAAACCGTTATGGGCGAGCCAGGCGCCGACGCGCCGACGTACCGGCGTGATGAAGGAGGCAAGATCGAGGAACTCGGCCTCGGTCAGTTCGTGGACGCGGCCCTTGCCGAGCACTTCCTCGAACAGCGAGGCTTTCAGCGCCAGCGCGCCGACGTAACGCTCGACGCCGCCGGTCGCTTCCGCGGCTTCGACCAGGCTCTCGAAGGCGGCACGCAGCCGCGGACCCGACAAATGCAGCACCGGCCGGCTCGGCGCCGGCGCTTTCTGCTTATTGGTCCGCAGCAGCGAGAACATTATTCGGCCGCCTCGCTCATCACCCCGCGCACGGCATTGAGCGCCGCCATGGCGGCCGACTGCCCCTGCGCGATGGAGTCGTCGATGGTTTCCGGCCCCGTCGCAGCGCCGGCCACGAACACGCCGGGGCGCGAGGTCGCCGACATGTTCGAGTAGGTCGAGGCCTTCTCGATGTGGCCGTGCTTCTGCAGCTTGACGTCGAACACCGCCGACAGGGTCATGTTGTCGACGTTGGGGTCCATGCCGATGGCGTGCACTACCATGTCGAAGGGAATGGTGATCGGGCGCTTCACCAAAGTGTCCTCGCCCTTCACGATCAGCCGCTTGCCGTCGGAGGTCACCTCGGCGAT
>JARRQH010000394.1:0-4115 GCA_037381985.1 Pseudolabrys sp.
CCGATCATCCTTCGAGGCTCGCGCTTCGCGCTCGCACCTCAGGATGACGGCGATAGGTTCACAGCTCCGGCGGCGGCAAACCTTTCTGCTGGCAGCCGGCGCGCAACGTGTTGAGCAGCAGGCACGCGATGGTCATCGGCCCGACGCCGCCGGGGACGGGGGTGATGGCACCGGCAACCTCGGCGGCTTCGGCAAAGGCCACGTCGCCGACGATGCGCGGCTTGCCGCCGTCGGCCGCCGGCACGCGGTTGATGCCGACGTCGATCACGGTGGCGCCCGGCTTGATCCAGTCGGCGCGCACCATCTCCGGCCGGCCGATGGCCGCCACCAGCAGATCGGCGCGCCGGCACACCGCCGGCAGATCGCGCGTCTTGGAATGAGTGATGGTGACGGTGGTGTTCTCGCTCAAGAGCAGGTTCGCCACCGGCTTGCCGACGATGTTGGAGCGACCCACCACCACCGCTTCCATGCCGGCGAGCGACGAATGCACTGTCTTCGCCAGCCGCACGCAGCCGAGCGGCGTGCACGGCACCAGCGAGAACAGGCCGCTCGACAGCCGCCCGACGTTGATCGGATGGAAGCCGTCGACGTCCTTGGCCGGATCGATGGCGAAGATGATCTTGTTCTGGTCGATCTGCGGCGGCAGTGGCAATTGCACCAGGATGCCGTTGACGTTCTCGTCGGCGTTCAGCTTGGCGATGAGCGCGAGCAAATCCTCTTCGCTCGTATCCGCCGGCAGCTTGTGATCGAAGGCGCGCATGCCGGCTTCCGCCACGGCCTTGGTCTTGCTGCGCACGTAGACGCTGCTCGCGGCGTTGTCGCCGACCAGCACCACAGCGATGCCCGGCACGTGGCCGTGCGCCTTGGTGACACGCGCGACGTCGGTCGCAATCCTGCTGCGCAAGTCCGCCGCGATGGCCTTGCCGTCGATAATCGTAGCGCTCATCTCGCCCCTTGTTGGTTTCCTGTGTGACTATTCTTTTTCAGATTTCACAATGCGGGAGAACGGACAGAGACAGAAATCCACTTAGTCCGCAAGTGTTTCCAGCTTCGCCGCCAGGGCCGCGCTGTCGCCGGAAATGGCGAGCCGCTTGATGCGGGAGGTGTGGCCGGCGGTAAGCGCGACATCGCGCCGCGGAACGCCCAAGACCTTGGCGATCAGGCGGATCAAAGCCTCATTGGCCTCGCCCTCGCTGGGCGCCGCGCGCACCCGCACTTTCAATACGGAACGGCTATCGGCCAATTGCTCGACGCCATCGACGGCGTCGCGGCCGCCCTTGGGCGTCAGCCGCACGGCAAGGGTCACACCGCCTGCGTGGGGTACCCAGGGGCGCTCGGCCATCGCAGCTTAGACGGCCATCCTCAGATAGACCCAGAAGATGAACCGCTCCAGGAACAGGAGCCCGATGATCAGGATCACCGGCGAGATGTCGAGGCCGCCGAGATTGGGCAGCACCGCCCGGATCGGCCGCAGCAACGGCTCGGTCACGCGATAGAGGAAATCGCCGATCGTATGCACGATCGGGTTACGGACGTTCACGACATTGAAGGCCACCAGCCACGACAGCACCGCCGACGCGATCAGCAACCAAATGTAGATCTGGATGATCGTGCTGATCAGCCAAAGAAAAGGATTCATTGCCTGCTCCGTAACCTGTCGGCGGTACTAAGGCGCGATGACTCTTCTGCGAATCGTCATCCCGCTTGAGAGTCTTGTTTGAGCGTTTGAGCACAATCTTTTCCGAAAACCGGTACCCGCCCCCGATCGAGGTCGAGAACATGCTGTTCGGGATCGTGCCCTGGCCCGGAGCGACGAATAACCGCTTGCACGGCGAAGGGAAAGGGCCCTGTTCCGGTCCGGTCCGGCAGACGGCTGAGTGGCCCGGGGTTATCCTTGACAGGTCCAGACCCTGGCCCTAAATGGCCCCCACTCGCCCGAATTTTCGGCGCAACGGGGCTTGTTTGCCGTTGTGCCTCTTTGGGGGGCCGTAGCTCAGCTGGGAGAGCGCCTCGTTCGCAATGAGGAGGTCAGGGGTTCGATCCCCCTCGGCTCCACCAACGTCCGCCCGCGTCGGTCGGTAGACCCTATCGTAGCGAAGGCTGCCCGGCGTAGCCCCGATAGGGCAAAGACGGGCCAGGAACGCCTCCACCCCCTCAAATCGCCCACTTCACGCCAGTCGATGCCGAGCAGCGGCCGGCCGGTCTCGTCCCGCGTCGCGCGCCAGCGGATCTCGACGCGCCCCGCCGGCGCCGACAGCGCGCCGTACTTGGCGGCGTTGGTAACCAGTTCGTGGACTGCCATCGCCAGCATGAGCGCCGCGCGCGGGCGCAGGCGCACGTCCTCGCCGCGCAGCACCACGCGCTCGGGGCCGGCCCCGTGCGGCGCGATGGTGTCCGACAGCAGGCTGCGCAAGGCGCAAGTCGGCGCTCTCCCATTGATACCTGGTCAACTGATCGTGCGCCTTCGACAGCGCGATCAGCCGGCCTTCGAAGCTCTCGCTGAACGCGCGCGGCGAAGCGGCGCGGCGCGCGGTCTGCGCGGCCAGCGACTGCACGGTGGCGAGCGTGTTCTTGACCCGGTGATTGAACTCGTCGATCAGGAGCTTCTGGCGCTACTCGGCGAGCTTTGACTCGGTGATGTCCTGCATCACGCGCACGACGTAGAGCAGCTGGCCCGTGGCCTCGCGCACCGACGACGAGCGTGCCGATATCCAGATGGTGCGGCCGTCCTTGCGCATGAAACGCTTCTCGACCGAGTAGAAGTCCAGATCGCCCGTGACCTGCTTGCGGAAGGCATCGCGGTCCGAATCGGTGTCGTCCAGATGGCTGTAGCGGAACAGCACGCTCTGCTGCAGATCCTCGCGGCTGTAGCCCGTGATGCTGCAGATCGCCTCGTTGACGCGCAGGATACGGCCGGTGGAGTCAACCTCCGAAATGCCGATGGAAACGTGCTCATAGGTCGCCGCGAACCGCTGCTCGTGTTCCAGCAAGCCCCGGCGCGAGGCTTCGAGCGCGTCGACGGCGTGCCGTCGCTTTCCCAGAACTGGCCGCTCTCGACGAATTCGAAATGACTCTGTCCGGGCCGTGGCGCGCGGCCCCACAATTCGATGGCGTAGCGATTGTACTGCCGGATGACGCCTTGCGCGTCGCAGATGAAAGTCGCGATCGGCAGCAGGTCGAGAATGCCGTCGGAGGCGCGCAGCATCTCGTTCAGGGCCGGGAGCGGTGGCGCCGTCCGGCGCGTTGGATTCGCGTCGCGCATCGGCACGCCTCCGCGCGTGCGTTAATCCCCTTCATCCGGTCCCCACGACGAGTCGATGGGAGGCCGGCGGATTTGTCAATGAGCAGGATTGGCGATGCCGCGGCGCGTCAGGAGGCGACAGCCTCGGGCATATCGGCCGATTGGCGGCCGATCCAGCGGTCGAGGAAGCAGGCCAGCCAGTTGCGCACGGCGTAGTCGTGCACGGCGCGGTCGGCGACGTGCTCGTGGCGCTGCTTGGCGCCCGGCGTGTCCATCCGGTGGGCCCCGCGCACCAGCCAGCGATGCATCATGGCGTGGGTGACTTCCGGGTGGAACTGGATGGCGTAGCCGCTGCCATAGCGGAAGGCCTGCGCT
Organism: Pseudolabrys sp.; assembly: GCA_037381985.1. Lineage (GTDB taxonomy): Bacteria > Pseudomonadota > Alphaproteobacteria > Rhizobiales > Xanthobacteraceae > Pseudolabrys. Next base: position 3,617 of record JARRQH010000394.1, read on the forward strand.
TTGAAGCCGTCCTCCCCTTCGGCCAGGAGTTCGGCGCCCTTCGGCAATTCGAAGCCCTCATGGTGCCATTGGTAGACGTGATCGGGCCATTCCGGGCAGATCGCGAGGCCGGCGGCGGTCGGGCGGATCGGGTAATAGCCGACTTCGGCGCGCCCTTGCGGATGCGGGAAGACGCCGGCGCCGAGCTGGCGCGCCATCATCTGAGCGCCCAGGCAAATCCCCAGGAAAGGCTTCTTGTCGCGCAGCGGCACGCCGATCCAGTCGGTCTCGCGCTTGATGAAATCGTCGGGGTCGTTGGCGCTTTGCGGGCCGCCGAAGATCACGGCACCGGCATGGTCGGCCATGGTTTCGGGCAACGGATCGCCGAAGCGCGGGCGGCGGATGTCGAGCGGAAAGCCGCGCGCGACCAGCGCCTGGCCGACCCGGCCGGGCGAAGAGTGTTCCTGGTGCAGAATGATGAGGACGGGCTTCGACATGGCGTCCCCCTCAACCTAATGGC
>JARRQH010000395.1:0-4475 GCA_037381985.1 Pseudolabrys sp.
CCCGTTCATCACCGGCCTCGAACTGCTGCCGATGTCGGTTGCGTTCGTGCTCGTCTCGCAGAACGTCGGTCATCTCAGCAACCGTCTCGGGCCACGGCTGGTGATGACCGCCGGCATGGCGTGCATGGGATTCGGCGCGCTGGCGTTGACCCTCATCGGCCGTGACACCGGCATCGTGCCGATCGAAGCCGCGCTGCTGGTGGTCGGCGTCGGACTTGGGCTCAACACCGCGCCGGTCAACGGCGTCGCGGTGGCAGCGCTGCCGCCGGCGCGTTCCGGCACCGCCTCGGGTCTCATCAACACCGCGCGCATGGTGGGCGCGACGCTGGGCGTCGCCATCCTCGGCAGCGTGTTCGCCACCTATGCCGGCGAGCACGCGGCAAGCGGCGCCGGCTTTCTCTCCGGCTTGCGCGCCGCCATGGGCGCAGGTGGTAGCGCAGAGTTGGTCGGCGCGGTCATCGCCTTTGCCATCATCCGACGCGACTCGCTGGAAGCGAAGACGTGAGGTTGTCTTTATTTGTCGCGTTTCCGGACGGCGAACCGGTTCCCACTTCGCCTGGAAACGCTCTAATCCCCCCGCCCTTCGCGGAAGGCCTGCGGCGTGGTGCCGGTCTGCTTGCGGAAGAAGCGCGTGAAGTGCGAGGGATCGGAGAAGGCGAGATCGTAGGCGATCTCGTGGATCGGCTGGTTGGTGAACACGAGCTGGCGCTTGGCTTCGGTCAGCACGCGCTGGCGAATGAGATGGCCGGCGGTGACGCCGGTCGCGCGCTTGACGTGATCGTTGAGTCGGTCGGCGGTCATTGCCAGTTTCTCGGCGTAGAAACTGATCAACCGTTCTTTGCGGAAATGATCGTCGATCAGCCGGCGCAACTGCTCGACCTGCGCGTCGGCGCGCGTGAGCGTCACCGCGCCGCTGCGCGCCCGGCTCGCCGCCAGCCGCACCACCTCGATGGCGATCATCGCCATCAGCGCGCGCATGGCGAGCCGGTAACCCTCGCGCGCCAGCGAGCCCTCGTCGTCGAGCTCGGAACATAACGTCGACAGCCGCTTGATCTCGCTGCCGTCCTTGAGCGGCACCAGCGGCTCGGCGGCCAGCGCCTTCAGCCGCGCCAGCGCCTCGCCGGACCGGTCGCCGATGGTATCGGCGACGTCCTCGGTGAAGGTCACCACCCAGCCATCCGTGACCTGCGGACGAAAGCGGAAGCCGTGCGCGGTGGTCGCCGGCACCAGGATCGCCGCCGGCGCGGCGAACGGCACGATCGCCGTCTCGAAACTCATCTCGCCGCCGCCCCGCTCGATCACCAGGATCTGGAACAGATTGCGATGGCGGTGGGCGCGGATGGTCCAGTCGTTTACCGACGAGCGCGAGCGGATCGTCTCGATATGGATGAAGCCGAACGCGGAATCGTCCGGCGGGTCGCCGTACAGGTGGAACAGCGGAAGCGCGGAGCTAGCCATGTGTCTAAGCATAGGAGAAGCCGCACCCCCTGGCCATGGTTCGCCGTGGTTGCTTATTGCCGCGGCTCGGGCGCTTCGATGCAGCGACGCTATCCGATATTCCCTAGCCCCGGGAACATCTGCAGCAACCAGACGCTCATCTGGTTGATGCTTCCGGCGCGACGACGAACGGAATGCCGAGACCCAACGAATAGATCGCCAACAGCCCGGCGCCGCGCGCCACCGTCTGCTCGGACGCCGCCACCGCCAGGATCGCCGCCAGGATCGGCCCGATGCACGGCGTCCAGCCGAACGCAAAGGCGAGCCCGATCACGTAAGCGCCCCACAGGCCCACGGGCTTGGCGACCTCCATCCTCTTTTGCCGGTGCAGGAAGGCGATCGGCGTGATGCCGAGGAAGTGCAGGCCCATGACGATGATGATGACGCCGGCGGCGATGCCAAGCGGATGCGAATAGGCGCGGATGACGGAGCCGATGACGCTGGCGCTCGCCCCCAGCGCCACGAATACGGTGGAGAAGCCGGCGACGAACAGGAGCGCCGCCGCCACGGTCTCGCGCTTGACGCGGGCCTTCGGCTCCTGGTCGGCGAAGCGCTCGATCGAGGTGCCGGTGAGGAACACGAGATACGGCGGCACCAGCGGCAGCACGCATGGGGAGAGGAAGCTGACCAGGCCGGCGACGAGCGCGGCCCCGAGGGTGAGGTCACTATGCATAAGGAGTGGTATGCCCGTTCGAGTACCGTCATGGCAATGATACAAGTGTGGCGGCGAGATGGTCGCCCTGACCGCACTGACGCGAATGTGATAAAAGCCTGACAAGGCCCCGCCAATGGGGGCCGCGAAGGCGGTTCAGCGGCATGGCATCAGCGCGCAACTTGATCACCGACGTCCTCGGCCTGCGGGTCGGCCATGCCGACGACGCCAGGCTCGGCTCCGGCTCGACCGTGGTGGTGTTCGACAAGCCGGTGGTCGCCAGCATCGACGTGCGCGGCGGCGGGCCCGGCACCCGCGAAAGCGCGCTGCTCGATCCGGCGCAGACCGTCGAGGGCATCGACGCCATCGTCATTTCCGGCGGCTCCGCCTTCGGGCTCGATGCCGCCTCGGGCGTGCAGGCTTATATGCGCGAGCAGGGTCGCGGCTTCGCCATCGGCGACGCGCGCGTGCCCATCATCCCGGCGGCGATCCTGTTCGATCTGCTCGCGGGCGGGAACAAGGACTGGGGCCGCTATCCGCCCTATCGCGAGTTCGGCTATGCGGCGGCGAAGGCCGCGGCCATGGACTTCGCGCTCGGCAGCGTCGGGGCGGGAATGGGCGCGACCACCGTCAGCCTCAAGGCCGGTGTCGGCTCGGCCTCGGCAACGACCGCAAGCGGCGTCACCGTCGGCGCGCTCGTCGCCGTCAACGCCGCCGGCACCGTCACCATCGGCGACGGCCCGCATTTCTGGGCCGCGCCCTTCGAGCAGAACAACGAGTTCGGCGGCCGCGGCTGGCCGGAGACGTTTACGCCCGACGATCTCGCCTACCGCAGCAAGGGCGCGCCGGGCGCCAACACCACGCTCGCGGTTATTGCCACCGACGCGCAGCTCACCAAGCCGCAGGTCAATCGTCTCGCCGTGATCGCGCAGACCGGTCTCGCGCGCGCCATCTATCCGGTGCACACGCCGCTCGACGGCGACGTGGTGTTTGCCGCAGCCATGGGCGACAAGCCGCTGGCCGATCCGGTCTACGGCTTGAGCGAGCTCGGCATGCTGGCCGCCAATGCGCTGGCCCGCGCGGTGGCGCGCGGCGTCTACGAGGCGACCGCACTGCCCTTTGCCGGCGCGCTGCCGAGTTGGAAAGACAAATTCGGCGGTTGAGCCTTACCTCAAGTCGCGTTCGCGGCCGGCGACGCGCGTTTCACCAGGACGCGACTTCCGACCGCGATCGCCACCGCCGCCACGATCAGCATCGCCGCCACCGCGAACGTGATCTGCATGCCGGTCGTGACGGCCTGCGGTTGCGCCGCCGCCACGTTGGCCGTGCCCGAGGCGAACGCGAACACCGCGCCCATGACCGACGCCCCGGTAATGAGCCCGAGATTGCGCGACAGGCTGAGCATCCCGGAGATGACGCCGCGCTGGTCCGGGCCGACATCCACCATGACGACCGTGTTGTTGGCGGCCTGGAACAGCTGATAGCCCGGGCTCAAGATGGCGATGGAGGCAATATAGCCGGCGGTGCCGAACATCGCGGGCAGCATGGACAGGGCCAGCGAGCCGGCCGCCATCCCGATAAGGCCGGCAACGATCATGAACCGCGCCCCCAGGCGGTCGACGATACGACCGGCCACGACACCGCTGAGCGCGGAGACGATGGGACCTGTCGACATCACGAGCCCGACCACAAGCGCGCGCGCGAGATAGAAGGGCCCGACGACGAAGGTCGTCATGATCACCGTCGCGACCAGCATGTTGGTGACGAGGCTCGCGCTCAACTGCGGATCGCGGAACACCCGCAATCGGATCAGCGGCGATTGCGCCCTCGCCTCGACGAGGACGAACAGCACGGCACCGACAGCCGCCGCCAGCAGCAGGCCGATATTGAACAGGCCGAATTGGCCGCGGCCGCTCGTCATGGCGAGCGCGTAAGCCGCCAGCGTCAGCGCCAGCAGCAGCGTGCCGGGACGGTCGAAGCCGGCGCGCGCGGTTCCTGACGCGCGACGCTCGGTCGGCAGATAGCGGTACGCCAGACCGAACGCCAGCAGGCCGAGCGGAACGCCGACGAAGAAGATCGCGCGCCACCCGAACGCGGCGATGAGCATGCCGCCGAGCGAGGGACCGGACGCGGTGCCGACTGCGGACATGGTGCCGAGCAGCCCCATGGCACTGCCGGTTCTGGCCTTCGGCACGATCTCGCTGACGAACGCGATGGTGAGCGCCATCATGACCGCCGCGCCGAGCCCCTGCGCCGCGCGCGCCACGATCAGCAGAGAGAGCGTCGGCGCGATGCCGCACAACACCGAGGTCGCGGTGAACAAGGC
>JARRQH010000395.1:4530-5393 GCA_037381985.1 Pseudolabrys sp.
CGTTGCCGGCCAGCAGCAGGCGCCGGCGGCCGAAGATGTCGCCGAGCCGGCCGACGCTGACGATCAGCGTGGTGATGGCGAGCAGATAGGCCAGGACGATCCACTGGACCTGCTGGAAGGAGGCGGCGAACGCCTGGGCGAAGGTCGGCAGCGCGACATTGGCGATGCTGGTGCCGAGGGAGGACAGCAGCAACGATAGGCAAAGGCTGGCGAGCGCCCAGCGACCTGCGAATGTCGGTGCCGCGTCCGCACCGGCGGCCTCGTTTTTCTCGATGACGACTGGCTTCAACATGAACTCCGTTGTCCGATGGCTCGGGAAACGAGCCCGGCAGATACCTAGTCCCGCTCCTCACGTGGCGGAACACGCACGATTTGCATTTTATCGTTGCGGTTGACGCCACATCACGGCTGGGCCGTGCTAGGGTCGGTCCATGCCCAGACCCGATCTCAATCTGCTGTTCACCCTCGACGTGCTGCTGGCGGAAGGCAGCGTGGCGCGCGCCGCGCGGCGCTTGCGGCTGAGCCCCTCCGCGATGAGCCGGGCGCTGGCGCGCTTGCGCGAGACGACCGGCGACCCGCTGCTGGTCAGGGCCGGACGCGGCCTCGTCCCGACGCCGCGCGCGCTCGAGTTGCGCGACCGGGTCGGCCGGCTGGTGCAGGACGGCGAAGCGGTGCTGCGCCCGGCCGAGGTGCTCGACCTCAAGCAGCTCACGCGGACGTTCACGATCCGCGCGAGCGAAGGCTTCGCGGAAACTTTCGGACCGAGCCTCATCGCCCGCCTCGAAAAGGACGCGCCGGGCGTGCGCCTGCGGTTCATGCAGAAGCCGAACAAGGACAGCGCGCCGCTGCGCGAAGGCGCCGTC
>JARRQH010000396.1:0-3146 GCA_037381985.1 Pseudolabrys sp.
GTCGCGGCCAACTTCAAGTTCCCTAAGCTCTCCGGCAAAGTCGTGCCGTTCTCTAGCGCCGTAATGACCTGCGCGTAAGCGGTGCCGAAAAACTGGTCGCCGTCGGCAACATGCGGCTCACCCTGCTCGGGCTGTTGTGCGGCGCGTCCGCCGGCCGCGAAGGGCCGACCGTGCAGGTCGGCGCCTCGATCATGTTCGCCGCCGGGCGCTGGTCGCCGCGCCGCCAGCCCGGCCTGGTGCTGGCGGGCGCCGCCGCCGGCGTCGCCGCCGCCTTCAACACGCCGCTCGCCGGCATCGTGTTCGGCATCGAAGAGATGAGCCGCAGCTTCGAGACCCGAACTAGCGGTCTCATCGTCACGGCCGTGATCGCAGCGGGCCTCACGACGCTCGGCCTCGTTGGCAACTACACCTATTTCGGCACTACGCCGACGATGCTGGCGGACGGCATCGATTGGCTGGCGATCCCGATCTGCGGCGTCATCGGCGGCTTCGCCGGCGGGCTGTTCAGCCTGTTCGTCATCAAGGCGACGCTCGGGCTGCCCGGCAAGTACGGCAAGGTGCACAAGCGCTCGCCCATCCTGTTCGCCCTGCTTTGCGGTCTCGGCGTGGCGCTGTGCGGGATGGCGTCCGGCGATCTGGTTTTCGGCACCGGTTACGCGCAGGTCAAGACGGCGCTCGAGAACGGCACGCCTTTGCCGGAGAGCTTCGGGATCTTGAAGTTGGTCGCGACGGCACTGACGGCGGCGAGCGGCATCCCGGGCGGCATCTTCGCGCCGTCGCTGGCGGTCGGCGCCGGCATCGGCAGCATCGCCACGCACATCTTCCAGAGCGCCCCGGTGGCGGCGATGATCATCCTAGGGATGGTGGCTTATTTCTCGGGCGTCGTGCAGGCGCCGATCACCGCCTTCGTCATCGTGACCGAAATGACCGACAACCACGCCATGGTGGTGCCGGTGATGTGCGCCTCGGTCATCGGATATTTCTGCTCGCGCATGGTATGCCCGGAGGGCATTTATCACGCGCTGGCGAAAGAGTTCCTGGTCGGCCACGAGACCATATCGAAACACTGAGTCTGCATTTTTGTCTTGTCGCGTTTCCGGACGGCGAACCGGTCCCCACTTCGCCTGGAACCGCTCCGCGCCGGCTCACGCGAATTCGAGAATGACCGCGTCCACCGCCAGGCTGTCGCCGGGCTTGGCGTTGATCTTCTTCACCGTGCCGTCGATTTCGGCGCGCAGCACGTTTTCCATCTTCATGGCTTCGACCACCGCCACGGTCTCGCCGGCCTTGACCTCCTGGCCTTCCTTGACCGCGACGGAAACGACCAGCCCCGGCATCGGGCACAGCACCTGCTTGCCGCTGTCGGCCTTCTCCTTCACCGGCATCAGCCGCGCGTATTGCGCTTCGCGCTCGGTGTAGACGTAAGCCTTGGTCTCGACGCCGCGGTAGCTGAGCGCGAAGCCGTTGGGGATATCGCGCACCTGCACCGCCACAGGGTGGCCGTCGACGGTGCCGGTCCACAGCGGATCGCCCGGCTTCCAGTCGGAGACGATGTGGCGCGCGCCCTTGTCCTTCTTGTCGTCCTTGTCGGGAAAACGCACCGCGATGCCGGCATTCTCGCGTTTCACTTCGAGCGCGATCTCGTCGCGCCCGAGCCAGACCGCGCGCCGGCTTTCGCGGGTGACGCCGTGACCGTTGCCATGGCCATTGACCTGACCGGATATCTGCCGCTTGCGCTCGCCCAGCACGTGGTCGATGGCCGCGGCGACGGCGGCGATCACCTCGGCACGCTCGCCTTCCGGCGCCTGCGGGTGGAAGCCTTCCGGGAATTCCTCGGCGATGAAGGCGGTCGACAGCTTGCCCGAACGCCAGCGCGGATGCGCCATCAGCGCCGACAGGAACGGGATGTTGTGGCGGATGCCGTCGACGACGAAGGCATCGAGCGCGTCGGACTGCGCCTCGATCGCCTCGTCGCGAGTGTCTGCGTGCGTCACCAGCTTGGCGATCATGGGATCGTAGAACAGCGAGATCTCGCCGCCCTCGTAGACGCCGGTGTCGTTGCGCACTGTCACGCCATCGATGCTGCGTTCGGCCGGCGGACGGTAGCGCACCAGCCGCCCGGTCGAGGGCAGGAAGCTGCGGTACGGGTCTTCCGCATAGATACGGCTTTCCACCGCCCAGCCGTTGAGCTTGACGTCGCTCTGCTTGATCGAAAGCTTTTCGCCGGCGGCGACGCGGATCATCTGCTCGACGAGATCGATACCGGTAACGAGCTCGGTCACCGGATGCTCGACCTGCACCTGCAGCCGCGTATTCATCTCGAGGAAGTAGAAGCTCTTGTCCTGCCCCGCAACGAACTCGACGGTTCCGGCGGAGTCGTAGCCGACGGCTTTGGCCAAAGCGACCGCCTGCTCGCCCATCGCTTTGCGCGTCTTGTCGTCGAGCAGCGGGCTCGGCGCCTCTTCGATCACTTTCTGATTGCGGCGCTGGATCGAGCATTCGCGCTCGCCGAGATAGATGACGTTGCCGTGCTTGTCGCCGAGCACCTGGATCTCGACATGGCGTGGATCGACGATGAACTTCTCGATGAAGACGCGGTCATCGCCGAACGACGACTTCGCCTCCGAACGCGCGCGGGCAAAGCCTTCCGCCACCTCCGCCATCGAATGAGCAATACGCATGCCCTTGCCGCCGCCGCCGGCGGAGGCCTTGATCATCACCGGGTAGCCGATCTTCTCGGCGATCGCGATCGCCTCGTTGTCGTCCTCGATGACGCCGAGATGGCCGGGCACGGTCGAGACCTTGGCCGCGGCCGCCGCCTTCTTGGACTCGATCTTGTCGCCCATGGCAGCAATCGCCTTGGGGTTCGGTCCGATGAAGACGATGCCGTTATCGGCGAGCGCCTTCGGGAACGCCTCGCGCTCGGACAGGAAGCCGTAGCCGGGATGCACGGCCTCGGCGCCGGTCTCTTTGCAGGCGGCGACGATCTTATCCATCACCAGATAGCTCTCGGCCGCCGCCGGCGGCCCGATGGCGACCGCAGTGTCGGCCATCTCCACGTGCAGCGCGTCCTTGTCGGCCTCGGAATAAACCGCGACCGTCTCGATCCCCATGCGGCGGGCGGTCTTGATGATCCGGCAGGCGAT
>JARRQH010000397.1:0-2249 GCA_037381985.1 Pseudolabrys sp.
GCGCGACCAACAAGCGCAACCAACATGATGACGCAACTCATCCTCTATAATGTCTTCAACGGGCTGATCATCGGCGCGTTCTACGGGCTGATGGCGCTGGGGCTGTCGCTCATTCTCAACCTGTCGGGCGTGATCAATTTCGCGCACGGCGGCTTTCTCGCGATCGGCGCCTACCTCGCCTTCATGCTGATCCCGTTCATCGGTTTCTGGGGCGCGCTGATCGTCGCCCCGATCCTGACCGCCATCTTCGGCCTCATCATCGAGCGCATCCTCATCCGCCCGCTCTATGGGCGCGATCCGCTCTACAGCCTGCTGCTCACCTTCGGCCTCGCCTTCATGTTCGAGGACGGCACCCGCTTCATCTGGGGTGCCCAGACCCTGCCCTTCACGATCCCGGCCTGGCTGTCGAGCCCCCTGAGCGCCAACTACTTCTTCCTCACCGGCTACCGGCTGTTCATGGTCGCGCTGGTCACGCTCACCGTGGTGGTGCTGTTCGTTGTGCTGAGCCGCACGCGGCTCGGCATGCGCATCCGCGCAGGCACGCTCGATCTCGAGACCGTGTCGGTGCTGGGCGTCAACACACGCTTCCTGCGCAGCGCGAACTTCGGGCTCGGCATCTACATGGCCGGGCTCGCCGGCGTGCTGGCCGCCGGCATGCTCGGCCTGCAGCCGACCATCGGCAGCGAGTTGATCATGCCGAGCTTCGTCGCCATCATCATCGGCGGCCTCGGCAGCCTGCCGGGCACCCTGATCGGCGGCCTTTTGATCGGTGTCGCCTCCGGCGTCACCAGCGTGTTCTTCCCCTCCGCCAGCGAGGCGGTGATCTACGTGATGATGGGACTGGTTCTATTGGTACGCCCACGCGGGCTGTTCGGCGAAGAAGGACGCCTGCAATGATAAAGGACGATCAACGTCTCAGGAAATACGCCGCCGACGCGGTGATCTGGTTGGCGCTGCTGACCATGCCGTGGTGGATCAACTACATCGGCGGCTATACGCAGCTCGGTACCCGCGTGGTGGTGATGGCGCTCGCCGCCACCGCGCTCAACTTCCTGCTCGGCTATACCGGCGTGCTGTCCTTCGGACACGCGGCCTATTTCGGCCTCGGCGTCTACGGCACCGGCCTTACGATCAAGTACCTGCTGCCCAGCACGCTTGCCGCCATGGGCGTCGGCGTCGTGACAGCGATCGTGGCGGCAGCCGTCATCGGGCTGCTGATCGTGCACCTGCGCGGCATCTACTTCGCCATGGTGACCATCGCCTTCGGCCAGGTGTTCTATTTCATCGCCTATCGATGGAATAACGTCACCGGCGGCGACGACGGGCTGGCGAACTGGGGGCGGCACGCGATCGATTTCGGGGTCGGCAAGCTCGATATCGTGCACAGCCCCATCACCTTCTACTATTTCTGCCTATTCTTCTTCGCGGTGGCGGTGGCGATCCTGGCGGCGCTGCTGCGCTCGCCGTTCGGGCGCACACTGCTGGCGATCCGCGAGAACGAACGGCGGTCGCGCTTCCTCGGCCTGCCGGTCGACCGGCACATCTGGCTGTCGTGGGTGATCTCCTGCGCGTTCGTCGGACTTGCCGGCACGCTTTACGCGCTGCTCAACAACTTCGCCGACCCGCACGACCTGCACTGGTCGCAATCGGGTGACTTCGTGATCATGGCGGTGCTCGGCGGCATGCGCTCGTTCTGGGGACCGTTGATCGGCGCCGCGATCTTCGTGGTGCTGCAGGATTACGTGTCGACCATGACCCAGAACTGGATGTCGTTCATCGGCCTGTTCTTCGTGCTCGTCGTGCTGTTCTTCCCGCGCGGCGTGCTCGGCATCGTTCGTCGGAAGGCGGTGTCATGAGCCTCTTGAAAGTCGAAAACGTCACCAAGCGCTTCGGCAACCTGGTCGCCGTCAGCAACGTGTCGCTGACGGTCGAGCCCGGCGAGCTGCGCGCGGTCATCGGCCCGAACGGCGCCGGCAAGACCACCTTCTTCAACCTTATCAGCGGCTTCGCCAACCCGACCACGGGCAAGATCATCTTCGACGGCGAGGACGTGACCAAGGTGGCACCGGACAAGCGGGTCTGGCGCGGCATGGCGCGCACCTTCCAGATCACGGAAGTGTTTCCGGAACTGAGCATTTACGAGAACCTGCAGATCGCGATCGAGGTCGCGTCCGGCTACCGGCTGCGCGTGCGGCTCAAGCCCGACGAGAAGGCCGCGGTGCGCGCGCGCACCCGCGAGTTCATCGAGA
>JARRQH010000397.1:2286-3400 GCA_037381985.1 Pseudolabrys sp.
GCCGGCCGGCTGGTGGGCGAGCTCAGCCACGGCGACCAGCGTTCCACCGAGATCATGATGGCGCTGGCGCTCAACCCACGCCTGCTACTGCTCGACGAGCCGACCGCCGGCATGGGCGACCAGGAGACCTACGACATCACCCAACTGATCCGCAAACTGCATAAGGAACAGAAGCTCGCCATGGTGCTGATCGAACACGACATGCGGGTGGTCCTGCATCTCGCGGACCGCATCATGGTGCTGGCCGAAGGCGAGATGCTGGCAGAGGGCACGCCCGACGAAGTCACCAGCAACGAAGCCGTGCAGGCGGCCTATCTCGGAAAGGAAGCGGCATGAGCGAGCCGGTCCTTTCAGTCCGAGGCCTGCACACCTTCTACGGCAAGAGCCATATCCTGTATGGCGTCGACATGGAGGTGCGGCAGGGCGAGATCGTCACCCTGCTCGGCCGCAACGGTGCCGGCAAGACCACCACCATGCGCAGCCTGGTCGGCCTCACCCACGCCCGCGAGGGCACGGTGACGCTGTTCGGCAAGACCACCACCGACTGGCCGCCCTATCGCATCGCCATGCTCGGCCTCGGTTACGTGCCGGAAGGGCGCAAGATCTTCCCGAGCCTAACGGTGGAAGAAAACCTCAAGGTTCCGGCGGAACGGCCCGGCCCGTGGAATATCCCGCGCATCTACGAGTTGTTTCCGCGGCTCGCCGAGCGTAAGAGCAACAAAGGCCGGCAGCTTTCCGGCGGCGAGCAGGAAATGCTCGCCATCGCCCGCGCCCTGCTCTTGAACCCGAGCTTGATCCTGCTCGACGAGCCGAGCCAGGGCCTAGCGCCGCTGATCGTGCAGGAGGTATTCCGGATCATCACCTCGGCGCGCGAGGAAGGCATCTCGGTGCTGCTGGTCGAACAGAACGTGCGCGCGGCGGTGGCGATCGCCGACCGCGCCTACGTGCTGGACGACGGCAAGATCGTCTATTCGGGCGAAGCGGCCGAGTTCGCCAAGGACGAGGAGCGCGTGCGCTCGCTCGCTGGCGTCAGCAGCGAGAGCTGGGACTAAATCGAGCCCGCGGGCGGCCAAGCGCCGCCCGCCTCTTCTCAGAAATCGAGCTCGTTCTGGAT
>JARRQH010000398.1:0-3464 GCA_037381985.1 Pseudolabrys sp.
GTTGAGGACGGGCGGGCGCATGATGGGCGGATCATCGCAGAAATTCCGCCGTCATGGCCGGGCTTGTCCCGGCCATCCACGTCTTCCTGCGGAAACCCGGTCATGACCGTTGATAGGCCCTGCCACGCGGCCAGCCAGCGGTGACAATGCTCCTGGCCCCCTCTATATAAACCCGCACCCGGCCGCGTCCGGGTTTTTGGCGTTGGAATGGCCGTCTGGAGAAGTGTGTTGGGAACTGAACTGTCGAGCGAAGGACTGGACGCGAAACGGCGGCGGCTTTTGTTCCGCGCCTGGCACCGGGGCATCAAGGAAATGGACATCGTCATAGGCCGTTTCGCCGACGCTCATATCGCGAGCTTCACCGACGCCGACATGGAAGCGCTCGAGCTGCTGATGACTGTGCCCGACCAGCAGATGCTGGCCTGCGTCCTGGGCGCCGAGCCGCCGGAGCCCGAATTCGACACGCCCATGTTCCGTCGCCTGCGCGATTTCCATCTGGCCGATCCCGCCCCATGAATGCGCTCATGAAATCCCCCGCCAAATCCCCCGCCGATCTCCTGAAACCCGGCCAGCCGCTGACGCTCTCCCAGGTTGCCGACGGCGCCGAAGGGCTGGTGCTGGCCGATCTCGCGCGCGCCATCGCCGGGGCCAAGGACGCGCCGGCCGTGTCGCTCTGCGTCGTTTGCCGCGACGGCCAGCGCATGGCGCAGGTCTCGCGCGCGCTCACGTTCTTCGGGCCGGATATCCAGGTAATGGAATTCCCAGCCTGGGACTGCCAGCCCTACGACCGCGTGTCGCCGCACGCCGGCGTGGTGGCGCAGCGCATGACCGCGCTGTCGCGCCTCACCCGCGTAAAGGGCCGCGACAAGCCGTCGGTGCTGCTGACCACCGTCAACGCCGCCCTGCAGCGGGTGCCGGCGCGCGAGTTCGTCGCGACGCATGCGCTGTCGGTCGCGCCCGGCAACGTCACCGGCATGGAATCAATCGTCGAGTGGCTGGAGCTCAACGGCTTCGTGCGCGCCTCGACCGTGCGCGAGCCCGGCGACTACGCGGTGCGCGGCGGCATCCTCGACCTGTTTCCCCCCGGCATGGACATGCCGGTGCGGCTCGATTTCTTCGGCGACTCGCTCGAGACCATCCGTGCCTTCGACGCCGAGACCCAGCGCAGCGAGGGCGACCTGCGCGGGCTCGACCTGGTGCCGGTCGCGGAAGTCCAACTCGGCACCGAGACCATCCGCCGCTTCCGCACCAGCTACGTCTCCGAGTTCGGCGTCGCCGGACCCGACGACCTTTTGTACGAAGCCGAAGCGGTGAGCCAGGGCCGCCGCTATCCCGGGATGGAGCACTGGCTGCCGCTGTTCCATACCGGCATGGAGACGCTGTTCGACTATCTGCCCGGCACCGTGCTGGCGCTGGAGCCGCTCGACGAGGAAGCGGCGGGCGAGCGCATCAAGCAGACCGTCGACTATTACGACGCGCGCAAGGAAGCGCTGAGCGAAGGCGTGCAGCCGCTCTACAAGCCTCTGCCGCCGGACCGGCTCTATGTCACGGCGGATGAGTGGGCGGAGCGGCTGAACACCTCCAAGCTCGCGCGCATCAACCCCTTCGCGGTCCCTGAAGCGAACAACGTCATCGAGATCGGCGCCCGCGCGGGCCACAACTTCGCCGCCGAGCGCGCCGAGCCCAACGCCAACGTGTTCGAGGCGGTCGCGTCGCACGTCATGTCGCTGCAGGCGGCCGGCAAGCGCGTCGCCATCGCGCTGTGGAGCGAAGGCGCGCGCGAGCGCATGAGCCACGTGCTCGCCGACCACAAGCTGCATAACCTGACGTCGGTGTCGTCCTGGCCGGAGGCGATTGCGCTTCCCAAGCACAGTGTCGCGCTCGCGGTACTCGGCATCGAGTCCGGTTTCGAAACCGAGGACGCGGCGATCGTCAGCGAGCAGGACATCCTCGGCGACCGTCTGGTGCGCCCGCGCCGCGCCAGCAAGAAGGCCGAGAACTTCATCACAGAAGCCACGAGTCTGGCGCCCGGCGACCTGGTCGTGCACGTCGACCACGGCATTGGCCGCTTCGTCGGTTTGAAGGCGATCGAAGCCGCCGGCGCGCCACACGACTGCCTGGAAATCCATTACGCCGACGACGCCAAGCTCTATCTTCCCGTCGAGAACGTCGAGCTGTTGTCGCGCTACGGCGCGGAAGAGTCGCACGTCGATCTCGATCGTCTCGGCGGCGGCAACTGGCAGGCACGCAAGGCGCGCATGAAGAGCCGCATCCAGGAGATCGCCGGCGAGTTGATCAAGATCGCCGCCGAGCGGCAACTGCACGAAGCGCCCAAGCTGACGGTGCCGACCGGTGCCTATGACGAGTTCTGCGCCGGCTTTCCTTACGAAGAGACCGACGACCAACTCGCGGCCATCGAAAGCGTCGTCGACGATCTCGGCAAGGGCCGGCCCATGGATCGGCTGGTGTGCGGCGACGTCGGCTTCGGCAAGACCGAGGTCGCCTTGCGCGCGGCCTTCGTCACTGCCTTGAGCGGCAAGCAGGTGGCGGTGATCGTGCCGACCACGCTGCTGGCGCGCCAGCATTACAAGACCTTCGTCGAACGCTTCCGCGGCTTCCCGGTCAACGTCGAGCAGGCCTCGCGGCTGGTCACCACCTCGCAGCTCGCCGCCACCAAGCAGGGGCTTGCCGAAGGCCAGGTCGATATCGTCATCGGCACCCATGCTCTGCTCGGCCGCGGCATCAAGTTCAAGGACCTGGGGCTCATGGTCGTCGACGAGGAGCAGCATTTCGGCGTAGCGCATAAGGAGAAGCTCAAGAAGCTGCGCGCCGAAGTGCACGTACTGACACTGACCGCGACGCCGATCCCGCGCACGCTTCAATTGGCGCTGACCGGCGTGCGCGATCTCTCCATCATCGCCTCGCCGCCGGTCGATCGTCTCGCCGTGCGCACCTTCGTGTCGCCCTTCGACCCGCTCATCGTGCGCGAGGCGCTCTTGCGCGAGAAATACCGCGGCGGCCAGGCCTTCTACGTCTGCCCGCGCATCGGGGACCTCGCCGGCGCCAAGGAATTCCTCGAAAGCCACGTGCCGGAGGTGCGCGTGATCGTCGCCCACGGCCAGATGCCGCCGGCGGTACTCGACGACATCATGTCGGCCTTCTACGACGGCAAGTACGACGTGCTGTTGTCGACGACCATCGTCGAATCCGGCCTCGATATCCCGACCGCCAACACCCTCATCGTCCACCGCGCCGACCGCTTCGGCCTGTCGCAGCTTTATCAGCTGCGCGGCCGGGTGGGGCGCTCCAAGCTGCGCGCCTATGCGCTGCTCACCCTGCCGGCCAAGCAGACCATCACCCCGCAGGCCGAGCGGCGGCTGAAAGTGCTGCAATCGCTCGACACGCTGGGTGCCGGCTTCCAGATCGCCTCGCACGATCTCGACATTCGCGGCGCCGGCAATCTG
>JARRQH010000399.1:0-3589 GCA_037381985.1 Pseudolabrys sp.
GGGCGATCAAGGAGTTGGTGAGGTAGGGGCGGCCGCGCGGGGGAGGGCTGACGTGCTGCGCGATAGCCGTGATATCATCAGACGGCTCCAGGAAGAGGGCTACGAGCCAGTGTCGGTACGTGGCTCGCATCACAAATTCGTCCACAGCGGGTTTCGCCGTCGGGTGATCGTGCCACACCCCAAGCGTGACTTGCCGTTGGGAACTGTACGCGCCATCTATAAAGACGCGGGCTGGGAGAAGGATTGAGGCAATGACGCACTACATCGCTCTCATCCATAAGGACGCCGATAGCTGCTACGGCGTGTCCTTTCCCGACGTGCCCGGTGTGTTCACCGCCGGCGACACCATCGACGAGGCGATCGCGAAGGCGGCGGAGGTGCTCGCCTTCGCGGCGGAAGATTGGTCCGACCTCGATGGCAAGCGCTTTCCCGCCCCGCGCACCATTGACGAATTGCGGGCGGACCCGGATTTTCAGCAGCAGGCTCTCGATGCGGTGATTGCCGCCATTCCATTCCGGGCGCGCGCGGACGCCGTGGCTTAGCGACCGTAGCCCGGATGGCGCGAAGCGAAATCCGGGATTATATGCGCCGCTCCTCCTGCATTTCGCTCTTGCTCCATGCGGGCTACAAAGTCACTAATTCGCCCCACGACTCCAACGCAATCCGCCAGCCCGCACCGCCATGAACCCGTCAATCCATATCGGCTATCTGCCCCTGCTGGTGCTGCTCGTCATCGCGGCGACGGCCTGCGCCATTCTGGCGGCGGAGTTGCACCCCCGTTGGGGTGGCATGCGCGACATCGTCAAGGCCGCGCCGCCGCAGCGGCGCGTGCTCCACGGCCTCGGCGGCATCGCGCTGTTGCTCGCCGCCAACGTGGTGATGTTCCTGATCGCCGCCTTCATCGGATTCGGCTTCGGCGCGGCCACTCTCTACGGCTCGATCGTGGTCGTGCTGTTGGTCGCGGTGCCGGCGCTCTCCATTCCGCCCTTCAACCGGGCGATCGAGCGGCTCGACATTTGGCAGATTGTGAAACGCGCCGGCGCCGTCATCGTGGGTTCGCTGGCGCTGGCGGCGCTCTATGTCGCCGTCGCTATCCAGGCCGGGCTGCCGATGCGCTTCGGCGCGTGAGAGAGAGCTAAATTTTTATTTTATCGCGCTTCCGGACGGCGAACCGGTTCCCAATTCGCCTGGAAGCGCTCTACCGCTCCCCCACCTCGTCGCTCACCGGCACCTCGTCGACCTTGTGGCCGTGCTCGTCGACGACCAGCACGAACCAGCCGCCCCAGTTGAAGCCGGGCATGATGGCACCGAGCCTGAGGTCGCGCGCCAGCGCCACCGCGTCCTCGCGCGCGGCGGCAGGCCCGGGCAGGTCGATGCCTTTATGGTTGTCGAGCACCTGGTTGCCGTCGGTGAGGCGGAAGAAATAGCGGGCCATGAGGATGTCGTCTCGCGCAGCTGGTCGTTAACGGTTCGGGCGGTGACGCTATCACTTCGCGCGCGGCCGGTCACGCGCGAGCGGCACGCGCGTTAACGAATGAGAACGGGACCTGTCATGATGGCGCAAGAGCTCAAGCAAAAGCCGGACGCGGCGCGCAATCTCGCGACGATGGCGAAGAGGCTGGGCGTCACCGTGCCGGCTGCCTGGCCATCCGGCATTTCCCCGCTGATGCAGGCCTACGCGGCCTGCCAGCGCTGCGTCGCCGAGGAAGCCTGCACTGAATTCCTCGCGCGGGGCCCGATTCCATCCAATTGCCGCCGGAGTTCTGCCCCAACGCGGCCGAATTCGCCCGCATGAATAGGACCAAATCGCGCGGCTAGGCTTGAGTTTCAGATCTTCCCATAAGCGCTCATGAGCGGGCGCCGGTTCCCGGCGAACTCGTGGTCGACGGCCGTTACGCCGGCGGGGGCGCATGCCCCGGATCCGCCTTTGTCGTCGGTAGTGCGGCGAATGCGCGATCTGGGGTTTTTTTGCGGAACTCTACACCGCTACCGAATGGCGTTTCTGGCCGCTGTTGAGATAGGCGTCGAACGCCGCCGCGGCGATGCGTATGTAAGGCCGGCCGCACTCGGTGACCGTCACGCGCGCGCCGTCGAGCGTCACCAGCCCCTGGTCGGCAAGTGGTTTGAGTTCCGCGAGTGCGTCGGCAAACCGCGTCGCACCGCCGTCGACCGTGTCGAGATCGACGGCGAGATCGCACATCAGCCGCTCGATTATCGCCGCGCGCACGCGGTCGTCGTCGCTCAAGGCCAGGCCTTTGACGATGGGGAAGTGCCCGCCGGCGACGCTGCGGGTATAGCCGCCGAGGTCCGGTGCGTTCTGCACGAAGCCCTGCGGCAGTTTGCCGATGGCGCTGGCGCCCAGGCCGATCAGCGCGTCGGCGTCATCGACGGTATAGCCCTGGAAATTGCGGTGCAGCCGGTGCTCGGCCGCGGCGATCGCCAGCTCGTCGCCGGGCAGGGCGAAATGGTCGAGCCCGATCAGCTTGTAACCGAAGCTCTGCAGCGTTTCGGCGGCGACTTCCGCCTGCTCGAGCCGCGCCTCGACGCCCGGCAGCTCGGCGTCGGGCATCAGCCGCTGATGGGTCTTGAACCACGGCACGTGCGCGTAGCCGAACAGCGCCAGCCGCTGCGGATTGAGCGAAGCTGACAATTCCGCACTGTGCGCCACCTCGCGCGTGCCCTGGCCGGGCAGGCCGTACATAAGATCGATGTTCAGGTTCTCGATGCCGGCGGCGCGCAAGTCGTCGGTCGCGCGCTCCACCAGCTCGAAGGGCTGCACCCGGCCGATCAATTGCTGCACGTGGGGCGAGGCGTCCTGCACGCCGAGGCTGGCGCGGTTGACGCCGATCAGCTTGAGCGCGCGCGACAGCGCCTTGTCGACCCGGCGCGGGTCGAGCTCGATGGCGTGCTCCTTCAGCGTCGACAGGTCGAACAGCGAGGCGAGCCGCGCCGCCAGCGTCTCCAGCCAGTGCGGACCGAGGATCGACGGCGTGCCGCCGCCCCAATGCAGATGGGTGAGCTTGCGTCCCTTGAGCGCCGCCAGCAGCGAAATCTCGTCGATCAGCCGCTCGGCGTAGGCGTCGACTGGCTCGCGCTTGCGCACCGCCCGCGTGTTGCAGCCGCAGTAGTGGCAAAGCTCGGTACAGAACGGCACGTGGATATAGAGCGAGAGCGAGGCGTCGCGCGGCAGCGCCTCCAGCCATCCGGCGTAGACCTCGGGTCCGACCGCGGCGGAAAAATGCGGCGCGGTAGGATAGGACGTGTAGCGCGGCACGTTGCGCTCGGCGAGGGCGAGGGAGCCGGTCATCGAGTTGCTTTTCGCATCTGTCGTTTCCGTCATGGCGTCTGTCATGGCGTCTGTCTTGGCGCCCGTCTTGGCATTCGTTTCAGGCATCGCGCGGCACCCATTCGCCGTCGGTTCTGACATGCGAGCGCTTCACCGCCGCCCTGGCGATCATGCGCGCGCGCACCGAGAGCGGCGGGTCGCGATGTTGCTGGCGTAAGGTATTATGCGCTCGGGTTTAGCCTCTCGCACTCGCCTGAATTGTCGGTGTCAGCCCCCGCCGGTGTGTGAGCGGACCCTAGCGGG
>JARRQH010000400.1:0-3097 GCA_037381985.1 Pseudolabrys sp.
GGTGGCACGGGGAGGCTTGATGATCCTCGACGACGACGGCGAAACAAGCGGACGGGCGGCGCGGCACGGCGCCACCCTCGACAGCCTGTTCCGGCGCGTCGGGGTGCGGCGCGCCCACGGGCTGGCGCTGATCGATCCGCCCGACCGCTATCGTGTCTCCGACGGCGGCCCGCGCTCGTTGACTTTCGCCGACGCCGACCGCGCGGTGTCGAGCGTGGCGAGCCAGTTGCGCGACCGCGGCCTGCCGACCGACGCGCTGGTGGCGATCCAGCTCGGCAACACGGTCGAGAGCGCCATCGCGCTGCTCGCCGTGCTGCGCGCCGGCATGATCGCGGTGCCGCTGCCGCTATTGTGGCGCAAGCACGAGATCGTGGCGGCGCTCACCCAGGTCGGCGCCAAGGCGATCATCACCGCCTCCCATGTTGGCGACGTACGCACGGCGCAGATCGCCGTCGAAGCCGCCGCCGAGCTCTTCACCGTCCGCCACGTCTGCGGCTTCGGGCGCAGCCTGCCCGACGGCGTGGTGCCGCTCGACCTGCGCGCGGCCGGCAGCATCAGTCAGCCGCCGGCGCGGGCCGGCCACCCGGCCGCCCACGTCGCGGTCGTAACCTTCGACGTGACCCCGAACGGGCCGGTCGCGGTGGCGCGCAACCACACCGAATTGATCGCCGGCGGCCTCGCGGTCGCGCTGGAGGCGGGACACCCGCAGGACGGCGCCATCCTCAGCGCGGTGCCGATGACGTCGTTCGCGGGGCTCGCACTGACGCTGGTGCCGTGGCTGCTCGCCGGCGGCGCGCTGCACCTGCATCACCCGTTCGAGCCGGAAACCTTCGCTGCCCAGCGCAAAGCGGTCGGTGCCGGCCTGGTGGTGCTGCCCGGGGCGACCCTGCCCGCGCTTGGCACCGCCGAGCGGTCGGCGGGCGAAACCATCGCCGCGCTTTGGCGCGCACCCGAGCGGCTGGCCGCGCAAGCCGCCTGGCACGGGCCCGCGGCGCTGGTCGATGTCACCGCGATCGGCGAGTTCGGTCTGGTCGCCGCGCAGCGGAAGCCGGGCGCCGGCCCGGCCGGCTTGCCCTACGGCACCGTCGGCGCGCCGCACGCGGTGGCCAAGGACGGCACGCCGCTCATCGAGGTGCTGCGCACCGCCGACGGCACCGTCGGCCTGCGCGGCGCCATGGTGCCGACCCACGCCTTCCCGCCCGGCGCCGCGCAAGGTTACGCGCCGTTCCTGGCGCCGGACCGGGCCGGCCTCGTCGACACCGGGCTTGCCTGCCGCCGCAAGCTCGACACCAACACGCTGACCGTGAGCGCACCGCCCGCGGGACTGGTGACCGTCGGTGGTTACCGGTTCTACAAGAGCGCGCTGGAAGAGGCGGTCGCCGCCATCGACCTCGACGCCACCATCGTCGCCCTGCCCGATGCCATCCTCGGCGAGCGGCTGGCCGGCAGCACTCGCGACGCCGCGGCCATAATTGCGGCCATGCAGGCCGCCGGTGCCACCCCCCTGATCGCCAACGCCTTCCGCCCGCGCGCGGCCGGCTGAACGGGCGAATGCTTTTGTTTTGTCGCGTTTCCGGACGGCGAACCGGTCTCCACTTCGCCTGGAAATGCTCCGTCGTCGTTGACGGGCCGTTAACAAGGCGCGCGTTAAGGTTGGCGCCTCCCGTAACGTGTCCGTTGTGTTGCGTATCATGTCGCTTCAGGGTCCCCTCCTCGTCGTCGCCGATAGCCCGGCGGCCGACCTCACCGAAGCGCTGAGCGGCGCCGGTGCCTTTCCCATCATCGATGCCACCTGGGCCGACGCCCCGACCGCCTTCGTGTCGGTCAAGCCGGCGGCGGTGATCCTGGCCGAGCCGGGGCCGCCGGAACGCGCCGCGGCCGAACGCATGCTCGGCCTGCAGATCGCCACAGCTACAGCGCCCATGGTGCCGACGCTGGCCCGCGTCTCCGACGGCCATGAACCGCCGGTGCCGTTCGCGCTGGCCATCGATGCCTCGTCGCCGCATGCGCGACTGGTCGCGCGCCTGAAGGCGGCACGACCGCCGCGGGTGACGCCGTGCCAGAGCTGCCGAGCCACGATGCCCTCGACGACGCCACTTTGCTGATCGTCGGGCGCGGCGGGCTCTACCCCGCGCTCAGCGTCGCCGCCGCCGAGCGCGTCAGCACCGTGGGCGCGTTCAGCGCGGAGACCGCGGCCACCCATCTCGACGTGCGCGATATCGACGGCGTGGTGGTCGGCGACGGCCTGTCGCCGCGCAAGGTCGAAGGCTTTCTCACGCTGCTCGCGGAAGAGCCGCGCTATCGCGATCTGCCGGTGGCGCTGATCGGCGACGCGCCGGCCGACTTCGACGACATCCTCGTCAATCTCGATCGCGTTGGTGGCAATCCGGCGCGCCTGGTGGCGCGGCTGATCCCGGCGGTGCGCCTGTACGCCGTCGAGACCCGGCTCAAGCGCATGCTGGCCTCGCTCGACGCCGGCGGCACCGTCGATCCGCAGACCGGCCTCTTGACCCACGACGCCTTCTGGCGCGATCTCAACACTGCCGTGGTCGAAGCCGCCGACCGCAGCCTGCCGCTGGCGCTGGCGCGCTTTTCCTTCGAGGGCGCCTACGAGCAGCGCGCCGGCCTCGACGGCGCCCGGCTGCTGGCCCGGTTGATCCGCAACATCGACTTCGCCACCCGTGACGACGACGGCGCCATCGTGGTGGCGCTGACGCAGACCGACCTGCGCCACGCCCATGTCGTGGTGCGGCGGCTCGCCGGCACGCTGCGCAACCACATGCGCAAGGCCGACGATCCGCAGCAGCCGATCACCGCCAATGTGACGCTCGCGACCCGCAAGGCCGGCGACAGCCTCGACAGCCTGCTGATGCGGGTGATGGGCGAGCAGGTGGTTGCCGCCGAATAGCCCAACGCCTACGTTTCTCCCCAACCGGTCATTCCGGGGCGCGAGCGAGAGCGAGCGAACCTGGAATCCAGACGCGAACGCCGTGCGTGTTTCTGGATTCCGGGTCTGCCCCCCGCAGGGCCGTCCCGGAATGACGCTGGAGAAATCGGGAGCACGCTAAATCGGGAGCACGCTCATGTCCGGCCAGCA
>JARRQH010000401.1:0-5126 GCA_037381985.1 Pseudolabrys sp.
TCGGAGCGCGGCGGATCGTTGCGACGTCGGATCAGGCGGAGAGTTTGGCGTTCCAGAAGAACGGCCAGGGCGTCTTCGGCACGCCGGTCAGCCCCTTCGCCTGTCCCCAGAGCGCGCTGAACGACCCGATCTTGAGGAAGCCGACGTCCTCGTAAAGATCCCCCTGCAATTCGTCGAAAGCCGCCTGCCGTTTTGCGAGTTCGGTGATGGTCGTGAATTCCTCGAAGGTCTTGTCCTTCGCGGGGTTCGTCCAGCCGATGCGTGAGGTCTTCGCCCACATGTCGGTCAGCGCCGGTTCCGGCAGGAAGGGCGAGTGGGTGACGTAGATGTCCCAGAGCGCCGGGTTGTTGCGGCGCTGGCCCAGCGTCGCCCAGTCGACCACGTCCATGTGGATCTTGAAGCCCGCCGCCTCGAGCGCCATCTTCGCGACCTGCGTCATCTTGAAGTGGAACTCGTATTGGTGCGAGGTCAGGATGCGCAGCGGCTTGCCGTCGTAGCCGGCATCCTTCAGGAGCTTCGCCGCTTTCTTCTTGTTGTTCTGGTTGAAGAGCTTCAGCCCCGCGTCGTTGTGCCAGACCCAGCCCTTGGGATACATTGCCCCGTCGACTTGGTAGAACTTCTCGTCGCCGAAAGCCGCGAACAGCATGTCGTCGATCGGCAGCGCCGCCTGGACCGCCTGGCGGATCTTCTTGTCGGTCAGCAGCCCTGCCTTGTGGTTGATCGCATAGACCGGCCAGCCGAAGGACTCGTAGACCACCGGCTTCGCGGCGGCGGATTTCGCAAGGCGCCCGTAGCTTTCCGTGGGCAGGCTGTCGGCGAAGTCGAACTGACCCGACATCGTGCCCTCGACCCGGGTGTTCGGATCTGCGACCGGGACGAAACGGATGTGCTCCATCGTCTGGGCGCGCTTGCCGGCAGCCCCGTTCGAGGGCTCGGAACGGGAGGCGTATTTGTCGAATTTCTCCAGCTGCAGGTACTGGTCGAGGACGTGTTCCTTGATCTTGTAGGGTCCGGTCCCGATCGGCAGCGTCATGGTCGCGGCCAGGGTCGACTTCGGATAGATCGCCGCCGCCGAGTTGGAGAAGGCCAGGAGCGAGAGCAGCGGGGAATAGGCACTCTTCAGCTTCAGCGTGACCTCGTGATCGCCGGTCTTGGTGACAGAGGCGACCTTGTCGGCCACGAGTTGCCCGCGGGAGGCGACCTTCAGCCAGCGTTCCAGCGAGGCCACCACGTCATCCGCCGTCATGATCGAGCCATCGTGGAACGGCACTCCCTCGCGGATGGAGATCACGTAGGTCTTCCCGTCGGCGCTGATCTTCGGCAGCTCCGACGCCAGCAGCGGCGCAATCTTCCAGCTGCCGTCGAAGGTGAAGAGCGTTTCCACAAAATGCTGCGTCACGATCGAGACCACGTCCTTGGTCGAGACCATAGGGTCGAGCGTGTCCGGCTCGCCGATGATGGCGACGGTGACCGAGCTCTTCTCGGCGCTCCAGGCGAGACGGGGCATGCCCATCGTCCCACTGGCGAGCCCAACCACGCCAAGACCCTGCAGAAAGCTTCGCCGACTGGTGGAATTCAACAACATGGCTTGACGGGGTGACATACTTACCTCCACTATTATGTATTTTATTCCTTATTTAGGTTAGTGTCATTCCTTCAAGCCTGTCAAGCGAGCGCGGCATCACGATCCCGCCCCGCCGCCTAGGCAGAGCCGGCGAGGTTTTCCACGGCGCATCAAGGGCTTGCCGCGCCGGACCAGGAAGACCGCCGGATTTCGGTTGACGAGGTGGCTTGGCTATTCGGGAAGGGAGACTCGGGTGAGCGATACTCGCAAGCGCGTCGGCGCCATCGACCGGAGCCTGCAGATCCTCGATATCCTCTGCGAGCGCGGCAAGCCGATGAACGCCTATGAGCTGGCCCGCTGCGCGGGCGCGCCGGCCTCGACGATCTACAAGATCGTCGACGAGCTGGCCGATCGCGAAATGCTCAGCCGGCTGGGCGAGAGCGCGGTCTGGCTGGGGCCGCGGCTGATGCGCTACGGGCTGACCTATCGCGCTTCGATCGATGTCTTCGCCGAGGCCCGGCGCGAGATGGAGCGGCTGTGCGAGGAGGTAAAGGAAACCGTCCAGATCTGCGCCCGCGACGGCGGCATGATGACCGTGGTCGACATGGCGCGGGGCCCGGGCCATTTCGCTATCGCCTCCAACGTGGGCACCCGGGTACCGCTGAACTGGACGGCCTCGGGCCGGCTTCTGCTGGGCCATCTGGAACCAGCCGACCGCGCCCAGATCTTCGCGGCGAGCGCCTGCCCCTCCGAGACCGGGCAGGCCGAGACCGATCCCTGTAAGCTCTCGCAGCAAGCCCGCGCCGAATTCGAGGACCGGATCGCCATCCAGATGAGTGCCTCGGAATACGCCGTCGCCTGCATCGCCTCGCCGATCTGCGACACCGCCGGCAACTGCCTGGCCACGATCTCGATCGTCCTGCCGGAATCGAAGGCCCAATCCGAACTGGCCCAGTTGACCGGGGCTGTCCAGCGCGCGGCGCTGAATGTCGAGCACGCGCTCGGGGCCCGGCTGGTCCGGGCGGCTCAATAGAGCATCAGACCTTCATGTGAAGTCTTTTGCGTAGCCGTCGTGGCGAAAGAAGTTCCAGCATTCGGTTGGCGTGAAGAGGGAGCAGATATCGCCGATGGCCTGCCAGAGAGCCTCGATCGTTCTGGCGCTTTGCTTACGTAGAAGCTCCTTGAGCTTGGCGAAGGCCTGTTCGATCGGATTGAGGTCCGGAGAATAGGGTGGAAGGAAGAGCGGCCAGGCAGCGCAATCCCGGATGATCCGGCTCACGCGCGGGCCTTTGTGCGAAGATAAGTTGTCCATAATGACGACATCGCCCTTGGAGAGGGTCGGGGCGAGCTGCGTCTCGACATAAACCTTAAAAGCGTGGCGGTTCATCTGGCCATCCAGCACCCAGGGCGCCGTCAGGCCGTGGCATCTGAGGCCGGCGACGAAGGTCTGGGTGTGCCAATGGCCAAAGGGCACGTGCATCCTGAGCCGCTCACCGAGCGGCGCTCGCCCTCGCAGGCGCGTCATCTTCGTCGTCGTGCCGGTCTCGTCGATGAAGACGAGCCGGTGCAGCTCAAGACGCATGCGCGGTTGGCGCAATTGGGCCCACTCGTCACGCTGCCGAGCGATCTCGGGACGTCTTTGCTCGCTGGCCAGCAGCCAGTCTCCGCCTTCAGCACCTCAACCCGTTCCGGCATCGTGATATCCGGCTGATCCTTGACGCGCCTGAGCAAGAAATCCTTGTACGGCGCCAACTTGCCCGCGCTACCGCCGCGCTTGCCGGGGGCGGCCGAGCCGGTGCGGTCCCAACGATCCATCAGCTTGATGGCGCAGCTCGGGCTGACGCCGAAATGCTCGGCAGCCCTTCGCCGCGACCCGCCACCTTCAACAAATCCGATGATCCGTTCACGTAAATCCCGAGAGTACGGTTTGCCCATGGTCCACCTCCGACCACGGTGAATCATGATTTGCCCCCTCAAGCGAATCCCTCCCGCAATTCCTAATCACGATCCCATGCTCTAGATTGAGCGCCTTACGACTCTGCGCCTGCAGAGCCTGATCGCCGCCAGGCTTGCTTGCCTGCGCAGCTCATCCTCGTGCCAAGCCTACTGGCGCAGGGAAGCTGACTGCCTGTTTTCGGGATGCTTGATTGACCAAGCGAACGGCTGAGATGAGGGCGTTTACGAGCATGCGGCGTTGGCGCACCACCTCCGATCTTCTTGGAAACCCCGAAGGCATTCTCAATCGCTCACTGGCGCTCGGCCTCAATGAATCCTAGACAATCCAGCAAGGAACCTTGTCGTAAGGGGCGGGCCGTCAGACACGGCACCGCCCTACACCGGTAGCCGGAATTCCTTCGTCTTTGCATGGGTCCGGCAGTAGCAGGACGCGACAATCGGCACTTCGGCGCGGGCGGCCGCCTGGGCGAGCAGAGGCCGGATATGCGCCCGCTCCGCCGTCTCGCCGCGGCTTGCCAGGCATTCGTCGAGGCCGTGCAGGCTCCAGACGTTGCGCGGATGCTGGCAGGGGCGCGGCAGTGTGGCGGCGAGCCGAGATCCGCGCGATAAACGCGCTCAGCCTCCTCGACACGCCCCGCTTCCATGAGAAGCGCGCCGAGCGCATGTCGCGTCGGCTGCATCCGTCCCCAAGGTTCGTCATAGAGCAGCCCGTCGTCGAGCTCCACCGCGCGGTGCAGGTGGTCGAGCCCCTCCTCGATCTCGCCGGCCTTGTAGTCGAGTTCGCCCAGCATCATCGCCTCGGCGATCTTCAGGACCTCCGAGCACGGGTTGTTGAACATCATCCGCTCCGGCTGCACCCGGTCGCGCGCGGCTGCGAACTGGCCTGCACCCGGTTCCGAAGACACCAAGTTTGGTGTGACAATGGGACCGGAGGTGGGTCATGGAGAGGCGGAAGTTTACGCAGGAGTTCAAGCTTGAGGCTGTGCGCCTGATCAGGGATCGGGGCGTATCGTTCAATCAGGCATCCGAAGACCTGGGCGTGCATGTCTCTCAGCTACGCAGTTGGGTGAAGAAGTTTGCGGAGGACCCGCAGCATGCCTTCCCCGGCCACGGGCAGATGAAGCCGGAGCAGGCGGAAATTGCGCGGCTCAAGCGTGAGGTCATCAAGCTCAAGGCCGAGCGCGACATCCTAAAAAAGCCGCGGCCTACTTCGCGAAGGAGTCGACGTGAAGTTCGCCTTCATCGCGAAGCGACCCAAGGGATCTGGCCGGCTGATTGGATGTGCGGGGCGCTCGGTGTCTCGCGCGGCGGGTTCTATGCCTGGCTGAAGCGGCCGCCCAGTAGGCGCAGCCGAACCGACGAGGTGCTCTCAGCCAAGGTGCGGGCCAGCTTCATCGGCAGCGCCCGAACCTATGGCGCCAGGCGCGTGCGGCACGACCTGCTGGCGGAAGGCGTGAACTGCGGCCTGCACCGGATCGAGCGATTGATGCGCAGCCAAGGCTTTAAAGCCCGCCCGCGCCGGCGTCGGCTGCCGCCCGACCTGGGTGAGCGGCAGGCCGCCGCCGTCGCTCCGAACGTGCTCGATCGCGCCTTCGTGGCTCCGGCG
>JARRQH010000402.1:0-2846 GCA_037381985.1 Pseudolabrys sp.
GCACCATGCGGCTGACCACGCGGCAGACGGTGCAGCTCCACGGCATCATCAAGTTCAATCTGAAATCGACGCTGAAAGCCATCGACGCCGTGTTGCTCGATTCCATTGCCGCCTGCGGCGACGTCAACCGCAACGTCATGGCCAATCCGAATCCGTTCCAGTCGCCGGCGCACGCCGAGGCCATCGAGCTGGCGCGCGCCGTCTCCGCGCATCTGACGCCGCGGACGCCGGCCTATCGCGAGATATGGCTCGACGGTGAGCGCATTGCCGGCGACGAGGACGAGGTGGTCGAGCCGATCTACGGCAAGCACTACCTGCCGCGCAAGTTCAAGATCGTGGTGGCGGTGCCGCCCTCGAACGATGTCGACGTGTTCGCGCACGATCTCGGCTTCATCGCCATCCTGGACGACACCGGCGCGGTGACCGGCTGGAACGTCACCGTCGGCGGCGGCATGGGCATGACCCATGGCGAGCCGGAAACCTACCCGCGCACCGCCGAGGTGTTGGGCTTCTGCCGCACCGAGGATGCCGTGAAGATTGCCGAGGCGATCGTGACGGTGCAGCGCGACTGGGGCGACCGCAAGAACCGCAAGCACGCGCGGCTGAAATACACCATCGAGGATCGCGGCCTCGACGTCTTCCGCGCCGAGGTGGAGCGCCGCGCCGGCATGAAGCTCGGTGACGCCAAGCCGTTCGAATTCACCTCGACCGGCGACCGCTACGGCTGGAGCGAGGGCAGTGACGGCCGCGCGCACCTCACGCTCTATATCCCGAACGGCCGCATCGCCGACCGCGCGGGGGCCATGCAGATGAGCGCGTTGCGCGCGATCGCGCATATTCATGACGGCGATTTCCGCATGACCGCCAACCAGAACATCATCGTCGCCAATATCGCTGCCGACAGGCAAAGCGAGATCGAGCGCATCGCGCGCGCGGCGGGGATGATGGCGCCGTGGTCTGGCCTCAGGCGCAACGCCATGGCCTGCGTGGCGCTGCCGACCTGCGGCCTGGCGCTGGCCGAAAGCGAGCGCTACCTGCCGACGTTGCTCGACGCGTTGGATGAGAAGCTGGCAACGCACGGTCTTTCGGCCGACGATATCGTTATCCGCATGACCGGCTGCCCGAACGGTTGCGCGCGGCCTTATCTCGCCGAGATCGGCCTCGTCGGCAAAGGCCCGGGCCGCTACAACCTCTATCTCGGCGCTGCCTTCGACGGCTCGCGGCTCTCCAAGCTCTACAAGGAAGACGTCGATCACGACGGCATCGTCGCCGCGCTTGATCCGATCTTTGCGGCCTACGCGGCCGAGCGGGAGAAGGGCGAGCGCTTCGGCGACTTCACCATTCGCGCCGCTTTCGTCGCCAAGACTGGCAACGGCGCCGACTTCCACGCCCATACCGGGGCGCGGCGATGAGCGGGCGTGAACCCCAGGAGACGCGCGCGCCGCGCATGGGCACTTTGGCGCGGCTGCCGGTGTTCCTGTCGCTGCACGGCAAGCGCGCGGTGATCGCCGGCGGCAGCGCGGCGGCGGCCTGGAAGGCGGAGCTGCTGTCGGCCGCCGGGGCTTCGGTCGAGGTCTTCGCGGATGACATTTGCGGCGCGCTCGCCGCGCTGGCCGACGAGCCGCCGGGCGGCGCCATCACATTGTATCGGCGGCAGTGGACGCCGCTCGATCTGCGTGAAGCCGGCATCGCCATCGGCGCCTTCGACCATGGTGACGATGCGGCGGTCTTCGCCGCCGCCGCCCGCGCCGCCGGCGTGCCGGTCAATGTCATTGATAAACCGGCGTTTTGCGACTTTTCCTTCGGCGCCATCGTCAACCGCTCGCCGCTGATGATCGCCATCTCCACCGACTGAAGACATCGAGCCTGTCGTTTTCGGGTCGCCGGAAATTCTGGCAGCTCTTCACGGCGCATGCGGTCACGCACCCGCAGCGGCAACCGGCCGAGGCCGATTACGACCGGCTGGTCGCGGAGGTCTATGACCTGGGCGAGACGGTCGAGGCCGGCTCGGTGACGCTTGTGGGTGCCGGGCCCGGCGATCCCGAGCTTCTCACTTTGCGCGCCGTGCGCGCGCTGCAGTCGGCCGACGTCATTCTGTATGACGACCTGGTCTCGCGCGACGTGCTCGATTTCGCTCGCCGCGAGGCCAAGAAGATGCTGGTCGGCAAGACCGGCCACGGGCCGTCCTGCAAGCAGGACGACATCAATGCGCTGATGGTCTCGCTGGCCAAGCAGGGCAAGCGCGTGGTGCGGCTGAAGGGCGGCGATCCGCTGATCTTCGCCCGCGCCGGCGAGGAGCTGGAGTCCTGCCATGCCGCTGGCATCGCGGTCGAGATCGTGCCCGGCATCAGCACCGCGCAAGGGGCGGCGGCAAGCCTCGGGCTGCCACTGACCGACCGCGACCGTGCCCGCCGTGTGCAGTTCATCACCGGGCACGCCAAGAACGGGACGAAGGACGGGCAACTACCGGCCGATATCGATTGGCAAAGCCTGGCCGATCCGGCGACGACCACGGCGGTTTATATGCCGGCGAAGACGCTTTCCGTTCTGGTCGAACGTGCGGTGGCGCAAGGCCTCGATCCGGCAACCCCGGCGCTTGCGGTTGCCCGCGCAACACGGGCAGATCAGCAGCACATCGCCGCGCCGATCAGTGAGTTGCCGGGGCGGTTGGCGCAAGCCGCGATGCCCGGACCGCTGCTGGTGATCATTGGGCGGGTCACTGGGACGATGGCCGTCGCCGAAATGCGGGCAGCGGGGGCGGCAG
Organism: Pseudolabrys sp.; assembly: GCA_037381985.1. Classification (GTDB taxonomy): domain Bacteria; phylum Pseudomonadota; class Alphaproteobacteria; order Rhizobiales; family Xanthobacteraceae; genus Pseudolabrys. The sequence continues at coordinate 2,765 of JARRQH010000402.1, forward strand.
CTTGACAGACTGTCGACCGTCACCCTGAGGTGCGAGGGCGAAGCCCGAGCCATCGCAAGTCGGGTATACCTGACTTGCGAAT
>JARRQH010000403.1:0-3052 GCA_037381985.1 Pseudolabrys sp.
GCCGCACTCGCGGCGGCGATCAAGGAGATCGCGCGCGTGCCCGGCATGCGGAAGATCGCGATCTCCTACATGCCCGATAACGACGTGGCGCGGAATTTCTATGCCGGCTTCGGTTTCCGCGAGGTGGGGCAGGACGAGGATGGCGAGATGGTGGCGGAGCTGAAACTGTAGGCGCCGACGGCCGGCGGCCGCGCGCCGGTTTGGTGCGCCGCGGCATCGGCCGCTCGCGGGTGGTGCGCAAAAGGTGCGCTTTTTGCGCGGGTTTCTTTGACTTGCAGGCGGAAATCCATTACCCGCAACGGCCATCATGGCAGCCGCGACCAGACCGACTCGTAAGAGCAAGACCAAGTCCCGGCGGAAGGCCGCGACGAGGACCAAATCCAAAGCCAAAAAGACCAAGGCCAAGAAGGCCAAGAAGAGGGCCAGCAAGGCGGCGGCCAAATCCGCGCGCCGGTCCAAGGCCAGGACGAAGGCCAGCGCCAAGAAAGGCGCGCCCAAGCGCAAGGCCAAGGTCAAGGCGACCAAACGCAAGGCCAAAGCCAAGGTCAAGAAATCCAAGGCGGCCAAAAAGCCTGGGACAGCCAAGAAATCCAGTGCGCCAAAGAAGGCGGTGAAGAGGGCCAAGACCGCGGCAAAAGCAGCGCCCAAGGGTCCGGTCAAGAGTCCGGTCAAGGGTCCGCCTAAGCCTGCCACTAAGCCCGCCGCCAAGCCGAAAGCCGCCACCACGAGCGCGCCGAAGCCGACGCCCGTTCCGCAAGTGGCGGCGCCGCAGTCCCACCTGTTCGCCGCCATCCTGGTGACGGTGCGCGAGGCCTGCGCCGCCGTGCTCGGGCCGAATGTCGATCTCTCGCGCGTGCTGGTCGAGCCGCCGCGCGATCCGAGCCACGGCGACATGGCGACCAACGCCGCCATGGTGCTGGCCAAGGGGGCCGGTCTCAATCCGCGCGAATTCGCCGAGCGCATCGCCGCCACCTTGCGCGGCGACGCCCGCGTCGAGAAGGCCGACGTCGCCGGCCCCGGCTTCATCAACCTGACGCTGCGCAACGATATCTGGGCCGGCGCGCTGCTCGCGGCCCTCGCGCAGGGCAAGGACTACGGCCGCAGCGATGTGGGGCAGGGCGAAAAGGTCAACGTCGAGTACGTCTCCGCCAACCCGACCGGGCCCATGCATGTCGGCCATTGCCGCGGCGCGGTCTTCGGCGACGCGCTGGCAAGTCTCTTGGCCTTCGTCGGTTACGACGTGACGCGTGAGTATTACATCAACGACGCCGGCGCCCAGGTCGAGGTGCTCGCGCGCTCGGCGTACCTGCGCTACCGCGAGGCCCTCGGCGAGCCCATCGGCGAGATTCCGGAGGGGCTTTATCCCGGCGAATACCTGAAAGAGCGCCTCAAGATTGTGCGCGAGCGTGCCATCAACATCATCATGGCCGACATCCGCAACGACCTGATGAGGCTCAACGTGATCCCGAACGTGTTCTTCTCCGAGCGCACGCTGATCGAGGGCGATGAGCACGACCCGTTCTCGCCGCATCCGCCGCCGGAGCGCGAGGCGGACGTGGTCGCCGAGACCATCATGGATCTGCGCGGCAAGGGCTTGGTCTACGAGGGCCGGCTGCCGCCGCCCAAGAGCGGCAATCTGGAGGATTGGGAGGACCGCGAGCAGACGCTGTTCCGCTCCACCCAGTTCGGCGACGACGTTGACAGGCCGCTCTTGAAGTCCGATGGCAGCTACACCTATTTCGCTACCGACATCGCCTACCACAAGGCGAAGCTCGACCGCGGCTTCAAGCACCTGATCGACGTCTGGGGCGCCGACCACGGCGGCTACGTCAAGCGCATGACGGCGGCCGTGAAGGCCTTGAGCGACAACAAGGTCGATCTCGACGTCAAACTGGTGCAACTCGTGCGGCTGTTGCGCAACGGCGAGCCGGTGAAGATGTCGAAGCGCGCCGGCGAGTTCGTCACGCTACGCGAGGTGGTGGATGAGGTCGGGCGCGACGCCGTGCGCTTCGACATGCTCTACCGCAAGAACGACGCCGCGCTCGATTTCGACCTCGCCAAGGTGATCGAGGCGAGCCGCGACAACCCGGTATTCTACGTCCAGTACGGCCACGCCCGTGGCCAGTCGGTGTTCCGCAACGCCCGCGCCGAGATGGCGGACCTGCCGGCCGAGGAGGGCGCTCGCGTCGAATGGCTCAAGGGGGCGTCGGTGTCGGCCCTCGACGACCCCGGGGAACTCTCGCTGCTGAAGAAAATCGCGCTCTATCCGCGCGCCGTGGAGGCCGCCGCTGCGGCCCACGAGCCGCACCGCATCGCTTTCTACCTCTATGAATTGGCAAGCGAATTCCACGCGCAATGGACGCGGGGGAAGGATTTGCCTCATTTACGCTTCATTATCCAGAATGATCCCATAACGACTAGGGCGCGACTGGCTCTGGTCCAGGGCATCGTCATTGTGCTCGCCTCGGGGCTAGCGCTGCTAGGGGTCGAAGCGCCGGAAGAGATGCGATAGGTCGCCCGCCCGGGTGTGCGCTTGGCGCCCATGGCCGCGGGCGACAGGAACGAGCACGGATTACCGGATACCTATGGCTGACGATCATCCTCAGCGACCGTTTCGTGGCACCGATGCGCAGGGCCGCGCCACGCCGACGTCGAACAATCCCGCCGCCAGCAACGATCCGCTGGCGGAACTTGCGCGCCTGATCGGCCAGAGCGATCCCTTCGGCGAGTTTGGCCGCGACAGCGCCCCGCAACAGCCGGCCGCGCCACAGCCGCAGGCCTCCAACCAGCCGGAGCCGATGCTGCGTGCGCTCGCCGCCCAGGCGATGCCGCACGCCGCCAATTCGGCACCTGGCGATGACTATGCGCGCCAGCCCTACGGCAGCCCTCCGCTTGCGGGCGACGACGACGTCTATCACACCCAGGGCGGCCCAGTGCCCGGCTATGAGGATCATGCCGGCTACCAGGACCCGGGCTATGATCCGGGACCGCCGCCTTACGCCGGCGACGAGCAGGGTTACCAAGACTATTACGATGACCTCCCGCCGCCGCG
>JARRQH010000404.1:0-2884 GCA_037381985.1 Pseudolabrys sp.
GAGCACCTTCAGCCCGCGCGGCTGGTCGTCGCCGCAGTAGTCGCGGATGAATTCAGGGTTGGCGAGCAGCTTCTCGAGATCGAGCCGCACCTGCTCGCGGCCGGCAGGTCCCGGATTCTTGCTAAGCGCGGCGCGGGTGTCGGCGATGAACTGGTCGAGCGTGTAAGGCATGAGCGTCCTCCCTGGACTCGTTGGGAGGATTTTTGCCCAAGACGCCGGGCCGTGCCAGTGGGTCTATTCTTTGCCGCGTTCGGCGACCGCCGTCGCCATGGCTTCGGCCTCGGGCCCACTATCGCGCAACCCCGCAACGACACCGGCCTGATCGACCGCCGGCCGGTTCTGGCTGACCTTCCACTTGCCTTCGATACGCGCGATCGGAATTTCGAGCCCGACGATGCCCTTGATCTGCGCCGCCACGAAGTCTTCGGGCGCGTCATCGACCGCCCACGGCGCGGCGCGCGATTCTTCCTTGTGGCGCGTCAGATCTCCGATTTGGCGCCGGAGCCAGCCGGCATCGTCCATCACCACCGGCCGCCCCCAGGCATGCACGGTGATGTAGTTCCAGGTCGGCACCACCTTCCCGGTCTCGCGTTTGGTCGGATAGAGCGACGGGCTGATGTAGTGCTGCGGTCCCTGGAACACGACCAGGCATTCCGTGACGGCCGCCAGCTCCCGCGCCTGTGGATTGGCGCGCGCCAGATGCGCGCGCAGCGTGCCGTGTTCGGGCGCCTCGCTGTCGATCAGGAATGGAATGGGGTTCGCCTGCAGGCCGTCCGGACCCGCCGTGATGAGCAAACCGAGCGAATGCTCGCGGATCAGCGCATGCTGAACCGCGAGCCTGTTCTCCACGAAGTGCGGAGGCTGATACATGGTTGTACTCCGGTCGCGGGCCTAGGAGACCCGCTTCACCCAGCCCCAGCCTTTCAGCGCCGACCAGATTCCCCGCTCGAGCCGGAAGCGGTCGATCGGCGCCGACGAATTGATGGCGCGGATGCGGTAGAGGCCGACGCCGGTCCACTGGAAGCCGCACTTCTCCAGCACCCGGCGCGAGGCCGGGTTGGTGACGCGCGCGCCCGCGTTCAAGGCCTCGTGGTCCAGGTCGGTGAAGGCGTAATCGATCACCGCGTGCCGTTCAGGGCCTCGTGGTCCAGGTCGGTGAAGGCATAGTCGATCACCGCGTGCAGCGCTTCGGTGCAGTAGCCCTGGCCCCAATAGGGCGCGCCCAGCCAGTAGCCGACCTCCGGCGCGTCTTCGAGCATGGCGATGCCACAGGCGCCGATAATGGTGCGGTCGCGCAGCGTGATCAGGAATACCGTTTCGCCGCCCGCCTTGTTTGCCTTGTCTATGAAACTCTCGGCATCCGCGTGCGTATACGGATGCGGAATGCGCGCCGTATTCTCGGCGATGCGGCGGTCGTTCGCCAGCATGGCAACCGTTTTAGCGTCCTCGAGGCACGGGGCGCGCAGGGCAAGCCGCTTCGTTTCGAGGACGGGGATACTCGCCTCGCGGAATTCCCTTCCGGGCAGTTGTTCGCACAGGGTCATGGCTCGGGCTCCAGGTCGGGCAGCGGAAGTGCTGCCAAAAGCGAAGAGAGGGAGCCGGCATCCCGTCTCCCCCTCCTGGAACCCTAATGAGTTCCGCCGGTTTGACTGGATGCCGGCGGACCTCGAATTTAGTCCACCGTCTACTCGGCCGCTGCCTCCGTCATCGGTACAACCGAAACGACTTTGCGGCCTTTGGCTTTGGTAGCGAACTGAACCTTTCCAGCGATAAGAGCGAACAGGGTGTGGTCTTTGCCGAGACCGACGTTGCGGCCGGGATGCCACTTGGTGCCACGCTGGCGCGCAATGATATTGCCGGCGAGACACGACTCACCGCCATAAAGCTTCAAGCCGAGGCGACGGCCTTCCGAGTCACGGCCGTTACGCGAGGATCCGCCTGCTTTTTTGTGCGCCATCTGTTTGCTCTCGAATTCTGCTCTACCGTCTACACCGATTCCGTGACGGAATCACTTCACTTGTTCTTACCATTTTCGCCCGCGGCCGCCGATTTGGCCTTCGCCGCCGGCTTCTTGGCCGCTGCCTTCTTCGGTTTAGCCTCGCTGGCTTCCGCCGCTTCGCCTTCCGCCGCTGCTTCCGGCTTCGGCTTGGCCGCGCGTTGAGGCCGCGGCGGAGCCTTGTCCGAGGGCTTGGCTCCGTCGGTCAGGATTTCGGTGATGCGGATCATCGAGAACTCGTGCCGATAGCCGCGCTTGCGGCGCGAATTCTGCCGCCGGCTCTTCTTGAAGGCGATGACCTTGTCGCCGCGGGTGTGCTCCAGCACTTCCCCCGCGACCGTCGCGCCGACCACCGTGGGGGCGCCCAGCACCGGGGTGTCGCCACCCACCATCAAAACGTCACCGAACGCGACCACTTGGCCGGGTTCCGACGCCACTCGGTCGATCCGGATCACGTCCTCCGGGGCAACGCGATACTGCTTGCCGCCGGCTTTGATGACTGCGAACATCTTTTTTGTCCTCGTGTTCGGTCCCCGGCGCTCGGAACTGACCGTTCCGGACCGGCTTCTTTCAGTCGAAATGTTGTTGGTTTTGAAGGGCTTAAAGGGTGCCCAGCAAAAAGCACGCGGACCCGAGGGCCCGCGGCTGGGGAGGTTATGGCGAGCTAAGGCCCGGCTGTCAAGGAACGGGCCGAGAACGGCGCCGAAGGTCCGTCCGTGGCACCCGCCATCTGCCCCTCTCGACCCTGCCGGCGAAAGCCCACCCCTCCGGCTGGTCCGCCGATGCCGCCTCGTCGCTGGCGTTGTTATTGGTCTCGCCGTCGCCTTGCGCCAGCCGATAGCCGACGCCAAGCTCGGTCATCAGGATGCGCGGCGCATCCGGGTTAGG
>JARRQH010000405.1:0-1561 GCA_037381985.1 Pseudolabrys sp.
CAAACCGCGCGCGCTTCGGGCTAAGCCCCGTCGTATTGCACAGGTTCTCCGGAGGGTCGTTGAACATGACTTCGGCTGTTGCGCGTTCTTCGAAATCAATCCGCTTCCGCCTTTCCAGCATGTCCACGTATTGCTCTCGGGTCATGCCATGGTCGAGATAAAAGTTGGCCTCAGCCTGCGCTTCGGGATCGGTTATCGGTCGACCAATCAGCCTTGTCTCTTGCGGCCGGTCGACCGCCTGATTGGCGAGTTCATTTCGAAAGAGTGAGCTTGGATCGAAAGTCAATGCCTTGCCCCCTCAGATCAAACCGGCTTGCCGAAGATTGGCTTTGATACTCATCCGCTCGTCGATGCTCATCCCATCAAGAGCGGCGTCGATTTTGACAAGCGGAACCTTCTCACCCTCCTTTGGTGAAATGATGCCCGCGCTGGCGAACAATTCGTAGACCCTTTCGGGTACGAGTTCACGAAGTTGAGAGGACTCTTCACCTGCACGAAGCGTCGAAGATTCGCCAACCTTGTGAAGCGCTGAGGCAGCGACGACGGCACGAATACGCATGGGGATCAGATCATTCATCTTTCTTCCTTTCTCAAACACTGATTGGCCGAACTGCGGTCGGGTCCGGCATGCGGGGGCTACGGGCAGGCCCGTTGCCGTCCTTGGTAATGTGCTTCATCGTCGACCGGGCGACCGTTCGGCCGTCCAGCTTCAACACAAGCGGCGTATGGTGCTCGACGCCGGGGTGGTGCGGCACGACAACCGCCTCACTCTCCGGATGCGGTCCATAAGGGCCGTCGCCAACACGCGGGTTGAACCCAAAGCGGTTGCCGCCAATGACCGGGGAGCCCCGATGATGACGAAACCATGGGCCTCGATACCATCCGGCCCGATACTCGTTTGAGCCGTGCGTGATATCGGGAACAGCGCCAGACGCAATCGCGCGAATGCGACTGCGAATGAACGCAGCCTCTTTCGAACTAGCGTGACGATATCCGGCATACTGCCCAGGTGCGCGAGCGACTTGAAGCAGGCTCCCGGAAGGGCCGTAACCACGCGTCCCGACACGGTTGAGCATGTTGTCGATTACCGCATCGACACTCGCCCGGTTGTTCGTGTACGCTTCGCCGGCAATCGTGTTCACGACTGCGCTGCTAAGGTCGGCGTTCGTCAGATGATATGGCGTTCGATACTGCCCCGCCTTTCCGGTCAAAGCGATAGCTGCGCCGACAGGGCCGCCAGTTGCCGAACGAATGCCAGACATGACGTGAGCATGCGTTCGGCCAAGCGAGGCAAAATGAACCATGCCAAGCGTTCCGCCGACAGCGGCGCCCTGCCCCATGTCGCTCCAATTTCCGCCGCCGCCAGCAGCGGTGATGTAGCTCGCCCTGATAAGAATCGGGCTGCGCGCATTGTCCGGAGCGAAATAGCTGGACTTGTGGAACAGGCCATCGGCCGGCACAGCCTTAAACGGAGCATGCGCTGGCGTCTTCGGCGCGCCTGCGGTCATCGGCAACCCGAACAGCCAACGGCCGCCCTCGTACAGCCCGCCGGCAACAGCCC
>JARRQH010000405.1:1588-4812 GCA_037381985.1 Pseudolabrys sp.
CAGCGCCGGGTACTGTCATCGGAGCGGCTGGGCCGCCGAAGGCACCCACAATCGCGCCCGCACCAGCGCCCCATGGCGCGCCCTCGCCCATACCTTTGCCGAGCGCCGCGCCCAGCGAACCGCCCTTCGGTATGCCGAAGGTGTGCCCCCGCGTCGGCCAATGCTGGTCTAGGTACTTTAACTGCTCATCGAACGAGTGGAGAGCCCCAAGCAGCGGGGGCAAAGCGACTTGACCGATATCGAGCAAGACGTTTTCCAGGTCAGCCCAAGCTTGACGCCCTTGCTGAACTGGCGAGCCGGCAAGCAATTCGAGAATGCCCGTCTCGCCCCCCTTCCAGTTCGCCATTTTTCGGGCGACGATGGGGAACTGCTCCACAAACTGCGGCATCCCCATCAGGGCGCCGAAATTGCCGCCGCGCTGTCCAAGAGCTTCCGTCAGCTTCTTGAATTCGTTCGGCCCCATCCTTTCGAGGGCCGCACTCATGATGTTCGACAGCTTAAGGACGCTCTGCATCCAATTTATGTTGCCGCCTGAACCTGTGACCTCCCAAGTCGGACGCATATGGGAATCGAGCAAGCCGAACTGCCTAAGCGCGCGATTATGCCCGCCCTTGTCTTTCAGCAATGAAATGCCTTGCGCCGGCATGATTTGTTGGAAGAACGAACGAATCCAGGTACCGGACTTTGTGTTCGTGATCCCGGCTGTCTGCGCCATTGCGGTCAGGAACATGACCGCCTGCGGGTCCATCTTCATCCCCCCGTGAAGGATAGGCATTGAATACGACAGCGCGCGCTCAAATTGGCCGATCTTCACGGGGGTAATCAGCGAGGCATAAGAAAACTCCCGCATCAGTTCGGGCAGCTTCTTGGGATCGTAGGTGCCGGTCATGTGCGCGATGCCGACAAGCGCCTTGAAGCTTTCGGGCAGCGACGTTTCCTTTAGTCGCGCTTCGGTCGCCGCATACGGCAAAATGGAGTTTTCGAGGTTCAGCCGTTTATTGAAGCTCAAACCGCCGAACTGGCGTTCGGTCGCAAGGATGGCCTCACCAACGTCTCTCGGGCTGAATCCAGTCTTCGCGGAGTTTTCCCGGATCACCTTGCGGATGCGTTTAAACGCTTCCGAAGTCCGCATATGGCCGTCGACTTTGATTTGACCCGTCATCAACGCGCGGGCCGCGATATCCTCGATTTGTGCTTCCTCATAAGCCGCGTACCCAAGAACCCCGGCGCCGACTAAGGCCGCAGTGCCCCAGCCGTGGCCGTGGACACCAACGTGTGCTCCACCCGGAAGATGCGACCTGGCGCCACCGTAAATGCCAAAGCCGCCGCGTCGGCGGGCGCCAGCCTCGCCCTTGCCACGCCGCGAGGCCATATTGACTAGCGGCACATGCCGGCGGCCGGCTACCCTTGCGGCTGCTCCCGCCTCCGATGCAGCCTTGGCTACGTCCCGCCAAGACTTCGCCAGCAATCCGGTCTGGGCTATAGCGGCATCCGTACCGCCTTCCATGCTTTTGAACGTCGCTCCGAACGCCTCATCCATCCGCGCGGCTTGTTCGGTAATCACGCCCATATTGCGCCGCAACGCCGTGAAGCGAAGGCGGCCCAACGACTGCATGTTTTTCTTGGCCGACTCGCTCAGCTCATCCAGCCGCATCATGTCTCGTGACAGGTCGCGAACGATTGGCGACGCACGGTCCACGATCTTGAAGACGGTTCCGACCTCAAACGAGGTAATCATTCAAGCACGTGAATTTCAGACATGTGCAGCGCCTGCTTCGGCGCGGCGGCCGGCGACAGCGGCAGGATTTGAGCTGCGACCCAGGGCGAGCGGCCAACGCTTCAAACGGCGCAGCTTTCCAGTGCGGCCCACCCGGTACACGGCTACGGTGCGCGTCGAACTTGCCAGCACTACGTAATCGAGCCCGTTCAACAGGCCTGCGGCAGAAACGCCGTCATTCGGTTGTTCAGCCGATATTCCGTCCGTGGCCAAGTAAGCCCGGAAGGCGCGCTCTTTGAGTGTGCTGGGTGCTTTCGTCATGAAGCCGGCATACAGCCGGCTATACTTCGCGTGAAGCCCCGACCTTGATGAGTTCGGTCATTCCCGCGCGTAACGTGGCATCACATGCACGCTCATGGACTCACATGAACGCACATGAACACTTCACGAATTTTGGGGATAAACTCTAGTCCGCGTCGATAATTGGGCCCGAGAACCGCTTCTCTGGCAACGTCACGCGCTTTGGCGGCGACTGAATCGTCACGAACTGTTGCTCTTCTACGAGCCCAAGCATTTCGCGAAGCCGCGCTTTCGCATCGGTCAGTGTATGGTCAACCTCAATCGGCTTGCCGTTTGGCCCGCTCACTTCCAATCGGTCACGGTACAGCGCCAGCACCTTCGCCAGCTTGTCGAGCGCGGAAAGCTTATCGTGCAGCTTCACCTTGATGGTACGGCCGCCCTCGCCAACCGTTTCGGAGATTTCAGCTATTGCCGCTTGCTGGTCTTCGGTCAACTCGGACGTGTCAGAGATAACCACCGTACCGCGTTCAACCGTCGCAATATCGGCCATTTTCGCAAATGCGACGCGGGCAAGCTCTTCGACCACGCGGCTCGACGTGACGTTTCCACGCTCACCCAAGAGCTGAGCGATGGCGGCAGCCACGGTGGCTTTGCGCTTCATGCGGGACGCGATTTCGGTGCTGCTCTTCCGCGTCTTGCCGAGCCCGGCGCGGATGGCGGCCTCGGTGCCGTTCAGGTCAATTAGGTACTCTTCGACAAACCGACGCTCGCGGGGGGTGAGTTCGGCGGCCCAGGTGGGAGTGATAGCGTTGGGGGTATTGGCAGACATTGGACACTCACAAATCGATGACATACAATTATACCTCATTTGGTCGAACATCTCCACTCACGCAGAGCTCCCTGGCAGCCGGAATGAACGACTTCATCAGCGAAGATGATCTCAACACCTTCGAGGGGTTCCTTCGCTCTCAAGGAATTGACTCAGCCAAAGCCACGGCGGAAGAGCTTTGCGCGTGGCGTTCTATCTTCGACGAAACAGTATATTTGAGATCCGTAACGCCAAAGATGGGCGTTCTCACTCTTAAGAGACCAGGTGATCGGCTGTATGCCGTTAGCGTGCGCGAGGACGGCGAATTGTGGCTCTCTTTATGGGTTAAACGGTCAAAGAAGGGCGAATTCTTTGTGATGTATCCGAGGCAAGATCGGA
>JARRQH010000406.1:0-2538 GCA_037381985.1 Pseudolabrys sp.
CACGACGAAGAAATACAGCAAGCCGAGGCCACGCCGCGGCGCGTTGATCCACAACAGCCAGGCGACGCCGACCGCGAGGCCGGCAAAGAACAGATCGACCCGCCAGCGCTGCGGGATCGGATAGGAGCCGTAGATGAAATACTGCGCGCGCTCGTAGACGAACGGCCAGCAGGCGCCGATCGGCCGGTGTTGCACGATCTCGCGGCAGGCGTCGCGGTCGGTACCGCTCCATACGGCGTCAAAGAACAGGAAACGCAGCAGGTCCGGGATGATCCAGGCCAGGAACAACAGGATCAGGATCGTGAGCACGATGTTGAACGGCGTCGACAGCAGGTTCTGCCGGAGCCAGCCGAAGGTGCCGGTCGTCGCCACCGGCGGCGGCCGGCTCTCGATCTGCGCCTGACGCACGAAGCGCGGCTCCGCAGCGGGAAGATGGCCGTCGGCCGTGGTCATGGCGCCGCCCCCTTCACCGTTCCACCAGCGCCATGCGCCGGTTGTAGATGTTCATGGCGAGCGAGGTAACCAGGCTGATGAACAGATAGACAGCCATGGTGATGGCGATCACCTCCACCGCTTGGCCGGTCTGGTTCAGCACTGTGCCGGCGAAGACCTGCACCAGGTCGGGATAGCCGATCGCCACGGCCAGCGAGGAGTTCTTGATCAGGTTGAGGTACTGGTTGGTGAGCGGCGGGATGATCACCCGCATCGCCTGCGGCACCACGATCAGCCGCAGCGTCGGCCCCGGCTTGAGGCCCAGCGAATAGGCGGCCTCGGTCTGCCCGCGCGACACCGCCAGGATACCGGCACGCACCACGTCGGCGATGAAGGTCCCGGTATAGAGCGACAGCCCGAACAGCAGCGCCAGGAACTCCGGCTGCACGCTGACGCCGCCGATGATGTTGAAGCGCCCCGGCTTCGGCAAGATGAATTCCACCGGCCAGCCCAGCAACGCCGCCACGATCCCCGGCAGCCCGACGATCAACGCCAACGACACCCACAACACCGGCGCCTGCTCGCCGGTGCGCATCTGGCGCTTGCGGGCCCAGATATGGAAACCGATCGCGGCGACGATGGCGACCAGAAAGGCGCCGGTCACCCAGTCGAAGTCGGGCTGCAGCACCGGCTGCGGAATGATCAGGCCGCGGTTGTTGAGGTAGATGCCGCCGGGGAATTTGAAGCTCTTGCGCACGATGGGCAGCGCCTTGAGCACGGCGTTGTACCAGAACAGCAACTGCAGCAGCAGCGGAATGTTGCGCAGGGTCTCGACGTAGCCGGCCGCCGTGCGCGCCACCAGCCAGTTGCTGGACAACCGCGCGATACCGACGATGAAACCGATCACGGTGGCGAAGAAGATGCCCATACCCGCCACCAGCAGTGTATTGAGCAGGCCGACCCAGAAGGCGCGGCCGTAGGTGGAGGCATCCGCCGAATAGGCGATCAGCGTCTGGCTGATATCGAAGCCGGCCGTGGTGTCCCAGAAGCCGAAGCCCGACGCGATGTGGGCGCGGCGCAGGTGGTCGATGGCGTTGACGGTCGCCTCGTAGACGACCAGGCCGATGAGAATGCAAAGGACGACCTGATAGGCGACGCTGCGGACGCGAGGGTCGTTATAGAAGGGAACACGCGCGGGGCCTTCGCCGCTCGACGCTTCCACCGACATTCGGACCCCTCGCCCCGTTATCGAATGGCGCCCGGACTCGAGCCTCTTAGCGGATCGGCGGGGCGTACATGATGCCACCCTTGTCCCACAGCCGGTTGAGGCCGCGGTTGACCTTCAGCGGCGAGTCCTTGCCGACGTTGCGGTCAAACGCCTCGCCGTAATTGCCGACGCCCTTGATGATGTTGACCGCCCAGTCGTTCTTGAGGCCGAGCTGCTCGCCCATGTTGCCCTCGGTGCCGACGAAGCGCTTGATCGCCGGGTTGGTCGACTTCATCATGGCGTCGATATTCTTCTGGGTGATGCCGAGTTCCTCGGCGTCGACCATGGCGAACAGCACCCACTTCACGATGTCGAACCACTGGTCGTCGCCGTGGCGCACGACCGGGCCGAGCGGCTCCTTGGAGATGATCTCCGGCAGCACGATATTGTCGTCCGGATTCTGGAGTCGCAGACGCTCGGCATAGAGGCCGGAGGCGTCGGTGGTGTAGGAGTCGCAGCGCCCGGCGTCATAGGACTTCACCGCCTCGTCGGAGGTCGCGAAGGTCACCGTCTTGAGCTTCATGTTGTGGGCGCGGAAGAAGTCGGCAAGGTTGAGCTCGGTGGTGGTGCCCTGCTGCACGCAGATCGAGGCGCCGTTGAGTTCGAGCGCCGAGTTCACCTTCAGCGACTTGTGCACCATGAAGCCCTGGCCGTCGTAGTAGTCGACGCCGGTGAAGTTGAGGCCCAGCGATGTATCGCGCGACAGCGTCCACGTGGTGTTGCGCGAAAGCACGTCGACCTCGCCCGACTGCAGGGCAGTAAAGCGGTCCTTGGCGGTCAGCGGCACGAACTTGACCTTGGTCGGGTCGCCGAAGATAGCGGCGGCGATGGCGCGGCAG
>JARRQH010000407.1:0-2717 GCA_037381985.1 Pseudolabrys sp.
GCCGCCGGTACAGGACGTGTCGCCGCAGGATGCCCAGAACCGCTTCAATACCGTTTTCCGGCGTCTTCTCGGGGTCTTCGCCCGCCCTGAGCACTCTCTTGTCCTGTTTCTGGACGATCTGCAGTGGCTCGACGTCGCAACCGTGCAACTGTTCGAGGAACTGCTCATCCACCCCGAGGTCAAAAACATACTGCTGATTGGCGCATACCGCGACAACGAGGTTGGTCCTTCCCACCCGCTCATGCTGGCGCTGGACTCGATGCGCAAGGAGGGGGCGGCCGTTCAGTCCATCGTGCTCGGCCCCCTGATGAAAGAGGACGTGGTCCGGTTCACCGCGGACACCTTTCACTGCGAAGATGAGCGTGCAAAGCCGCTGGCACGGCTGGTCTATGAGAAAACGGGCGGCAATCCGTTCTTCATGATCCAGTTTTTCACCACGCTTGCGGAAGAGGGACTCGTGGCGTTCGACGGACGCACGGCCCGCTGGCAGTGGGATCTGGATCGCATCCACGCCAAGGGCTTCACCGACAACGTGGCGGATCTGATGATCGGCAAGCTGAGCCGGTTTCAGGCGGAAACCCGGGAGGGCCTGAAGCAACTTGCCTGCCTGGGGAGTGAGGCGAGATTGGCAACCCTGGCGCAGGTCCAGGAAAAAGCGGAAGATGAGGTTGAAGAGAACCTCCTGGAGGCGATCCAGGCGGGGTTGCTGCTCCGGCAGGGCGACAGCGTTTCCTTTCTCCATGACCGTGTGCAGGAGGCCGCATACGCCCTGATTCCGGAAGGCGAACGGCCGGACATCCATTTGAACATCGGCCGAAAACTCCTTTTGCAATCGGGAGAGGAGTAACTCGACGATATTCTCTTCGACGTTGTCAGTCACCTCAATCGAGGCGCCGATGTGTTGACGGACCCGGCCGAAAAAAAGCGGCTCGCCGAACTCAATGCCGCCGCCGGGAGAAAAGCACGATCGTCGATCGCCTATGCGACAGCGAGGGATTTCTTTGCAGCCGCAGCCGCCCTCCTGCCCGAGGAAACATGGGATACCCGCTATGACTTCCAGTTCGCCCTTTTTCTGGACTGGGCGGAGACCGAATACTTGCGCGGCGTCTTCGAGCAGGCTGAGCGCCTGTTCGACAGGCTTCTGGCCAGGGCCGACAATGATCTCCACAAGGCCGCAGTCTATGAACTCCGCCTGAAGGTATATCAAATCGCCGGCGATTGGGATGAAGCCGTGGCAATGGGACTGAAGGCCCTCCGACTTTTCGGTGTTGAAATCCCCCCGGATGACGCAACTCTTGAGCGGGAAACACAGGCCGCAGCTACGGCGGTGAAGGTGAATTTGCAAGGCCGTGAGATCGCGGAACTTGCAGATGCTCCTGAAGCGACCGACCCTCGCGCCAAGGCCGTAATCGACCTCCTCTCCGGCGTGGCCCCGACTACTTACGCCTCCAGCCGGCCCCAGCTGTTTCCGCTGCTGATATTGAAACTGGTCAATTATTCCCTCGTGGTTGGCCCCACTAAGGAGTCTTGCCACGGCTATAGCGCCTACGGTTTCCTGTTGGGGTCTCTCTTCAACGATCCCCATTCCGGATGCGCGTTCTCGGAAATGTCGATCAAGCTGAGCGAGAGGACAACTTCTGGATTCATCCTATCACAACGGACTTCATTTTTTTGGAGAAGGCATTTTCCGCCTGCGTTGACGCGGGAAACCACGTCTTTGCGGGCTTTGTCGCTTTCAATATCGTTTGGCAGGCAGTCGAGCGCGGCGACGCGCTCCGGGATATTCTCAATTTTTCAAGGAAATACGCCGGTTTTGCCCAGGGCTGTCGGAACGATGCCGTATACCAGACGATTGTCGCGGAACAGCAGTTCCTGAAATGCCTGATGGGCGAGACGGATGGGATCGTTTCCTTCAGCGGCGAAGGAATCGGCGAGCTTTCTATTGTTGCGAAGATCGCCAAAACCGCCTTCACTTGCGGCATCACCTATTACCATACGATGAAGATGATGGCCGCTTACTTGATGGGCGATGACGCCGCATCGCACGCGCATGCGCGGGAAGCCAGGAAGGTTCTCGCCGCTATCATGGCCATGCCCATGGAGGCGACGTTCTACTTCCTGCATGCGCTTGTGCTGACCCGGACCTGCCGCGAGGCCGCAAAACCAGATCGAGCCGACGCCTTGGAGACATTGGCGGCCTACCGGAAGAAGCTCGCCTTTTGGGCCGATAACTGTCCAGCAAATTTCGCCGGCAAACATGCGCTGGTTTCAGCGGAGATCGCCGAAATCGAAGGCGACGAGCTGTCGGCCGAGGGTCTTTTCGAGCAAGCTATCGAATCGGCCAGGGCAAACGGCTTCATTCACTGGGAAGCCATGGCCAACGAAGCGGCAGCCCGTTTCCACGGCGCGCGCGGCCTCAAGACCATATCCCGGGCCTATTTGCGAGAGGCGCACTCTGGCTATGCGCGCTGGGGCGCTCAAAGCAAGGTGCGGCAACTTGAGCAGCTCTACCCGGAACTGCGGGAAGCGCCGCCGGCCGGGATCAGCACGGGAACACAGGATATAGACATCCACGCGATCATCCAGGCCTCGCAGGCCATCTCCGGCCAAATACTCCTGGATAACCTGCTCAAGACCTTGATGCGGATCGTGCTGGAAAACGCCGGAGCCCAGCAGGGCTATCTGCTCCTGATCAGGAAGGAAGCACTGACGCTGGC
>JARRQH010000408.1:0-2674 GCA_037381985.1 Pseudolabrys sp.
CGATCGCACGCCCCACCGCATATTCAGCCGAAAACACGGTGTATTCGGCCGGTTCGGCGGACCACTTGGTGGCGGGTGACTCGGCGTAAAAGAGCAAGCGATAAAAGGCCAACTCGGTGACGGCCGTCCTCGACAAGACCGAACTGTAAAAGACCCCGGGCGACAGGCCGGCGCGCCGGAACCGAGAGCCGCGCGGATAGGGCGCGCCATACCTGAATGGCGTAAAAAACAAATAATGAAGATGCCGGCATTCTTCCGGAACGACCGGTTTGCTCGCGTCGATGAGCGATTCGAGTCTGTCCTGTTCTTCTGCGGTGTCGGTCAGCTTGGCGGTCGAGATATAATGCTGCGCTTCAACGACGCGCCAGCACGCGCCTTTGTCGGCATGGGCGTCAGACGACAGCGCGTCGAGAGTCCAAGTACTGGATGACATTAGTCAGTCCGGAAATCGTTTGAATTATTTCAAGCGGCTTTCCGCTCAAAGCGGTGTTCTCGTTCTTCAACCATTCGGACGCCACCGTGTCGTCGCCGCCGATGACGGCGTCGAGCGATCTGTAGAGACGCACGAACAACACCGCCAATTCGAACGGCTTCTGACCCGGCTCCAGTGGGTAATCGCCCTGCTTCATGCGCGTGACGGTGGATTCGGAAACGCCGATGATCCGCGCCAGCACCTTGTTCTTGAGTCTGAGCCGGTCCGCGGCGCGAATGGTCGCTTTGGTGATGACTGCGGAATCCGAGACGGCCGTATCCGGGCGTAGTTGAGCCACCATGGCAACCTCCTACGAATTTCTTTAGAAAAAATAGCATGGGCCGTCCGAGCTCGGGCGTGGGGAAGGGCCCCGGTGCCAACGTACAAGGAAGCCCCGTGGTTTTCGGGTTCGACCGGCACCGCCCTGGCGCCTCTCTTCTGTTGAAAACCGCCCGTTCCTCTGCCATAACCCGCCCGCTCGCCGCCCGGCTAAAGGGCTGCCGTGGCGACGACATTTCGCTCAATCCCGAGCACCGGCTCCCGAAGCCTCCGAGGCTTCGCGTGGGCCTATTTCGGCCGGACGGGCTTCCAAGCCCCGGGCCGCATTGGAGAGCCAAATGCCCAAGATGAAGACCAAGTCGGGCGCTAAAAAGCGCTTCAAGATTACCGGCACTGGCAAGGTGAAGTACCAGCAGTCCGGCAAACGCCACGGCATGATCAAGCGGACCACCAAGACCATCCGCGAGCATCGCGGCACCGCGGTGCTGTTCAAGACCGACGGCGACAACATCAAGAAATACTGGATGCCGAACGGCTGATCCGGATTTCTTCGTCGTCCTTTCCCGTTTGCCTAGACTGATAGGAGTTTTCCCATGGCCCGCGTCAAACGTGGCGTCACCGCCCACGCCAAGCACAAGAAAGTCTACAAGGCCGCCAAGGGCTATTACGGCCGCCGCAAGAACACCATCCGCGTCGCCAAGCAGGCGGTGGAGAAGGCCAACCAGTACGCCTTCCGCGACCGCAAGCGCCGCAAGCGCACCTTCCGCGCGCTCTGGATCCAGCGCCTGAACGCCGCCGTGCGGCCGTTCGGCCTCAACTACTCGAAGTTTATCGACGGGCTCGCCAAGGCGGGCGTCGAGGTCGACCGCAAGGTGCTATCGGATCTCGCCATCCGTGAGCCGGCGGCGTTCCAGGTGATCGTCGAGAAGGCCAAGGCCGCGCTGCCGGCGTAATCCACGGACTGTCATGCCCCGCGAAGGCGGGGCATCCAGTAACCACCGGCCTATCGTAATCTCGCGTGTGCAGGGGTTACTGGATCGTCCGCCTTCGCGGACGATGACGGTCGGTGCACGGGGATCCCATGTCCGACATCGCAACGCTCGAAAACGAAATCCTGTCCGCCGTCGCCGCGGCAAGCGACGAGGCAGCGCTGGAGACGGTGCGCGTCGGCGCGCTGGGAAAAAGCGGCTCGGTGTCGGCGCTGCTCAAGACGCTCGGCGCGATGACGCCGGACGAGCGCAAGGTTCAAGGGCCGGCGATCAACGGCCTCAAGGACCGCGTCGGCACCGCGCTGGCCGCGCGCAAGGACGAACTCGCCGCCGCCGCGCTCGATGCCCGCCTCAACACCGAGACGGTGCATCCGATCACGCAGACGATCGACGAGATCACCGCCATCTTCGCCGACATGGGCTTTGCGGTGGCCGAAGGTCCCGATATCGAGACCGACGACTACAACTTCACCAAGCTGAACTTCCCGGAAGGCCATCCGGCCCGGGACATGCACGACACCTTCTATTTCCCGCAGAAGGCCGACGGCTCGCGCCTGTTGCTGCGCACGCACACCTCGCCGGTGCAGGTGCGCACCATGCTGGCCCAGAAGCCGCCGATCCGCGTCATCTGCCCGGGCCGCACCTACCGCTCCGACTCAGACCAGACCCACACGCCCATGTTCCACCAGGTCGAAGGCCTGGTGATCGACAAGACCTCGCACCTCGGCCACCTGAAGTGGATCCTGGAAGAGTTCTTCAAGGCGTTCTTCGAGGTCGATCATCTCAAGATGCGCTTTCGGCCGTCGTTCTTCCCGTTCACCGAGCCGTCGATGGAAGTCGACGTCCAGTGCCGCAAGAGCAAGGACGAGGTGCGCTTCGGCGAGGGCGAGGATTGGATGGAGATACTCGGCTGCGGCATGGTGCACCCGAACGT